>CAUJFU010000070.1 GCA_963169055.1 Myxococcota bacterium
GCCCCTACGTTTTACGATCACGCGATGGGCGGATTTCGTATTATCCATCCGATGCCGTCTCATGCCTCGTGATCTTCGACCTCTCGCGCCGCCCTCAACGCCTCGCTGCCGCTCGCCTACAAAGCCACCTTTGACAGAAAAAAAGAACGACGCTACAAAACAGCCCACCAAACCGTCTCAAAGAACGCACACCGTGCGCCTTTGTTTCAAACAGAACAGGAGTTCCACGATGCTCGCTACATCCTCATCCACCACGCCAAACCGCTCATGGTTCGGTGGCCTTGCACTCTCGGCGCTTTGCTTCGCCCTACTTTCGTGGGCTTACGCAAACCCGCCCACCACCCAACCCACACGCCTCACTTCTACAACAGCGCTATCCAAACAGCCCTTTGTTTCGCGCCGCTCGGTCGCCCCTCAGCCACTCCCCACACCGCCACAAGGCTACATCCCGGCCTCCCCTCGCCAACTCACCTCCCAAGGGGTCAACGGAGAAGCCTATTTTTCACCTGATGGAAAAAAACTGATCTTTCAATCCTACGGAAGAAAAGAACACGCCCATACACAAATCTATATCCTTGACCTCCAAAGTGGAAAAGAAACGCGCCTTACCAACCATGATGGCGATGATACATGTTCTTATTTCCATCCAGACGGAAAGAGTATTCTTTACGCCTCGACCGTCGATGAAGTGAAAGAATCTTATCACTTCCGTTTTTTCGCCCCCTCTTGGGTCGCCAAGCACCGCGCACAACGCGAACAAGCCGCTAAGTCCCAAAAATGGGGCAAAAAAAGCCGCGCAAAACACAAACGAACCTACACTTGGGTCTACAAACCCTACGAGATCTATCTTGCTGATCTCGATGGCAAAAATCCCCGACGCCTGACCCACGCCAACGGCTACGATGCCGAAGGAACCTACAGCACCGACGGAAAGCATATCATCTTTAGCTCCCACCGCGACGGCGACCAAGAGCTTTACTTGATGAACGCAGACGGCACAGCCCAACGCCGCCTCACTTGGCGTAAAGGCAACGATGGCGGCCCCTTCCTCTCCCCCAGCGGAAAAGCCGTGACATGGCGCTCTTTTGACGCCAAAGGCAATTCCCAGATCTTTGTGGCCGACCTACAAGACGCAACACTCCGCAATATCCGCCAATTGACTTTCAAATCGGGCATCCACTGGGCGCCCTTCTGGCATCCCTCCGAAAAATGGGTTCTTTTCAGCGCCAACAGCGACGACCGAAAAAACTTTGAACTCTATCTCGTCAACACCGAAGGAACCTGCCTCAAACGCCTGACTTACAGCCACGCCCAAGATGTCTTGCCCGTCTTCTCGCCCGACGGGAAACAGATCGCTTTTACTGCCAGAAAAGGCCGATACAGCCAGCTTTACATCATGCCTTTTGTGATGCCCAACCACTGCGAAGATCCCCGCCCTCATCGCACTTCCCAAAGCCTTCTCCACTTCCCTCCACCCCCACCTCAAAAACACTAAACTTCACTCCCACACAAACACCCCAACCACGAGACACAAAGAAAGGGAGCCTCCATGCCCAACTCAACACGCACCAACCCCCATCGTCCCCTCCCCCCCGCGCCCAACGCACCTCACACCTCCAACACCGCTCCCGTCGCCCCCACCCCAAGCCCTTCCTCCACCCGCGATCCGCACCGCTTTGAGCGTCCCGCTCCAAGTCAGCCCCCCCCAACACGCACCACGCTCACACCCCCGCCACGCCCGCCGAACGCTATATGCAGCCCCTCGATCACGGCTTTTGGAAAGCTCCCCAAAGCGCCGCACCCATCGGTGAGATCAAAGGCTACATCGACTTCGCCGTCCAAAACTACGAGTACCACAAAAAGATGGCCGTCGAAGTCCAAGTCGAGCGCGAAGACGGAAGCACCGAGCGTTACCTCTATCGCCCCCAATACAAAGGCAAACTCCCCGATGGCCGAGAAAAGTGGGGCGTCGATCCGATCTCCATCTTCCCCGATATCCCGGGCCGATCTTCGGTCAAAGAAGTTCGCTTCTCTTATAAGGTACAAGCCGACGTCGATCACGACGGACAACGCGACCTTTGTGTTTCTCACCACTTCTACAAGATCGCCGACGCCAACACATTGCGCTCACCCTCCACACAACTCGGCTCACCCACGTCCACCGCTCAAAACCCCGAAGCTATCGCCCCCATCGCCGACCCAACACGCATCCACAACGCCACCGCTTCCCTCAAAGATACCGTCCCACCCGTCGAAGTCTACTTCGCCCCCTACCAACACCCCGAGCGCGCCTTGATCGCCGAGATCGACAAAGTCATCCAAGCCAAACGCCTCGACCCACAAAGCCACCACAGCATCCATGCTTCCGTCTTCAATATCAACGACCCCGATATCGCAAACAAACTGATCGAAGCCCACCAAACAGGCGTCGAGGTTAAACTGCTCACCGCCGCCCATCAGATGGATCCCAACAAATCCTACCAACTCGAATACAAGCGGCTCCAACAAGCCGGTGTCCCCGTCATCGGCATCGCACGCGACGAGATGTTTGCTTCCAATCATACAAAGTTTGCGATCTTTGACGGACACACTGTCACCACAGGTTCTTACAATTGGGAAAGCCGCTCTAACGACGAAAACAACGAAAATATGATGATCTTGCGCTCACCTGCCGTCGCGGCCCTCTACGAAGATATCTTCCGTGGCGTCGCAGGTGAGGCCCAAGTCGACCGCTCCATCCAACCCCTCGACAAAGTCAACGTCCTCTATTCCCAACAACACAACGTCCCCAAAGCCATCTACGACGAGATCGAAAAAACCAAAGATAGCATCACCCTCTCCATGTTCACCTTGCGCTCTCTCCAATTTGACGACGCAGGACAGCACAAAGACATCCTTGATGCACTGATTCGTGCTCAACAACGCGGTGTCAAAGTCTCGATTCTTCTTGAGAAAAATATCGCTGATGATGGCGAATATTACGGACGCCTCACCGCAAATGATCCGACCGACGAACTTCTCGCACAGCACGGCATCGAGATCGTCAAGATCAAAACCAACTTCAACAACAACCCTTACGCCGCCATGCACCACAAATTCGCCGTGTTTGACGGCCAAACCACCATGACAGGAGCCTACAACTGGTACGCGGGGAGCCAAGTGTCCGATGACGACTTGCTCGTGATCCGCGACACCGATATCGCCCAACGCTACCTCGGCGAAGTCACCAACCTACGCCGACACTATGATCCCGACTTTGATCCAAGCAGCGTCCCCCACACCCAAGTCGCCTTCTCCGTCCACCACCCACACACCCGCCCCGGGGACCAAGTCTACCTCGTCGGCGATATCCCCGAACTCGGCGGCTGGGATCTTGACAAGGGCATCCGTCTCAACGCAAACGATTGGCCCGACTGGAAGGTCGCTCTCGATATCCCCGCAGGTACGCACTTTGAGTACAAGTTTGTGGTCAAAAACCCGTGGAGTGGCCGCGTCTGGGAAGCAGGCGCAAACCGCGAACATACCGCCAACGCCAATCAACCCAAGGATGCCCTCTTCGAGCATTTTCGCGGATAGATTAAGAAATCCGCCCATCGCGTGCGCCGACACGTAGGGGCATCCAGGTGTGGCTAACACTCGGACACATCGTCTGTAAAGCCCATCCAGCGGGGGGGTTCTGGCATGGGCAGATGTCGTATCACGCCACGGGCATTGGGTGAAGAAAAGAGACTGAAATGTCATACCGATGCGAAATAGGCCGTTGTTGCCTGCGCGGGCGGTTCCCGAACCGCCCCTACAACGGGTTCAGGCGTGGGCGGTTCCCGAACCGCCCCTACAACGGGTTGATTCTTCACGCTTTCCCTTTTCCACTGCGTC
>CAUJFU010000071.1 GCA_963169055.1 Myxococcota bacterium
GCATACCGAAAGAAGCGCATCACCATGGTGGATATTCCTTTGAGTTGGGTATAAGAAAAAACAAAAGATTCGCTGCTGGGGTTCGTTTCTTGAGTGATCACTGCCTCCTCTACCATGAGCGCGATAGGGATACACCTCTTCCCATCGGGCCGTTGCATAGCCTTGCAAAAATATGACAAGAAAATTCGGTGGATTTCGCGAACACAATCTTTGCGTAAGAACGAACAATACATTCTTCTACATATCCATTGTTGAAGCTTGCGCTTTTCAGAAAGTGAAAAAGTGTGTATTGTTTCGCCTGAATCTTCAAACGATGCGGAGGTGATCATGCACCATTGGCGGGCGTTGCTTTGTGTGGGGGGAATCGGTTTGTTGTGGGTGTTGGGTGCCGGAGGAGATGTTCGGGCGGGAGACGCCGATGTCATAGGGATGTTGCGCCGGCTGCAATCGCGCTTTGTGACGTTGGACACTCGCTTTCTGGAGACAGCCCGCTTGGTGGCCGCTGCAAAACAACAAGTCGACGCTGCGAAACAACAGGCCGACGCCGCGAAACAGTTGAGCGAGCGGGCGCTCCAAGAGGCCGCTCTCGCAAGACAACAAGCCGCCCACGAGACCGCTCTCGCAAGACAACAAGCCGAAACTGCAAAACAAGCCGCCGAAGCCTCCCAAGAAAAAGTCGCACAAGCCGCCAAGCAAATCAAACAGGCCGAACAATCCGCCCAGATCGCACGACAAGAAGCCGCCAAGCAAATCAAACAAGCCGAGCAATCCGCCCAGATCGCACGACAAGAAGCGACCGCAGCAAAACAAACCGCCGCCTCCTTTGAACATCGCCTCCAACAACAAGCTCTCGCCATCCGAACCCTTCAACGACAAATGGAGCAACAGGCACCGAAGATCGAAGCCTTGTCCACACAAGCAGGGCAACCCAAAAGGTTTATGGTCGACGGTGTGGCCTTTTTCGGGCGCTGGATCCCACGCGGAACCTTTTGGATGGGAAGCCCTGAGAACGAACCTTATCGAGATGGCGATGAAGGGCTACAGAGAAAGGTCCGAATACGTCAAGGGTATTGGATGATGGAGAGCGAAGTGACCCAAAGATTATACAAGGCGGTCACAGGCACGCATCCTTCGCACTTTTCATCGTGCGGCCCCAATTGCCCTGTTGAAAGTGTGAGTTGGCATCAAGCGGCGCTGTTTGCGAACCAGCTTTCGGAGAAGATGAGGTTGCCAAAGTGCTTTGTGTGCGGCGGTGAAAACGATGCGTTGCGATGCGATGGGATAGGAAACAAAAACAGCGATTACCTCGGATGCAAGGGATGGCGGTTGCCCACCGAAGCGGAATGGGAGTACGCAGCACGCGCAGGAACCACAAGCCCTTTCCACACAGGGCCGTGCCTCTCCACAAGCCAAGCCAATCACAACGGCAGCTTTGCCTTGGCGAATTGCCCGACGGGAGACAACAGAAAAAAAACCATCGAGGTTTGCAGTTTGGCCCGAAACAACTGGGGATTGTGTGACGTGCATGGCAATGTGTACGAATGGGTGTATGACGGATACGAAGCAGCAGCCTATCGTCTCCTCAAAGAAGAGGATCCCATCTACACAAAAAAAACCTTATTTCGTGCGATGCGAGGCGGCGGATGGCAGAACTACGCCCAAACTTCACGCGCTGCCTTTCGGCATAGAACCGCCGCCACAGACCGCTACACCGATCTTGGCTTTCGCCTCGTGAAGCGCTGATACGATCTGTCCAAAGTTAATCAAGATAAAAAAGACGGATACGGAGACTTTTGATCTTAAGATGGCGGAGCAATCTCTTGCTTTTGGGGGCCGTGATGCGGATCTCCCAACGAGTAAAAGGGGAGAGATACAACAGAGAGTTTCCGACATCCGCAGGCGGCTCGAAACGTTGATAGGTTGCGCCGCTACAGGTATCGTTGAGCAGCGGTGCCCCCAAGTTGATCTGGCCTTTCACGGAATCTTTGCGCGGGGGTTGTTTGCCTTGAAGTTCGGCAAGATAGCGGCCCCGCCAATGGATCAAGTTGGTTTGATCGAGAGGATGTCGCAGTCGGATCTCGGTACTCATCGTGTTGGTTTCCAATTCTTGCGGATCCGATGCAACACCCAGATAAAAGCGAACATCTTTGATCTTGATGTTTCTTTCTTCCTCGCTGAGATGGAGATCTTCGTAGCTTGGAGCCAGTCGTAAGGTTCCCGTCTCTTGGAATATCTCGATGGCTTGACGGTAGCGCGTGGGTTTATCGAAAAAGAAAGTCCTGTCTTTACAACGAACCCCCCTCCCTCCTATCGTCCAAAGAGATCGAATGGCGTTCAATTGATTCTGCATATAAAGGGGAAAATGTTCTGTATCTTTTCCATAGTATATCTTGCTTTGATTCGAGATATCGAAACCAAGACAGCGCATCGTTCCGTGAGCGGCGCGCAAGCTTTCGCCCATCCTTGCGAGTGCTTGGGCGCGTAAGTCTTGGAGAGCAGCAAGGCTCCACGTCGAAGAAAAGAAGTCTTTGTATGGAGGCGGATATTGCTCGGTCGATCTCTGGCGCAAGCGCAGGCGCAACGTGGCGATCTGAAGGCGTTTCTTTTTGATCAGCCTCCGAAAATGTTGTTGGCGCAGATCTCGGATCTTGCGCATGATCTCTCGAACATCCACACGTTTTTGGGCGATTTGTTCGCGTGCGTCACCTCCTTTTAACAAAAGATTCGCCTCATCCAACCGCAACTCCATCTCTTCCTGTTTGGTGCGGAGTTCTTTTGTTTTGAGGAGGCGTTGCTTAAGGTGGTGTTCGTGCGTTTCGAGGGAGAGCGAGGCTTGTTGTTCCCGAAGGGTAAGGATTTCACGCATCCAGCCGGTACGAGCGAGGCTTTGTTGGTAGCGCAGATACGCTTGTCGAGCTTTTTGGAGGCGGATCGAGCCTTCTTGCTTCTGGACTTCGGCTTGTAGTTGCTTTTTGTGCTTTTGTGTCTCTACCGTCGCGAGCTGTCTTTCGATCTTGGTCAAATCAGCTTGTGTTTCAGAGACATAGCGAGGTAGTTCTTCTTGGACAAAGCGACGAAATCGCTCAAATGCAGCCCGCCGTTGTAGAGTGCTGTCAGACTCTACTGACTTTTCGAGGCGCTCTTTTTCTTCGAGTAGCCGCTTTTGGAAGCGTGCCATCTGGGCTGTGTAAAGGCGCTGTAAGACGCTGGGATCGGAGAGGGTTTGTAAGCGCAAAAGTTTTTGTTTTTGCAGGACTTCGTTGGACCGAGGATACAAGGCTTGGATTCGACGTTTGGCTTCGGGAAGCAAAACGGCCCATCCGTCCGAAGAGCGGGCGAGTTTTTGACGAAGCTCTTGTGCAAGTGCCAAGAAACGCTGTTCTTGCTGTTGCTTGTTGTATTCTTGTAGTGAACTCGCTAACAAGGCAACCGCTTTTTCTTTGGGCAAGATCAAAAATTGAAGATAATGATGATACGCAGGATTCTCTTTTTGGAATGCGATGATTCGCTCTTGCAAGCTCAGCCATCGAGCAGCTTGGAACATAAAAAAGTCTTTTTGATACCTCTCCACACCGAGAGGCGGGGTGCTTCGATCTTTTTCAAGGTCGCGCAAGAGCGAGAGAAAAGAAGTGTGGGGCGAGAGGGTGCTTTGTGTCGCAACAGAAGTCGCCTCGGCTTGATGCGAAAGAGCAGAAGCTAAGGTTTGGCGAAAAGAAGCCTCGGCCTTTTCGACAGCAGCCTTCCATGCGTCGGCGGTTTGCTTTTCGTGAAGTTTTTGTCGGATACCTTTGACCAAGGCGATCGCATCTTGTTCAAGAAGAGCGCGCAGGATCGGCACCCACGAGCCAAAGCGGCTTTGCAAGATATCGGGGGACCCGAAGAAAAGTGCATGAAGAAGATCAGCCTTTTCTTGCGGACGATATCCTAATTTTTCGAGGATGATAGGTAAAAGACTCATCGACAATTGAAGTACATTCGCTTTTGCCAAAGGATACAAGACCTCCTTTGAAGCAAAGCGAAGGGTGCGAAGCTGTTTCCCGTAAGTGCGAAGGCGAGGGGCGTGTAGGCTAAGTCGAGCAAATTGTGTTGGATTCCATCGTTTGGTTTTTCGCAGCACGTGAGTCCATATCGAAAAGACTTGTTCACCAGAAAGCGATTTGACTTGTGAAAGTAGGCGGTTGGACCATCTTGTCAAATGAAGTTCAAAGAGTTCATCTGGCGTAGGAAAGATTCGATACCGCTGATCCAATGCTCTCAGTTCGGCGAACAGAGGGGATGTTGTCGGGTAGTTGCGCAAGAAATGCAAGCTGTGGTGCGCCGCAAGCAGCTTCAGCCCTTTTTTAGAAAGCAGCGGGAACGCAGCGAGTTTTTCAACCAAGGCTTTTTGGTGAAGATCAAAAGCCGCTTCAAGCAGAGTCCGTTGCCAGCCTTTCTTGGCCTGTTGCGAGAGTTTTTGAAAGGCCAACGGAACAAGGCTACGATGGGCAAAGTCCGGCATCGTGACCACAAGGCGACGGATCGAGTGTTGTAACCAGAGTCTTTTCTCTTTTGGAGAGAGAGACATGGGTAAAGAGGCCAACGCTTTTTGTGCTTCTTGAAACAACAATGTGAGCGATTTGTTATAAGACGAAGAGGTTTGTGTCTGTCTGATCCACTCCGCGACTCTGGGGACAGATGTCGCACGCGAGATCAGCAAAAAACTACTTTCCGTCGCAAGATCCAAAGCAGCCCCTTGCCAATCCTTGTCGACGAAAGCCTTGCCCACAACAGAACCCGCGCTCAGTCCGAGATGAAGACCAAGCACAGGGTTGCCTGCATAAGAACCAATCACGGCCCCCAACAAAGCGCATCCAATCAGAACGAGGCGTTTCCAAAAGCGTTTTTTGTGCTCGGCTCGGATCTGTCGATCGAGTGCTGGGATCTGTTGGTTTGCTTGTTGGATGATCTTTTTGGCGAGCTGTTCGGCGGCTTGGATAGCGGACTTGCGTGCGAGGATCTCTTGACGTAACAATTCGATCGCGATCTCGCTTTCTTCGATGCGGATCTCCCAAAGTGCAAGAATTTGTTTTTGTTGAGATCGATGGGCAAGGCTTTCTTGTTCGGCTTGTGTTGCTTGGGCTTCAAGTAGTTGTTGCTGTTCTTTGTTTCCAGCATTTTTCTTGCGTAATATCTGTTGCTCAAGGCGTGCAATCTTTTGCCGAATCTTTTCAGAAGACACACCTTCTTCTTGAATGTTTTTTTCTAACTCAGCTCGTTGTTGGCGTTTTTGAGCGATATCGCGGCGCAGCCGAGCAATTGAAGTGCGCTTTTTTTCTAGGCTTTCAAGCGCTTGTGCGATCTCTTTTTGGTAGAGAGCCGCTTGGGCTTCGAGTTCGGCACTTTGGGCCTTGTGTCGCAGTTCCAACAAGTCCTGTTCGGCCTTTTGCAAAGACTGCTCGATGGCTTGGCGTTGTTGGTCAAAGTGTCGAGAGATACGAAGGGCGTCTGCTTGCTTTTGTTTTTCTTGCCGAAGGACGCGGCGAAATTGTTCGCTGTTCTCTTTGATCGCTTCCAAGTCGTTTTGAAAATCGCTTTGAAAAGCCATCGGATGCAAAGGGAGTGTGGTCGTGCATGGGTCGTTTGGGTGGCCTTGTTGAAACTGCGCAAGCACTCGATCATGGCTGCGTGCAAGGCGGATCTGGGCCATGATCGACCAAACAATCCAAGCGATCTCAAGTCGACGCAGTTGAACCGCATCAGGCCAACGGGCGTGTTCTTGTTCAAAGGGTTGCCAAAAGACTTCTTGAGCGGAGGGAGCGTCGGTAGCGTGGAGATCATCTTTGCGCTCCAACAAAGCATCTGATCGGGAAGGGCTTTTGAGCGCACGATAAAGAGAATGGGATATCTGTTCGCGTTGTTTTGGAGTGGCATGAGAAAAAGCGCGTAGGATGCTCTGTTCGATGGCTTCGGCGGCTGCGTTGGATTCTTCGTCAGAAAGGCGCTTGAGGCCGAAAAAGCTACGGCGTTTGACACATGCCAAAAGGGTCTGGAGATGGATCATCTCGCGCATATCGTCGAAAGGTTGATCAGAAAAAGGTTCGGTAGCGCGGCCCAAACGATCCTTGATCTCCTCGCAGGGAAGATCGCGTTGGAGCAAAAGTTTGCTCCATTGCTCTAGCAACGCCTTTTCGCGGGCGTGTGCTGTGTTGTTGTGTGAAGCGATCTTTTGAAGCAAGGCAGCGATTGGTTGCGTGGCCTCAAATAGACCGCCTTGATGGATGCTTGCGATGGTTTTTTGCAGAGAAAGCTTGCTTTCAAGCGTCGTGCGTATCGGTTGGCTGTAGAGATCAGAAGAAAAAGACTGGTTTACTTTTTCTTCTATATCACTAGGCAATTGATCTTTTTTGCACGAATGATGTTTTTCACCCCACAAATGGATGGCCGTTTGAAAGAGCTGGTTGCGCAACTCAGGCCCAACCGATGGACGAGGTGTCAAGAGCAAAGACAACCATGATTTTTCTTGGCAACTTTCATGAGGGGCGATTTGTCGAGCAAGATCGAGCAACGCGGAGATGGAAGCTTGGTGGGTGTCGTCTCGCTTGTTGGAGAGAAGTGCTTGAAAGTCTTGTAAAAGAGCCTGTTGGATGGCTCGCCGCGTATGGGCAAGTTCAGGAAGAGACGGATAGTGGGGAAAAAAGCGCGGAAGCTGTTGACGTAGGATGCGCAGGGATGCGAGATAACGAGCGCTTGAGATCGACGGGCGTTGCTTGATCAAAGCGAAAAGCAGGTCTGCTTGGCGTGATATCTCGTCAAGGCGTTGTTGTTTTTGACTGACAGGGAGGGTGCGCCATGCGAAAAGATGTGCGATCAACGATCGCCCGCGTTGGTCGAAGGTACGGGCGATATGGCATTTGTACGTATGTTCTTGACAATTTATATGATCTATAATGCGAAAAATCTCTTGGATCATTTTAGCTTGAAGCGTTCGAGGGAGTAAGACACGCAGATCGTCGCCTAGAGCGTGGCGGCTTGCAGCGACAAGAAAGTATCCTTGCCAAGGCTCAACGGTTGTTTGATTGCGCAATACGCGCCAAGTGCGGGCGATATCGCGCAACGTTTGGTTGTGCGGGGTTTGAGATGACGGAAGGGAAAGGCGAGTATCGGCCAGAAAGACATCCAGCAGAGGACGCAAAACCTCGATGGCATGAGGGTTTTGGTTTGAATTCAACATCAAGGAGTGAAGGGTCGCTCGATGGGCCGAATGGTTCAGGTCAAAACAACAGCGAAACGCAGCATCTGCGAAGGGACGCAATCTTGGTTCTTGTGTACGAACTCTGTAGAAGAGATCGAAGAGGCGTTGTTTTGCAGCAGGAGAAGAGATCTGTAAGTGTAGGAAGATCTGGAGAATCATCTGACGATACAGCAACGGATCAGATATCTTCTCGAATTGCAAGTCATCGTCTTTGCGTATCTCGGGATCGGCCTCTTCAAGAAGTGTATCCGTTCGGAAGTAAAAGCGATCTTGTTGAAGGCTCAGGGCATCGGAGGTGAGTTGGAGAGAAGGTTGAAAGATCTTCGCGAGTTCGCGGATCGTGCGATTGCGTTGGCTATCGTGATGATCTTTGTAGGCGCGTTGAAAGGCCGCACGCAGCAACCAACGGCGTTTGAACGGTGCCGCAGACGGCGGATGGGCTTGGTTGATCGTATCGTCTGCAGGCTCCAAAGACCAGTCGCCGCGATCGGAAGCAAAGGCCCATGCTTGCTGTCGTGAAGGGGGGCGCGCTTGCCCTAAAAGAGCCTGACCAAAACACCACGGAGCATCCGCCGAAAACATCGCTTGTTGGAGCGTTTTGCGCAGAACTTTCGGAGCATCTTGTCGGATGCGCGGAAGGTACATAGCAAGACGATAGTAAAAATGACGGATACCATGACAGGGATCTCGCCGTGATTCACCCGCGACACGCAAGATCATCTGTGCGATCTTTTGAAGTTTTGGCATATCCTTGGAGTGTTGTTTGGCATAAGCAAAGATCGCATCAAAAAGAGCGCCCCGAATGCGAAAAGCCGTATTGTTGGGGGCATAGGTGCTTTCGAGAAGGACGAGCAAAAAGGCGTAGGGATCGGGGTGGTGCGCAAAGATCGAAGTAAAAAACGCCACACCACTCTTTTTTTGAAGCGGCCAAGGAGCAGAAAATGTCTTATTTTGATAAGAGATCGTGAGATAAACTTCGCGGACAATCGGGCATTCGCTTGCTGTTTTCAGGCAATGTTGTAATGTTGGAGAAACAGAAATTGGGCGCGACATATTCGTATTTTGAAGAAGAAAAGGGAATATTTTTTGTGGGTTAGAAAGAAAAAGAGGCTCGCTTGACAACAGATCGGAGATAAGAGTGAGCGGGGCGTGCGAAGAAAAGCGGATCTGGAGAGTGTAGCGATGTTCGAGAGCAGGAGTCGGCTGCGCCCAAAGAATGGCGGACGGAGCAAACATCGCCAAAAAGAACAGTCCTATCCTAAGAAGCCATCGTGCTGTGGTGGGTGGTTGCATAGCGTCTCCTGCTAGTGTTCGGGAAGTTTGGATCGTGATTTCAAAGCATTTTTGATGAGCATCGGAGTGGCATCGTGGACAAAAAACCCCGTGTTCGCGATGTTCCAAGCGGCAGTGCTATTCGTTTGAAAAATCTCTGATCACCCCGCCAATTCGGGGTCAAGGGAGCCGCGCTCCCTTGTGGGGCGTGGGGCAACGCCCCACAAAACCATCCAACAA
>CAUJFU010000072.1 GCA_963169055.1 Myxococcota bacterium
GGTCTCAAACATCTCTTGCATTTTTTGCATATCTTCTTGGAGTTTCATCATGCCAGCGGGGTTTTTGTTGAGTGCGCCGACATCGGTTCCTGCGATTTGGTTTTGGAGACCTTGGAGTTGGTTCATGGCACCTTGTTGGGGGCCCATGATGTTGTTTCCGAGGTTACCCGTGGGGTTGACGGGGTTGGGCATTTGGGGGAACTGGCCCATGTTTGCTGCGCCACCGAGACCGCCTGCGCCGCCTGCTTGACCGCCACCCATGAGACCTTGGAAGGCTTGCATGGCTTGGTTCAGCATACCGAAGATGTTGCCACCGCCGAGCATTTTGCCGATACCACCGAGAAGACCACCGATACCACCACCTGCGCCGCCTGCGCCGCCACCACCGAGAAGACCACCGAGGAGGCCGCCTGCGCCACCGCCGCCACCGAGACCACCGAGAAGTTGACCGGCCATGGGCATCACTGATTTCAAGATATTTCCGAGCATGATAGGACTCCTTTGAGTTTGTTTGGCCTCAACAACGAGGCGGTTCGTTTTATCGTCACCCAACACACTTGTTTGGGTTGTGAGTTGTTTTGCGGGGAGTGTTTTTTCCCTCAGCTTTCAACTCTAGTATCGCGAGGGGATGTGATCCTGTTGCTGATCTTTTGAAAAAAAGTTTTCAGCGCGATCAAAGGGGTGTGGTTTTACTTGGTTTCACCGCGTTCTTCGGCCAATTGGAAGACGAATTGGAGGATCTCAGCGACGGCATCATAAAGTTCTTCGGGGATCTCTTGACCGAGCTCAAGTTTGTTCAAGGCGCCCGCAAGGGGGACGTTGCGGAGGATGGGGATACCTTTTTCTTTGGCGATCTCTTTGATCTTTTGCGCCCACAGACGTTCGCCTTTGGCGACGACTTTGGGGGCGGATTCGCCCTCTTTGTCGTACTTGATGGCGACGGCGATATGTTCGGGGTTGACGATCACGGCATCAGCGTTGCCCGTTTCGTTCACGGAGTCGTTCATGGCCATCTCCTGATGAAGTTGGCGGCGCATCCCTTTGATGTAGGGGTCGCCTTCTTGGTTTTTGTATTCGTCTTTGATGTCTTTTTTGCTCATCATCATGTCTTTTTTGTACTGCCACTTTTGATAATACCAGTCGGCAGCGGCGATCACACCGAAGGCGACGCCGATACGAACGGAGAGATCGTAGAGTAGATCCCAGACAAGAGCGATGGATTCAAAGATCGGCATACGGATGGTCATAATGATCGGATTGACGCGATCTTTGACGATCATATACGCCATGAGCGAAACAATCGTGAGTTTGATGATGGATTTGAGGAGTTCGATCACCTTTCGGAGCTTGAACATATTCTTGATCCCGTCGATGGGATTGAGTTTTTTGAGTTCAGGCTTGAGCGGTTCAAAGGTGATCAAGACGCCGACTTGGATATAGTTGGCGAGAAAAGCGACGGCGAAAGAGACCATGCAGAGGGGCAAAACGGCGATCAACATCACAGAGATGCCGCGCTGAGCAAGAGAGACGATCAGGCCGATATCTGGCTCGCGTTGTGTTGCGAAATAAAAGCAGAGGCGGATAAAGTCCATTAGCTGATCGGAGATGTTGCGACCAAGGAAATAGATCACAAGGAAGCCGATCAAAAAGATGGCCGCCGCGATGATATCTTGGCTTTTTGCGATCTGCCCCTTTTTTCGGGCTTCTCGCAGCTTATGTTCGGTGGGTTCTTCGGTTTTATCTCCGGACATCCCATCACCTATGGTTCGCAAACCAAACGCGTTGTTGCTGGTTCCCAGTCAAAGCGCTCGATTTGGGGAGTTTTTGAGTTCAAGACAACAAGACAGACCCAAAGCAAAACAGGGTGCAATATAGCGAAGCAGCGCAACAAAGGGTAGAGGCCAAGAGGCTGACAGAGTCCGTGACATTCGATGAAAAAGGCGGGATGTCGGGGAGAAAGAGCAAAGAGATCGGAGGGAGTCGAATGGACGGAGAGCAAGATGTTGGAATGCATTAACAGGTGGGGGAGAGAACAGCAAAGCGTCAGAATGGCCTGAGGTACTGGATCACAGTCCAAAGCTGGTTGAGTGTTTTCGCCATGATGATCTCGCTTTGTTGGACAAGAAGAGCCAGACTGAGCATCGCAAACAAGACCCCAAGCATGGCTTTGAAGGGCATCATCAAAAACATCACGTTGAGTTGGGGGGCGACTTTGTTAAAAAGTCCCATACACATATCGGTGATGAAGATCGCGATCATGACGGGCGCAGAGAGCGTGAGTGAGGCAAAAAAGAGGTGAGAAGACAACCGCCCGACCATCTCAAAAAGCGGCCACAGCCCCGTATCAAAGCGCGGGAAGCCCGCAAAAGGGACGATCAGATAGCTGCGCATGAAGTATTCGATAAAGACGAGATGACCGTCAACTGCAAAGAACACCACGATCAACAATTGGTAGTAGAGCGTACCGATCTGGGAGGTCGAGGCTTGCATTTGAGGAACAAGGCTGCTGCCCATCGCGGAACCACGGGCCGTATCGATAAAGCGGCCTACCATCTCCGCGATGAACCAGATCGACAAGATGATAAAGCCCAACAAGAAACCCACAAAGGTTTCCTTGATAACGTAGCCAATAAAGCGGAGCGCAAACGGAAAACTCGGTCCTACGGGCCGAAATATCGGCTCAACGACATTTGCATCCGAAAGCATCGGATACATCAAGATACCGAGCGCAAGCCCGATACCGATTTTGACTTGCGCAGGAACCAGCTTTCCACCGAGAAAAGGAACCAACCAGATCATGCTGAGGATGCGCGTCATCATCAGGCCAACGATCATCAGTGGCTCGGAGAGGTTGAGATTGTTGACGATGCGAGAAAGTTCTTCCATGGGCTTACAGCTTCGGGTGTTTGCGTGGAGAGAGTCAGACGCGGCGTTTATTCAAGATCGTCAGTTCACGATGTTGGGGAATTCGGTGAGGATGCGTTCGGTGTAGCGGATCAAGATATTGCCGATCCATCCGCCAAAATAGATCAGCGAACCAAAGACGACGACGATCTTGGGAACAAAAGTGAGGGTTTGCTCTTGGATTTGAGTGACGGCTTGGAAGATCGCGATCACCAAGCCGATAGCCATACTGATCAGGATGGGGGGGCCAGAAACGATCATCACCAAAAGAAAGCCTTGGTTGGTGACTTGGATGGCGTATTGTTGGAGCATGGTCGGTTCCTCGAAGGCGATAGATGGGGGGATTTGGCTTACAAGTAGCCAAGGATCAAACCTTTGATAATCAAGTACCAGCCGTCTACAAGAACAAACAGCAAGAGTTTGAAGGGCAAAGAGATGGTGGTTGGGGAGAGCATGTGCATCCCCAAAGCCAGCAAGATATTGGCCACCACCATATCCACCACGATAAAGGGCAGAAACAACAAAAAGCCGATCTGAAAGGCTTCTTTGAGTTCGGATATCACGAAGGCAGGGACGATGACCGTAAAGTCGTCTTCTTGGAAACCTGCGTGATGTTTTTTATCTCGCAGTTGGAGCGCGAGGTTGTAGAACATATTGTGATCTTTGCGGTGGCTGTGCTTGATCAAGAAGCGTCGGATGGGTTCTTGGGCACGTCCGACAGCTTGGATAAGGGTTTTGACGCTTGTGGCGCTGAGAGGTGTTTGTTGAGCGCTTGGCGTTTTTTCAAGAAGATCTTTGAGTTCATCACGAACTTCCAGCCCCACAGGAACCATCACGTAAATGGTTAAGATGATCGAAAGGCCCGTGATCACTTGGGTTGGAGGGTTTTGCTGTGTGCCGAGGGCGCTGCGCACGATCGAAAGGACCACCGCGATTTTGACGAACGAAGTGATCATGATCAGCAAAAACGGTGCAAGAGAAAGCGCGCCCATCACGACGACAAGGACGATCGGGTTTCCAGCGACGGAGTCGCTAAAGTCGATCGTTGCGCCACCTGCGATATTGCGCTTTTTTCGCGCCAGCGCTTCCGAAGCAAACAGAACAAAAGGCAACGCAGCACACAGCGCAAAAACGAGGCTGCGTAAGATGCGATGAGAGAGCAAACGGATCTTAGGGTTCATGTTTCGGATGTTTCCGGCCATCGCTCACGACCTCAAAGTGCGTGGGTATGGGACTCGCGGGGGGCGATTCAGCGTCCTTGGTTTGATCGGGATTTCTGCGAAGAATGCGCCAAAAAGCGCCCGTCGCAGGGGGCTTTTCAGCGATAGCAGTCTGTGTCTGCGTGGGGTCTAACGTGGCCAAAAAGGTCACGCCTTGTTCGTGTGAAGCGATCAGGAAATACTGCTGCGCGACTTCGACGAGCCAGAGGGCTTTTTTGGGTTCTAGCCCAACACGCGCATGGATCTGTAAAACTTGCCCGGATTGGAACGGAAGCCCTGCCCGAGCCGAAGCCCACCGCAGCACAACAAAGATGAGGATGACGATCGCGCCAAGGATGAACAGTACACTGAAGGTTCGAATCCAGTAAAGAGCCTGCCCCTCAATCAAAGCGTTCGGGCGTCTCGGATCAAACAGCGGTGGTCGTTGATTCTGAGGCGTAAGCCGTAAACGGCTGATCATCTGAGGGCGATGCCTGCTCGCTTGGGTGGCCGCCTGTCGTGTTGTAGGCGTTCCCGATATCGCTGATGCTTCCGAGGGAATAGCGCGTTGGGTTGTTGGTGTTTCCGGTGTTGCCGGTGTTTCCGAGGGAATAGCGCGTTGTGTTGTAGGCGTTTTCGGTGTTGCCGGTGTTTCCGAGGGAATAGCGCGTTGTGTTGTGGGCGTTCGCGATGTTGCCGATGCTTCGGAGGGAATAGCGCGTTGTATGACAGGTGCTTTCGAAGGCAAGAGCCGTGTGGGAGCAGGAGGCGAGGATCTTGGAGGGAGCGGAAGTTGCGCATTCACATCCGTCACAGAACCGAAAGATCCGCACAAAAAGAAGGCGACACAAACAGCCCAACCACCGAGCCCACGCAGAGCGGCGGAGTGCAAAGACAGCTTGTGGAAAGCCAAGCGTGTTGTGCCGAGCGTGTGAGCAGAGTCTTGATGGGGCCGATCGCAGCGAGCGGATCGAGGAGGGGTGTGGTGTATGATATTGAGCATACGCGTTTTATTTGCGCAACTCGATGATACGAACGCCAAGTTGGCCGTCGATCTCGACAAGTTCGCCTTTTCCGAGGATCTGTCCGTTGACGACGAGATCGAGCGGTTCGTAGGGCGAGCGGCGAAGTTCGAGGACTTGCCCAAGGCGAAGATAAGCCAGATCGCGGGCTTTGGCTTCGACACGTCCGAGTTCAACGATCAAAGGAACAGGGACATCGCTAAGTACGGGAGCCATCTGTTCATAATTGGCATCTTCGCCATAACCGCCGGGCATATTTCCCTCCTGATATTCGTTTGGATGGGCTGGTTGGTTGTCGTCTTCAAACTCGCTGCGATCGATAATTCCTCGGATGCCGGGGGATTCGGTGCGGATCAGTCTTTCGATGATCACGCGACGATTGGCGGAGGGGTCTTCTTCGATACGACAGCGCAGCGCGTAGGCCGAGCGCAGACCGAATTGAAGGATCGCTTCGCCGCGAAGGATTCCTTCTTCGGTGGGGGATGCGCTACATTCGCGTAGGAGTACGATATCTTCGGATTCAAGTCCAGCGAGGTCTGCTTCGCTGAGCATGACCGTCCCAACGCGGATGTGTCCTGTGAGCGGCTGATCTGCGATCCAATGGAAATGTTCTTGGAGCATGGCGGCTTCGTGCGATGTATCGTGAGGCGAAAGGCTGTTGGCGAGTTCTTGGATCAGGCGGATCGGTGTGTAGAGACGCGCAAAGCCTTGGTGTTGTAAGAGGCCAAGGAACAGCTCTTTGCGGTGGTAAAGCGTATCAGGAGCGATGCGTTGGCGCAGAGGAGAGGTTTCTTGGTGGAGACCTGCAAGGCGCAGTTCCATCGAAGCAGCGGGCTTCCAAAGCTGCTGGATATGTTGGAGTGCTTTGAGGACAATGAAAGAAAACACCCCACGCTCGACTTCGTTAAGACCGCGTCCCGTGTCCAATCCGTCGCCTGTTCCGCCAAGCGCACGATCCACCATCACCGCAGCGATGCGGGGATCGAGTTCGAGCAAAAAGCGCGAATCCGCCGGAAGCAAGGCGATCTCAATCAATAGTGTGGGTGGCAAGCACAAGCGTTCGATCTGTGAAAAGTCGAGGTACTGTTCTTTATCGATCCATTGGAAGGCGAGCTGGCCTTGGAGATAAGAAGACAACGCTTGGCTGATCTCTGGGATCAGCGATTGTCGAAACAGATGGGTCGGGAAGATCCGCGCAAGTGTATCAAAGAAGTAGATCTCAGACTTGCGGATCTTGGGGAGATTTTGAAATTGGAATGGGCGGATCTCGGCGGCGCTATGCATCGCGTTTTTCTCGGGGTTTGGTTGGGAAAACGGGCTACTGCACACGCTTTGTGTACTCTTGACCGAAGGTGACGCCCATGATAGGCAGATCAAGTCCAAAGGACAACTGTTTTTTCATTTCCTCAAAGCGAGGTGACACGTGTCGAGGCGTTTTCTGCTGGCTTGTGTGCAGTTACATGGAAGCGATGACCTTCAAGGGAACCTAGAGCGTTGCCGTCGTTGGATCAAGGAGTCTGTGGAACGCGGAGCGGAGTTGGTCTTGCTGCCCGAAGACTTCGCCTTTTTGGCGCGAGGCGAACAAGACAAGCACAACCTGACGAGCGCCCAACTTTCGAGAATCCTTGAGACGATCCGAGAAGAAGCCTTGCGCCACAGTGTACACGTCCTTGCGGGTGGGTATCCCGTGCGCGTCGAGGGCGAGGAACACAAGCTTTACAACCGCGCTACGTTGTTTTCGCCCGATGGAACGGAGCTTGCGCATTACGAAAAGCTGCATTTGTTTGATGCCGATCCTCCCGGTGCGCCGCCCTTGCGAGAGTCCCATCACATCCAACGCGGCGATCGCGTTGTGGTCGTCGACACCCCGCTTTGCAAGATCGGCTTGTCGATCTGTTATGACTTGCGTTTTCCTGAGCTGTATCGGGCCTTGGCTCTCCAAGGAGCCGAGTTATTGACCGTCCCTGCGGCCTTTACGCTCACTACAGGAAAAGATCACTGGCGGATCTTGTTGCAAGCACGCGCCATCGAAAATCAATGTTACCTCGCAGCCCCCGCTCAATGGGGACGCCACTCTGATACACGCTTTTCCTTTGGCTCCTCGCTGATCTGCGATCCTTGGGGGACTGTCCTCGCATGCGCCCCTGAATCCGAAGGGATCGCCCTCGCAGAGTTCCAACCCGCCTGCCTCGAATCTGTTCGCCAACGCATCCCCTGCCGTTCCCATCTTCGACACGATCTCTTTTCTTTCAACCTCCAAAACCCTTCTTCTACTTGAGCCATGCGCAAACCATCCAAAACTCCCTTTTTGCTCCTGATGTGCAGATCATCCCGATCGACCCTGATGTATCAACCATCCAAAAACCTCCTTGTGATCTGGATGTGGTGCTGGATGGGATGGAGTTTGGCGGGATGTCAACGCGATATTCTGCCCTTTCCTTCGACCATCGCGGGGCTTTCCCGTCCTTCAGTGTCTTTGGTTTCCGAAAACCTCGATGGGATCTTGGATCGCGTGCGCTGGCTTGAAGAGGCCCGTTATTGGTCACAATCCTTGATCCAAGCCCACGGGCTGAGCCGCAATCTCGGACCCACCACCAACATCCCGCTCGCCCCTGCTTGTGACGCATCGGTGGGCGGAAGTGGATGCAATGCTTGTCTCTCTGTCGGAGCAGTCCCTGTGTTCGGGGTAGACGAGCGCCAAGGCTCCCTTGGGCTGCGTTGTTGGACCAAAGATTACCTCCAAGGCGATATCGCCGTCGAAGTCCCCGCTCTCGCCATCGAAGAAGGCGAAGGATTCGAGGATTGGCAAAACGTTGGACGTGGCGGAGATGACAGCGCACGTTTTGTCACAGAACAAGTCTTTATGCGCGGTTCTCTCGGATATAAGGCGATCTTGCGCAGACGAAACTTTGAGCAACAACGCACCGAGATGTTGTGGGTCGCGAGCCTTTGGGTGCGCGAAGGCGACTCAGGACAACCCGAGCGCCGCTTGGATGGCGGGATGGGCTTTGTCTTTGAAGAACGCACCTCCGGCCCCGTCACGCGGCGCTCTGCCGTCTTTCTCGATGAACGCAGCGTCCTCTACCAAAATCCTACACGCAAAGAACAGATCCATAGCGTCGAATTGCTCGCCACCAACGGGCATTTCTTTTGCCGCTTTATCCCCAAGATCAGTGGCTGCTGCCAAAAAAACACCTACCCCCCCAATGCCGAACCCTGCGAAGAGATCCCCGATCAACGTTATCCCCTCTCTTGGCCTCTTTAAGCCCACATCCCGCCCCTATCAACGAAAGATTAAGCCCACATCCCTACCCTATCAACGGAAGAAAAAGGGGGTTTGGTAACGCACAGGCTGATCAAGATCGTGGGCAGGAAACTTCCATTTGGAGATCGCGCCGAGGATGCACTGTTGGATATCTTTCACTGCGATCTCGCTGCGGAAGATCCGAGGGTTTTGGACACTGCCGTCCTTGGTGATCAAAAATTCAACGGTGATCACTCCGCCTTTTGGGGACAGTTTTTCGGAGCCTTTGTAACCGAAATAACAGGACTTGAGCGGTTCTTGGTGTTTGTTAATGTATGAAAAGGCGTGCTGTTCGATGTATCGATGCTGTGCTGTGCCCTTAAAAGGCCGCCAGTCGCGGCGATCGATCGGATCGCCGATCGGAACAGCATGTGGGGTTTGTGTCTGAACGTTGGTTTTGACCGCAGGGATGGAGAGATAATAACTCACTCCAGCACTCGCCACGCCAAGAACCAACAACATCAAAAAGATCGGCAAGGTAAACAGCGGTTTGCTCTTTGTATCGGATGCTTTGGCAGCCATGTTCAAGGTCTCCTTTATTTTTGGCTCAAAAAGAAATAGGACGGACTTGTGAGATAGTGTTGATGGGGCTTTGCCCCAAACCCCACAAGGGACTGTCGCCCCTTGACCCCGTGTTGGCGGGGTGAGCATTCGTTTTTCACACAAACGACGGCACCGCTTGAAGTGCCGCGAACACGGCTTTGTTGTCCACGACACCACGACGCGGTGATTCGGCTTGTTGCGGTGCAGCCTTCGCACCCCGCCCTAGTCTATCCACGCCACTATTTTTTATCGGAACCGCTCTCCCATTTTGTCTAAACTAGCGGCGTTGCGGGCGAGAAGTTGGAGAATGCGTTGAGGGCAATGAGACGGGGGTGCGTTGAAGCGGAAGGACGGGCTGTGAGGTGGGTGTGCGAGGCAACGGGGCGAGAGGACGGGGAACGGTAGGAGGCAGAAGAGCCGATCGCAAGGCATCTGAGGGGAGGGAACCTGTGTACGATTTTCCGTTGAGCAAAAAGGCGGGTGTGACGCGGATATGGAGGCGTTTGCCCGCTTCGATATCTTGTTGGAGAAAAGCGTCAGAGTCTTTGCTTTCCAGACATTCTACGAAGATCTTACGATCCAAGCCAAGGTAAAACGCCCAATCCACGAGCTTTTCGCGGTCGAGCGATTTGTGTGTGTCATGCAACAGATCATTCATCGGCCAAAACAGCTTTTGTTTTCCAGCACAATGGCTGGCTTTCGCAAGCAGGCAGGCCATCGGATGCGAAGCCTTGTCAGCGGATGGATTGCAGGACGGATCGAGCGGATAATGGCGGCGAATCAAGCGCAACGTGTCTTTGTGCTGGCGGACTTTCTCACGCAAGGCTTGGTGTTCGCGTTGACAAGAAGGGCAGGTGTAGTCGGTGAATTCCTCGATCGTCACACGGGGCTGTTCGGCTCCGATCCATGCGTATCCCTCGGCGGTAAAGCCCTGTGGTAGGGCGTGATCGCGGCCTTTTGCAAAAAAGGTCGGCGTGCCTTGAACCATCTTCTTGGTGCCATCGAGGATATCTTGTTGGACGTAGGACTTGGCTTGTTCGCTATCAAGACAGGCGGCAAAGTCATTGGGGTGAAGACCGATCTCTTTGGCTTTTTCGGGGAGCTGCTCTTTGTCGAGCCGTGGCCCACTGATGTACAAGAGATCACTCAAGGCCCAAAAATGCCCTTGTTTTCCGGCACAATACGCTGCATACGCAAACAAACAAGCCTTAGCGTGAAAAGGCTCGCGGATGCTCGGATTGCACTGGTGATCGAGCGGATAATGGCGGTGGATCACACGCACTGAATCTGCGGCATCCACAAGCAGCTCACGCAGTCGAAAGTTGGAACGCTGGCAAAAAGGACACTCGTAATCAGAAAAAGCGGTAATCGTCAGCGCAGGAAGCGTCGAACCGATCCACGGATGGCCTTGGGCATCAAGTCCGTTGGGGAGTTGCAAAGCGCCCGATGTTCGGGAGGATGGGATGAAGGAAGATTTCTCCCAGTACTTGGGGTAGGCCAAGGGGATCAACACCGTGACAAAGGCAACGAGCACGGCGTATTGCAGATGTGATGTGGCCCAGCCAAGACCCGCTGCGACGGCCTCTTTGGGGGTTTGCTCTTGTTGCTTGATCAGCACCAACACCAACACAAAGAGCACAGGGTTGATCACGTATGTTGCAAGGCAAAGCAAGCAAAGCGCCCCCACATGCGCCAAAGACAGATACGCCATCCACGCGCTCGCCAACGTGCTAACGCCTGTGAGTACAAGCAACATCCCTAAAAGCGCGGGTGTTCGGGCTTCGCGCAATCGCCCTATCCACGCGGCGATCAAGATCAACAAATAGCCCCACAAGCCCCAGACCGACACAGGCGCTCCCGCAAAACGAGAGTAGGCACTTCGCGCAACGCTATCGCAGTTGATTCGGGCATTTGGAGAGCAAAAGCTTTTGTGAGAGGGGTCAAGGTTGGCTTTGACATGGATGTATGTCAGATCCACGGAAAGGCCGATACCAACGAGAAGAAGAAGCAACAACAACACCCAAGGTGCGTTGGAAGGGAGCGTTTTTTTCGCCATGATTTTCGTACTCGGTCGCTGCGTGAAGTGAAGGCTTGCTCAAGCACTCCGAGGCTGGAGTGTTCGGATACGGCGGGCAAATCAATAAGCACGCGCAAAGATCGCGATCTGGCGCGTTTGTTTTCCCGTATAAAAGCAACGCCCGAGGGGGCCGTCTTGTTCCCCAAGCGGATAACAACGATGAGTCATCTTCAGATCTTCTTTGATCTTGTCTTCGTCTTCGTTGCTTCCGGCCCAATAGACTTTGAGAAACCCACCCTTTTCATCTGCAACTTTTTGAAAAGTCGCCACATCGGGGATATCGGTGTGTGTGTTGGCTTCGCGAAACGCGAGGGCTTGTTGGTAGAGTCCTTGTTGCACTTCGTCCAAAAAGCCTTGGATATGCTCCACAAGACCGAGCATTGAGACGCCCATGATCTTGCCGTCTTTTCCGGGCAGATGGCGTCTTGCGACCACCACCGATTGCTTTTCCACATCTTTGGGGCCGATCTCGACGCGCAACGGCACGCCGCGCATCTCCCAATCGTTGAATTTGAAACCGGGTGTGAGGTGTTCGCGGGTGTCCAGTTTCACCCGAATTCCCGCTTGTTTGAGGGCGTCAAAAGCAGCTTGGGCTTGTTGGAGGACGGCTGCTTTTTCGTCTTCTTTACGCCAGATCGGGACGATCGCGACTTGGATGGGGGCCATTTTGGGGGGCAAGCGCAAGCCTTTGTCGTCACCATGCGCCATGATCAACGCCCCAACAAAGCGGGTACTGACGCCCCAAGAGGTCGTATGCACAAGTTGTTGGACGTTGTTTTCATCGAGGAATTGGATACCAAAGGCACGTGAGAAGTTTTGGCCAAGGTAATGGGAAGTTCCCGATTGAAGCGCCCAAGCATTGCCCATCATCGCCTCGATCGTGAAGGTGTTTACGGCTCCTGCAAAGCGTTCGTTGGCGCTCTTTTCGCCCGGGATCACGGGGATCGCCGCAAAGTCTCGCGCAAGTTCGACATACACATCCAACATCCGCAAGGTCTCTTCCATCGCTTCGGCTTGGGTGGCGTGGGCGGTGTGGCCTTCTTGCCAGAGGAACTCCATCGTCCGAAGGAACGGGCGTGTCCGCATCTCCCAACGCACCACGTTGGCCCATTGGTTGATCAGCAACGGAAGGTCGCGGTAGCTATTCACCCAACGCGCAAAAGTGTGGCCGATGATGGTCTCCGAGGTCGGGCGGATCACCAACGGTTCTTCGAGCGGAGACGCAGGTTTCAACCCACCTTCTCCATCCGCTTCAAGGCGAGAATGGGTGACGATCGCGCACTCTTTCGCGAAACCTTCGACGTGTTCGGCTTCTTTTTCGAGGTAGCTTTTGGGGATAAACAGCGGAAAATAGGCGTTTTGATGCCCTGTCTCTTTGAATCGACGATCCAATACGTCGCGGATCGCCTCCCATAGGGCATATCCATAAGGACGAATTACCATACATCCCCGAACAGGGGAGTTTTCGGCAAGTTCTGCCTCGCGCAAGACATCCAAGTACCAGCGGCTAAAATCCTCGCTCCGAGGTGTGATCGCAGTCTCTGCCATTCGTTCTCTCCGTCACTCGTCCTTCAACAAAAGGGATTGCGTTGTGCGCGTCCAACCGAGCGGATCAGGGCGCGCAAGCGAAGAAGTTGCCTCTATTAGCACCGTTCTTTGCAAAGATCAACGACAGGACGAGCAACCACTCTCGAAGGTGCGGCATCATTATGACCGAACAAAAAGCGCTCGCTCCTTTCACCCTGTCCGACCTGAGGGGGGAGGTCAGGTGTATCATGCAACAAAAGAAGATGTTTCACGCAATTGAGTTAGGGGACTGGGAACAAGCCCAACAGTCCGCTCCCTGCATTGAGCAGGGTGGTGTTGCCCAAGAAGTTTGGCTGCGGTTGATCGAAGTGTTACGCGAAACTTCTGTTTCACAAGAAGATCTCCAGATGCTTCGTATGGCCTTGCGCAAAGCGCCCCGCTGTGTGGGCCTCTATCACGGGCTTGTTCGGTTATTTCTGCAACACCGCGATATCGAACAGGCCGTCTATTGGTGGGGTATTGGGATCAAGATCGAACCCCATAACCCGCTGCTTTGGATCGCAGGGATGCGGATCGCATTGCTCCAAGACGACCTATCCACCGCAGAATTTCGCTACCAAAGCGCCACGCGTTGGATGGCGGAAGACGATCCGCTGCGGCTGCGAGCGGCTGGAAAGCTCGATATGGCGAGAGCTTGTATGGTATGGGGCGAAGGGCAACACGAACAAGCTCTGTTTTGGCTGCGCCGTGCGACCCGCTATGATCCGTCTTGGGCTGAACCTTGGGAAGCTTTGGCGCAATACCTCGATACGATGGGTTGCAAAGAACGCGCTGCTTGGTACGCCACCGAAGCCCGACGCCGACAAACCGATCCCCACCCCAACTGATCTTTCACCGATTGCCGGCCCCAAAACATCATCGGAGCGATTTTATTCCTTCTACGATAGGACTTACGCAGTGGCCAAAAAACCCCGTGTTCGCGTCGTTTGAAGCGACAGAGTCGTTGCTTTGAACAACCGTGATCTCTTCGCTTAACACGGGGTCAAGGGAGCCGCGCTCCCTTGCGGGGTTTGGGGCAGCGCCCCACAAAAACCATCGAACTGCGTAAAGTTCTATCCTTAATCGTTTTGTTCGGGTGCGCGGAAGAGATTGGGATCGATGAGCAAGATCAGGAAGAGGACGGGAACCATCCACAAAGCGCGAGCAAAGCCGATGGTGGGGATCAGAAGAAGCATCACCATCCCGAC
>CAUJFU010000073.1 GCA_963169055.1 Myxococcota bacterium
ACCCCAAAGCGCGCAAACCTTCCACTACGCCATGCCTGTTCATTGCAACAACATCCTGATCAACGCCGTCGCGATCCAACCGGGACAACACGGCAAGCCCCAAGCCGATAAGCGCTTCCCTTGGCTCCAATGGCGCGTCACGGCCTTTCAATCTCCCCTTGTCCGCGTCATGATCTACAACAGTTCTCCCGATCATGCGGTTCTCTTTGGCCTTGATGTCATCGGCTTTCTCTGCGCCACCCGCAAGATATCCGTCCACCGCATCCAATTCCGCCAACCTCTTCTCCCCGGGCGACCCCATATCCAAACCATCCGAATGCGCGAGATCTGCGAAGATGTCCGCGTCCAAGTCCGTCCCATCGGCATCTTGCGCCGCAAACCAAACCACACCAACCCACAACCCACCAACCCACAACCCACCAACCCACAACCCACCAACCCACAACCCGGACTCCCGGGCGAGATCTGATTCCGCCTTTTCCGTGCTTTATACGATATCCAAGAGAAGTGTGCTCAAAGGGCAGGTGCGATCTGCTGTAGACGCCCTGTAGTTGGGCAGCCCCCTGTGGCTGCCCCTACGTTTTTTCGATCACGTAGTGGGCGGATTTCGTATGACGAAGCGTGAAACTCCCTTCGGTCGCTTTGCGTGGACTCTTCTTTGCTTTATCACCCGACAGGCTCTCTTGACAGGTGGTGCGGCCCCGAGGATATCCGTTGTATTCGCTGCTCCGTTTTGCCTTGTGTGTTGCTGATTTGTACAAAACAAAGGATCGCTGATGTACTTTAACATCGTCTCATTCTTCGGATTCTTCGGCTTTATCTTGGTGGCATGGTTGTTTTCGAGCCATCGTCGAGTGATCAATCTTTCGCTGCTTTTGTGGGGGGTCTTGCTGCAATTTGTGTTCGGTGCGGTGGTGTTTTTGTTGCCGGCGGGTCGGCGCTTTTTTTCGTTCCTCAACGACGGGGTGTTTTCGTTGCTTTCACACGCGAACGAAGGCGTCTCGTTTGTCTTTGGCCGTTTGGCCCTACCACCGGGGCAAAAAGACTCATTGGGCGTTTTTCTCGCTTTCCAAGTGCTACCTGCTGCGGTGTTTTTCGCAGCGATCGTGGCGTTCCTTTACCACATCGGATTCATGCCGATGTTGATCCGCTTCTTTTCGAGGCTGTTTACAGGTTTGATGCGTGTCAGCGGGGCGGAATCGTTGTGTGTATCGAGCAACATCTTTGTGGGCGTCGAATCTTCGCTGACGATCCGCCCCTATCTCTCGACCATGACACGTTCGGAGCTTTGCACTATCTTGACCGCAGGGATGGCCACCATCGCATCCACGGTGCTTGCGCTGTATGCTTCGTTTCTACAACAAAGCTTCCCACAGATCGCAGGGCATCTGATCTCCGCTTCGATTGTCTCGGCTCCTGCTGCGTTGATGATCTCAAAGCTGCTCTTGCCCGAAACCGAAACACCCCAAACCCTCGGTCAAGAAGTCAAAAGTGAAGAGTCTCATTATGAAAACAGCATCGAATCTTTGATCAAAGGCTCGATGGAAGGGGCGAAACTCGCGGTGGGTATTGGCGCGACCTTGATCACGTTTGTGAGCCTTGTTGCACTCGCCAACAGCTTCGTCGGATGGACGGGTCAAAGCCTTGGTGCGCCCCACCAAAGCCTCCAAAGTCTCGCAAGCTACGCCTTTTATCCATTGGTGCTCCTGATGGGTGTCCCCACCCAAGATGCTTGGTCTGTGTCCCATCTGCTCGCGACGCGCACCTTTCTCACCGAATTTCCCTGCTATCTCGAACTCTCCAAAATGCTCCAACAAGGCACTCTCCACGATCCACGCTCCGCAGTCATCGCGGTATACGCACTTTGCGGCTTCGCCCACATCCCGTCCCTTGGCATCTTTGTGGGCGGCATGGCCGCCATCGCCCCCGAACGCGCCCGCGATCTTAGCGCCGTCGCCTTTCGTGCCTTGTTTGCTGCAACACTCGCCTGCATGATGACAGGCGCTCTTGCGGGCGTCTTCTATCACGGCCAAGACACCATCCTCATCCGCCAACCCGCCCGTCGCACCGCCCCCCAGCATCCCGCAAACTCTGCACACACGCACAAATCTCCCCGTCGTATCGCCCCCCAGCATCGCACAACATCGAAACTCCCCGATGTACGGACAACAACACGTTCACCTGCACAGCCATCCCTCACACAGCCCGCTCTCCAACCCGCCGCACAGCCCGCTCTCCAACGCACCTCCCAACCCGCTGCACAGCCCACTCTCCACATCACCTCCCAACCCGCCGCACAACCCCACAAACAAGACTCCGCGCAGCCCACAAACAAGACTCCGCCAACGGCCTCTCGTCCTGCGGGATGGCGACCATAGACAAAACATCGCCATCCCGCGTACAACACCTAACGAACGCACGCACGCACCTCTTGGCGCGCTTCTTGCCAAGCACTGAGCCTGCTCGCACAGACCCAGCAAAGGAGTTTTTCGGATGAGATCGACCTACAAACACCCTATTTTTCGTCTTTTTCTTGTGATGTCTTTGGCCCTGCCCTTGTTTGGCTGCAAAACCCTTTCAGCCCTGCTCGACAGCGCCTACCAAAAACCCAAGATGCAGTATGTTCGGATGCGCTTACGCGATATCTCTTTCCAAGGCGTCAGTACGGACTTTGACTTCACCCTCACCAACCCCAACTCCGTCGGCGTCACCTTTGCAACCATCGCCTACAAGCTCGATATCGACGGATCTACCTTGTTCCAAGGGCGTGCGGATCGTGGCGTCACCATCGCCGCCAACGCCACCAGCCCGATCACCGTCCCCTTCGACATCCAATACAAGCGTTTTGTCAAAGCCTTAATGTCTTTCTTCCAAGACAAACGCTCTGTTCGCTACGATCTTGCCGTGACCTTCGGCGTCAAAGTGCCTGTTCTTGGTGTGGTAGACTTTCCCTTTACGCTCACAGGAAACATCCCTGTACCCCGTTTGCCCGAAGTTTCCGTCGAAAGCGTCTCCCCGCCTCAAATCAATCCCTTTCCTCCCACCGCCACCTTTAGCTTCCGTCTCAAACTGACCAACCGCGCCGATTTCCCCATTGCGCTCAAAGGCTTCCAATACGGCATCGAAGTGAGCGGGGCCAATCTTGGCGGCGGACAAACCACCGCACAACAACTTGGCGGCGGAAGACACACGATCTTGGACGTTCCTCTCAACGTCAACCTGATCCAAGTCGGCTTCGCCGTCGCCAACGCCATCCGCAGCAAACAGTTTCCTTATCGCCTTCGTGGAGCCATCGACCTCGGCATGTTCCAATTGCCTGTTGATGTCGGTGGCAACGTGAAGTTCTAAACCAACCGCGCACAAACACCCCTGCCTCCCCAACCTCCAAATCTCTGCCTTCTCAATACAGCACTTATGCGGCTGACAAAAAAACCCGTGTTCGCGCCCCTTCAAGCGACAGCGTCGTTGGTTTGGAAAGCAGTGATCTGTTCGCCAAATACGGGGTCAAGGGGCGACAGTCCCTTGCGGGGTGTGGGGTGGAACCCCACAAACACCATCCTATTGCGTAAGTCTTCTTATCATGTAAAAAAAGACGCAAAGCGCTGATAAAGATGTTGCAGGTTGTTTCGGAAGGAGCCAAACCGACGGGGCGGGGTAGAAAAAGAGCCGATGTATGGGTCTTGTTGAAGGCGAAGACCAAACAACAAGAGTCCGATGGCGGTTGAATAGACAGGGCTGCGTACAACCTCGGTCAATCCGCCGATATGGTTTTGGGGGACACCTTGTCGAACAGGAAGCCCTGTGATCTCTTCGGCGATCTGCGAGATGCCTTCGAGTTTGGTGCATCCACCCGTTAAGACAAGGCCCGAAGCGATGCCTTTTTCGTATCCAGATCGGCGAAGCTCGTCGTTGATCATCGCGAAGATCTCTTCGACACGGGGCTGGATGACTTCTGCAAGCAAAATGCGCGGCTGTTCGCGGTTTCGCCGCCCTGCCACCCCCGGAACCAAAAAGTGTTCGTCCTGACGAACCAGCGCGGTGGTTGCACAGCCATAACGCATCTTGATCGTCTCTGCTTCTTGCGAAGGCGTACTCAAACTCGTGGCGATATCGTTGGTGATCTGATTCCCTCCAACGGGAAGAACGGCGGTATGAACGATGTTGCCGTGTTCGATGATCACGAGATCCGTCGTTCCCGCGCCGATATCGACCAAAGCAACGCCAAGATCGCGTTCATCTTCGTGCAGAAGTGCTTCGCTTGCAGCGAGCGCGTTGAGGATCAAAGAACTGACGCGCAGTTGGCTTTGTTGAACACAACGATTGATATTTTCGAGCCGAGCCGCAGCAGCCGTGACAAGATGAACCCGCGCTTCCATCCGCACCCCGCTCATCCCGAGTGGCTTGACGATTCCGTCTTGTTCGTCGATCACGAATTCTTGGGGGAGGGTATGCAAAAGCTGCACATTCTGGTCGAACTGAACCGCTCTTGCGGCATCGATGACACGTCGGATATCGAGATCCCGCACCACGCGCTCCGAAAGCGGAACCACGCCGCTGCTGTTGCTGCTGCGGATATGGTTTCCTGTGACGTTGACGTACACTTCATGGATCGCGCAACCCGCCATCATCTCGGCTTCACGAACAGCCTCGCGGATGCCTCGACGGGTTTCTTCGATATCCGTAATCTGGCCTCGCGTCACACCCCGCGACGGATGCGAGCCGACACCGATCACGTCGATGTCGCCATCTTCGGTGAGTTCACCGACGACAACACACGTCTTGGATGTTCCGATATCAAGGCCAGCAAGGATCACATCTCGGTGGATACGGGGTTTGATCATGGGCAATACTCGACTTTTGAATGATTAGGGCTTGGGCGTGCTTGGCAACGGGACGGCTCCCGCAAGTTGAACGGCCACACGCTGTGGATTTTCTTGTTGATTGGCGTAGAGATAGCGCAATGAGTGAACGCCTTGTTGTGCAAAATAGGCGTAGATCTGATGAACGCGTTGCAGGCGTTGGTGGTATTGATCGTGACCGAGATAAATCCGACCATCGCCCGCATGCAAGATATAGCCAAGAACTGGGTCGACTTGCACTTCGGAAAGGCGCTTGAATTGCGTCAAGCGAAGGTGATCATACAGATCCCGCAGCGCAAGAGCTTGGCGAAAGAACGCACGAAAGGCTTTCGGATCACGATCCACCTCTTTGCGATCAAGACCGCTGATGCGCAAAAGATCGCGAGCGGCTTGCGTGTCATAGACCCGCGCAAAGATCCGCCCTTCTTTGTCTAGAAAATAGGCGTGATCCAACTGCAAGACCGCTGCGGGCTGATACACCGCTACATCAAACACCAAACGATTGGGAAGCTCCCGTCGAATCCGAGAGCGGGCGATATGTGGGTAATCTCGCAAACGCTTCGCTGCCACCGAAAGATTCAGTGCAAGCAAGTTTTGGCCTCGCTGGATCCCTGCGATGCGCAACAATTGTTCGGCAGATAGCGGCTGTTTTGTGGAGATGATGACTTCACGCAGCGCAAAGAACGGACTTCGCAACGTAAAAGCATACGCTTGATGCACCAAAAAGATCAGCAACAACGGCCCAAGCAGCGGGCGACCAAAACGCACAAGCCGCGAAAACAATCGCGCTACGACCCGCACTCGCATCGCTGTAGGCACACGACGTCGATTTCGACGCTGGAAAGAAAACAACACAAACGGCATGATCCCTCGCCTTATCGGTCTTTTGCGTTATAGCGAACCCACAACACCAGCACACCAAATCGCGTAATCGCTCGACCTATCGGTCTTTTTCGTTGCATCGAACTTGCAACATCAGCACACCAAGGCGCGTAAGCGTTCGCTCTATCGGTCTTTATACAAAATCCGCCCATCGTGTGCGCCGACATGTAGGGGCAGCCCCCTGTGGCTGCCCAACAATAGGGCGTTTACACACGACCCTTCGATCGTACATCTTTCTGGGATCGTATTAGCGTTGCAGTGAAGCATCTTGCAAGATCATCTCACACAGATCCTCGAAAGACATTCCACGTTGTGCGGCCATCTTGGGGGTCAAACTGGTCGCGGTCATCCCGGGCAAAGTGTTGACTTCGAGCAACCAAAACTGCTCTTGCTTGTCCAGCATCAGATCCACGCGAGTCACGCCGCGACATCCGAGGGCTTTGTGCGCCCCAAGCGAAAGGCGTTGCGCTTCTGCAAGCAAACTCTCCGAGATCGGCGCAGGGCAAAGATATTGGGTGTCTTTGCGTTGATACTTGGCTTGGTAGTCATAAAAGCCCTCTGCTGGGACGATTTGGAGCGGCATCGCCGCCTCTTCGTCCAAGATCGCCACCGTGATCTCGGCTCCTTCGATAAAAGCTTCCACCAACAACTCTGTCTCGGGTGAAAAATCTTGGGCTGCCTTTTGAAGCGCCGCATCATCGAGGCAGATCGAGATCCCCACGCTCGACCCTTCGCAAGGCGGCTTGACCACAGCACCCTGCGCACAAGACAACCCCAACAGCGTTTGATCGCGCAAGGCTCCCGCCGTCGTCTCGTGGTACATCGGCGTCGGCAAACCTGCTGCAAGAAAAAGCTTTTTGCTCAGCGTCTTGTGCATCGCGATTGCCGAAGCCTGCACTCCCGAACCCGTGTACGGGATCCCCATCAATTCCAACATACCTTGGACACAACCGTCTTCGCCGTATTTTCCGTGCAATACGATCACAGCCACTTCGATCCCATGCTCTCGAAGTGCAAACGGAAGATCACGGCCCACGTCGATCCGTTGGACTCGGTAGCCTCGACGCTCCAGCGCACTCGCCACCGCTTCACCCGACCTCAGCGAGACCTCACGCTCCGAAGAAAGCCCGCCATACAACACACCCACGCACTTGGTTTTCCAGTCTTGTGTTTTCACCCAAAAGCCCCTATAAAACAGGCGGATTCCGCCCTTTGTTGGAAAATCGATGCCCTCAGACCAACACACACAACCTCAAACAGGCCAACGCACAACCCATCTACGAAACGGCGAAAACGCTGTTTTTGCGGAGTATCGGTCGGTTGCACCGACGGTGGGGGCTTGCTCTACGCACAGAGCAGGCTCGTTTCACCTTTGCCCCAAAGATACTGTGCCAGTCGAACCCGACGCAAAAAAAATGCGAAAAAAAGGTGAATCCTCGCCCTCCAACCCGTCATCCTCTCGCCATCGCGCAACCAGCGGCCCCATGTGGGGCGAATGTCGCTGTGTCGAAGATCAACGCACCTGCAAATGCGTCTTGCAGATCGCACACAGCCGCCCTATAACTGCGTTCCAAGCCACACCACCCCACAAGATCGGAGTTTCGGATGAAAACAAAAGGCGATACACTTTCAGAGCTTTCCTTCAAAACATCCAGCGGACAAACCCATACACTCGACGATCTGCGCGCTCACAGCGCAGTGATCTTCTTTTTTTACCCGGGAGACTTCACGCCCGGATGCACCAAAGAAGTCTGTAGTTTCCGCGATGCCTTTGGCGATCTCACCCAAGAAGGCGCTGCGTTGTTTGGCATCAGCCTTGATAGCGACGAAAAACACGAACGCTTCCGAGAACAATACAACCTCCCCTTCCCTTTGATCGCAGATACCGACAAATCCTTGAGTCGGGAATTTGGCGTGCTGCGCTTGGGCGGGCTACTCAAGATCCGCCGCGCAACCTTTGTTGTGGACCCCAAGAAAAAGCAGATCATCGAAGCCTTTTCCAACGAATTCAACATGAATATCCACGCAGAACGCGCTCTCGAAACCCTCAAAACCCTCAAAGGTTCGCAAGGATGAAACAATACGGATTTACACTCGAAGGAAAGCACGCCCTTGTTTGCGGCGGAAGTGCTGGGATCGGTGAAGCCTCTGCCCGTGTCATGGCTTCGATGGGCGCAAAGATCACCGTCCTCGCACGCCGAAAAGACCGTCTCACCGACCTCTTGCCGATCTTAGAACAACAAGGCTCCGCACGCGCACTCGCTCTTGTTGCTGATCTCGATGATCGCGAGACCTTGGCCCGTACCCTCTCCGCACACCTCGATCAACACGGCCCGATCCACATCTGGATCAACAACACGGGCGGCCCCGCCCCCGGTCGCCTTGTCGACGCCACCGAAGAAGACTTCCTCAAGGCCATTGGTCGCCACTTGCTCGCCTCCCAACGCATCCTCGGCTTATTATTGCCCGGGATGCAGGCCGAGCAATACGGACGGATCATCAACGTCCTCTCCACTTCGGTTCGCCAACCCATCCCCAACCTCGGCGTCAGCAACACCATTCGCGGAGCGATGGCCTCTTGGGCCAAAACCCTCGCCCTTGAACTCCCCCCCGAGATCACCATCAACAGCATCCTTCCCGGCTTTACGATGACCGAACGCCTTGTCTCTCTCGCCCAATCACGCGCCGCTGCCGCAGGAGTCGACATCGCCACCATCGAAGACGAATGGATCAAAAGCATCCCCGAAGGCCGCCTCGGTCGTGCCGAAGAACTCGGCGCTGCCATCGCCTTTCTTGCGTCCCCTGCTGCTTCTTATATCCGTGGCGTCTGTTTGCCCGTCGATGGGGGCCGAACCTCTTGTATCTAGAACAACAGACCTCACCCAACGACACGATCGCCGCCATCGCCACCGCTCTCGGAGAAGGCGGCATCGGCATCTTGCGCATCAGCGGCCCACAAGCCCGAAGCATCGCCCAAACCGTCTTTCGATGCACAACCGACCTCGCTGCATGGGAACCTCATCGTATGTATCTCGGCCAATGCTGCGATACTTCGGGCGCGATCTTGGACGAAGGTTTGGGCGTGTGGATGCCGAAAGGGCGGTCTTATACGGGCGACGACGTGATCGAGCTTCACATGCACGGCGGGCGACTCAACCTCTTACAGATCTTGCGCGTCATCCTCGATCTCGGCGCACGTCCCGCACAACCGGGCGAATTCACACGCCGCGCTTTTCTCAATGGTCGCATCGATCTCACCCGCGCAGAGGCCATTATCGATCTGATCGCCGCCAAAAATGAACAAGCCCTGCACGTCGCACGCCGTCACCTCCAAGGCCATCTCCAACAACACCTCGATCAACTTGCCGAACGTTCCCTGACTCTCGCTGTCCGCGTTGAAAGCTGGATCGACTTCCCCGAAGAATTCGATCCCGCCCTCGACGCTTCGGTTCGTCTGATCTTCGATGAACTGGACGCTTTCACCCAAGACGTCCGAAAACTCGCCGACTCCTACGCCCAAGGCAAACAACTCCAACAAGGCTGGTCCCTTCTGCTTCTTGGACGCCCCAATGCCGGAAAATCTAGCCTCTTCAATTGCCTTCATGGCGACGAGCGCGCCATCGTCACCCCTCTCCCCGGCACAACCCGCGATCTCCTTGAAGCTCAAATCGCCTTGGGTGGCCTACAGATCCGCCTGATCGACTCCGCTGGCTTGCGCCAACGCCCCAAACCAAACCACATCCCGTCCTCCCCACACACGTCTTCCCCACAACCTACAACCTCCGCGCATACGCCTTTCCCACAACCTACAACCTCCGCACATACGCCTTCCCCACAGCCTACAACCTCCGCATACAACCCCGCTCCTCACACAGCTTCCGATCTGCGTAATACCACCCCTTCGATCACCCATACCCAAGAAAGCACTTATACGCACGAGGATATCGAGCAGATCGGGGTGGATCGCGCCCTTCGCGCTGCACAACAAGCCCATTTGTTGCTCGCTGTCCTCGATCGATCTCGGCCTTTTGGAGAAGAAGATCGCCAAGTCGCCGAAGCCTGTGCAGGCCGTCCCACCGTTCTTTTACTCAACAAGTGTGATCTCCCTTCTTCGCTCTCCGAACAAGACCTTGCTCTCTTTTCGCCCCTTGCGCGTTTTTCCGTAAGTTGCCAAAACGGGGAGGGATTGGATTCGTTGCGTCAATGGTTGCACCACCACATGGAAGAGACCGCACCCGCGCATGAACTCGTCATCACCAACGAACGCCAACACCGCGCCCTACAAACGGCCCTTCATGCGCTCCTCCAAGCCCGCGAAAAAGGCGCTTCGCTCGGACCCGAATTTCTCGCAGAAGACCTTCGCACCGCACGAAAAGCCCTCGTCGAGATCACGGGCGAGCTTTCCTCCGAAGCGATCTTGGACGCGATCTTCTCACGCTTTTGTATCGGAAAGTAAACGCTTCAAAACCAACCCCCTACACACAACCTCCATGGACGAGGAAGGCGATGCAACGAATCAAAATCATCGGATGTTTGGCGATCACGCTCTGGCTTGGCCTGTGGAAAGCGCCTCACCTCCACGCAGAATCCGCCCAAAAAGGCTTCCGCTTCCCACCCTTCAAAGTCAAGTATATCCAAGCCGCCCCCAAAGCCAAACCGCACCTCAAAGACTTCAATTTCACCGATGTCATCGGCAAAATACCGATCGTGATGATCTACTTCTTGCCCGGACACAAAGGCTCCGAAACAGAGCTACAAGCCGCTCACGTCGCCTCCAATCTCCCGATGTTCAAAGACAAGATCCGTTTCTTTGCCATCACCAAAGTCAATAGCCAAAAAGAAGTCAAACAAGCCTTCGCCCGCCTTCAACAACTCAAGATCACTCTCCCCGTGTTGATCGATGACAGCCGAGGCTTGCTCGCCTACGTCACCCTTACGCGCCACGTCCCGTCTTACTCGATCGTCACCACCAAAGGCTACCTCCGCCTCTCCAACGCTTCCTCACTCACCGAAACAGTGCGACCCTACACCACCCTCTTCCAACTCCTCCAACAAGTCGCTGCAAACGTCGAGATCCCCTATACACGGGCCCCGGGCGCTTCCCCTAACCCGCTCGACCTCATCGGCAAAAAAGCTCCAAACTATCAATCCCAACCCATCCTCCCCAACACCACACCCTCACCCACCCTCTCTCCTCCCAAACTCCCCACCCTCTTGGTCTTTTGGTCCGTCGGATGCCCACACTGCCGCACCACCCTCCCACCGCTCGATCAGTACGCTCAAAAAAATCAACACCGCTTTCGCTTGATCACCTACGTCCAAGCCGACGATGATCTGCGCAAGGATATGCTCAAAACCTTCCACGCCAAACACAAATTACAATGCCCGATCTTGGCCGATCCCAAGGGGGAGATCTCCGCTCGCTATCAGATCCTCACCGTCCCCACCTTTGTCTTGATCGGCCCCGATGGCCTCGTCCGCGCCATGCACTCTGGCGGCGGTAAAAAGATCGGCGAATCCATCGAACGTATGCTTCAACAACCACCCAAACCCTAGGAGCCTGATCCTCCATGAGACGAACCTTTTTCCCTGTTGCCGCGATCTTCGCCTTGTATTGGGCTGTTGCGCTCTCTCCTGCCCAAGCCGCCCCCGTTTCCCCTGCCTTGCGCGAATTGCTCTTGCACATCCCCGCCAACGTCGAAGTCGTCGCGTGGGTTCCTGTCCTTGGGCGCCTACCCAATCAACTCGGGCGGCTATTGACAAAACTCGAAAGCAAAAACCCAATGGGTGCGCAAGTTCGCGCCTATCTCGAACAACTCAAATCACAACACCAGATCGACGTATTGAGTGCTGAAAGCCTCGAAAAACTCGGATTTGTTCGCAACGGCGCAGGTGTGATGACGTTGCTCGATATCCAAGGCACAGAATGGGTTGTCGTCGCAGGAACCGCTCAAAACGAAGCGGGCTTCGAAGAAGCTGTCGCACGCCTTGGCAAATTCGCTGTCGGCCCCCTTCGACGCGAAGAATCGACCGTCGCAGGCTCCAAAGTCATCACCTTGTATCCTCCCGCCAGTGCGGCAGATGCAGGCCCGCTCAACCCACAAGATGCCTTGGCAAGCTACACCGTCCTCGGACGTCGCGTCTTGCTCGTTAGCCGCTCCAAAAAAGTCACTGCCCAACTCCCTCCCTCCACCGCCCACTTCGACGGAAAAACCATCCTCCAACGCCTGATCCAACTCCCCGCCTCTTCCTCAATGGCCAACAATCCCGCTTTCCTCGCAGGTGTTCGCCGCCTCAAAGGAGCCGAAACTGCCGCCATCTTGGTGCAAAATAAACGCAACCTCGCAGGCCCCCAAACCGGCCTCCCACTCCTTCAACGCGGGAACTTTGATTGGGTGATCGCAGGTCTCCACATCGAAAACAACGGACTGCGCGCCGTTATGTACGCAGACGCTCCCAAAGATCAAGATATCCTGCGCCTTCGCAACTTCTTCGGTCGCACCGCTGGAACCCCCGCAAACCTCGCCAAGATGCTCCACAAAAACGCCATCGCCGCCCTCCGCATCTCTGTCAACCTGCGCAATCTTTTCCAAACCTCCATCGCAGAGGCCCGTCGCGCTGCACAACGCGGCACAGGACAAGATCCCGCTGCCGAACTCGACAGCTTCCGCCGCACTGTCGGTATGGATCTCGAAAAAGAAGTCCTCCCCATGTTTTCAGGCCACGCTGTCTTTGCCTTGCTTGGCGTCGATCCGATGATCGTCTCCTATCTCCAACGCCGCCCCGCGATGGTCCCAAGCCTGATCGAAGCCGCCATCTTCCTCGAACTACGCAACCCGGGCGCAGCAGCCCGTCTCTTGGCCGCCCTCCCCGAGATCGCCACCAAACGAAACCTCCCTCCCATCCAACAAACCACCGGCACCAACGGAAATCCTCTCTACAAAGTCACCCCCTCCCCGGGCGCTTCGCTTTATCTCACCATCGTTGGCCGCACCCTCGTGATCGCACTTCACCGAAAAGCCCTTGCCTTCACTCTTTCCGCCGCACAAGCCTCCGCACAACGCCTCTTTCCCTCCCAAATCCCTCCTGTCCTCCAACAAAAACGCGGCGTCGGCTTGCTCCTCAGCCTCCGCAACCTCTACTCCGCCATCAACCAACTCAATCTCCCCTTCTCCACCCGCATGGTCCTCGCTGGCTTCTTGCCCTTCCTCCAAGGTATGGAACTCTCCACCTTCCGCTTTCTCCCCGCAAAAACCGGCTTCAAACTCGATATCTCCCTCCAACTCGCCCCCTGAGACGCATCCAACCCGACGATCGCGCAAGATGTTTTTGCCTCAACGCTCTGCTTTTTCCCACCGATGCAGCGCCATCTTGACACGCCCCTCGGCATCCCACTCGATGCCTTCCCCCTCCAACAAGCGGGCTTGTTCCTCTCCCAACATCAGGCTACGGCGACGCAACAGCAGCGTCCCATCCACCCCCACCACCCGCCACCACGGCGCATCGGCATACGGATTCGCCAACAGCTTCCCCACGACCAACCCCGAACAGGGACGCGACAACAATTGCCCCAAGTATCCGTAGCTTGCAACCTTTCCTTCGGGAATCTCGCGCACAAGATCCAACAGTTCATCACACAAACTGCGCGGCGATTCCAACGTTTTGCTTGACTTGCCGTTGGCTTGTGTTTTGGTCTGATTTGTCGATGGCTTCGTGGTTTTAATAGCCGAAGCAGAACGGACAGACTTAGACGATCGCATCGAACACTCCATAGAAGTTGCGCGGTTGACAAAAACTCCCGTGTTCGCGTCGCCTCGATCAGCAGAGATGTTGTTTTTTCAAACCAACGATCCGCAGGACCACACAGGGTCAAGGGAGCCGCGCTCCCTTGCGGGGAGTGGGGTGGAACCCCACCAAACTCTCCAATCGCACAAATCCTGATTTCAGACGTACCAAACACCCGAACCACGGTGCATTGCATCACGCATCCTTGCTTTTCTTGAGCAAAGCAAGCTATATCCGAAACATCGGCTTTTACAAAAGCGTTTGTGCGCGATGGTTCACGTTTGAGTATGCCCATCTTGGGCCGATGCACAAGGCCAATCCACCCGCAGGAGCAATCAAAATGCAACAAAACAAAGAAAGATCTCTTGGGATCGCAACAGTCGTCGCCGCCATCCTTAACAAAGGCGAACACGGCGCTCCACCCGCAGCACCGGGACGCCCCGCTGGCCCACCCCGCGAAAATGGCTTTGATGTCCGCCTCGAAGAAGGCAAGATCTGCCTCTTCGACTGCAAGGGCAACCGCATCACCCTCGAAGAATTAATCCAGTACGTCTCCCGCTACCTCCCCTGATCGCCCTCGAAGTTCTATCCCACACCAAGATCACACGCCCGTTTTATTCCGTTGTGGCCGTCGTTCGGCTTTCGCGGAAAAAGGATCTTCAGGCCACGCATGTTTCGGATAACGCTGACGAAGCTCTTTGCGTACTTCGTTGTATGCGTTTTGCCAGAAGCTACGGAGATCTTGCGTCACTTGTTGAGGCCGATGATTCGGGGCCAGCAGATGCAACAACAAAGCCACCCGCCCTTTCGCAATGCGCGGGGTTTCCAACCAACCGAACACTTCTTGGATGCGCACGGCAAGGATCGGTGGATCGTCGGCTTCGCGGTATTCGATCCGCAACACCGATCCGCTCGGGACTTCGATACGTTCGGGGATCTCTTCCTGTAGAGTGCGCTGTTGTGGATACGAAAGCTCGGCCAGCAAAAGCTCGGCCCACGGCAACTGGCGGAGTTCTTCAAAAGAGCGCTTGCCAAAACACCACAGCGGCAATCGCTCCTGCAACATCGCCTCATCAAACGCAGGAGCTTTCGCCTCGGGCAACCAACGATGCAAGGCACGCAAGCGCAGCAAAAGCTGCGCATACACGGGCTGATCAAGGCCCAAGGCCACAACAGGATCGCGAGCCGCTTCTTGTGCAAGGCGCTCAGAAACAACCGCAGCATCCGGGACAAAGGGCCGAGAACGCAACAGAAGCTGCTGATACAACGTCTTTTGTAAGCCCACCACCCGTCCGCGTGTCGCATCAAAGGCGATCTCTTGCTGTTCTCGAAGGTGGTGCGCCGTCAACCACGCCTCTTGGATCGCAGAGTTCTGACGCGCCCATGATTCGGCGCGTTCCTGACGTTTTCCTGCGTCCACATCCAGCGCAAGAAACAACGGCGCTTGTTTGACTTGGCTTTGCGGATCGATGCGAACTCCCCGACCATTCGCCAAAACCGCACGCAGGGGATCACCTTCGCGGCGCTGGGCAACACGATCTGGAAACCCCGAAAGCAAGGCCCTCGCCAACGCTTCGTCGCGCTGCGCACGAGACAGACCCACCGTTCGCGGCGAAGAGGACACGATTTGCACAAGCTGCTGTTGGACTTGGCGCAACGGCGAAACGCTGCGTTTGTACTGCGCAGACAGCGGATGCTCCGAAGCATCCA
>CAUJFU010000074.1 GCA_963169055.1 Myxococcota bacterium
GAGCAATGCGCCCGCCCATCGAAAGAGCGTATTACTTTGTTGTGCCAAATCGCGGGAGCGGGTATCCCTTGGCCGTCTGTGAGGTCGTACACGCACGGCTGGGCTTTTTTGAAGACTTCGAGCCATGCTTCCCAAAGATCGAACATCTCAGACTCCTACGGTACGAAAACCCCGATCCCACGGGGGGAGAAGCGCGCTTCAATGCGAAGGCGCTCAAGAGTCAGAAATATTGCGAGTGATATCCCCGACGTTTTCGCATACGATATATAGAAAAAGTGACGATTCGCGTCGGATGGATCGGATGCAATAATCGCCGCAGTATGGGCGAACGTCGCAGCCGTTTTCATTGTGTCCGTCACTTCGGACGTATCGCTATCCGAGTACTCGGATTTTACGTAGTTTTCGAGCATCGATAGTCCTAGCACGTTCGGAAAATACGCGAGATCCGTATCGATCAGTTCGATGTCGCCTCGCCGCAGAGTACCAGGGAAATTCGAAAACAGGCGGCGGTAGTCGTTGTTTCCGCTGACTCCGCCTTGGTAGATTTGATATCGCTGTGTCGCATCATAGGTTTTCGTTTCCAGTCCGACGGTGATCACCTCATCGAGCGATCCTGAAAGTGGCGTGGGGAACGCGATTTTTGCACGTGCGCGAAGCTCCACGTCATTGCGGTTCTCGAAGTCAGTGCCCTCCAAAAGTTCGGATATTTCGAGTTCCAAACTTGGCGCGGTACGCGTGCCGTTGAACCACGACGAATCAGGCGCTGACGGACTCAGCCCGATTTTTAGCCCACCAGCGGTTGGCCCCACGCCGAGCGAGGCCATCTTCGCGACGTTGCGCACGTACCACGTCAGATCGTCGATTGTGACGTTTCCGTCACCACCGGGGAGGATGTCGGCACCTGCAAGAGTGGAGAAATCTCGGTCGTAAAGCGTCGTCCACTCGGTACCACCATCGCCTCCACCACCTCCACCGTCTCCACCGCCACACGCAGGCACACCACCATACAGATCGCAAGGATAACCGCTCATCGCCTCCTCCTTGCGGGTTCTGCGCTCACGGTGACGCGCTTTCGGCCCGCTACAGCACCAGAAATAAAGATCAACAGCTCGCCTTTGCCCGTGGCTTTCAGCTTCTTGCCTGCCCCCACAGAGGCGTTGTCCACCAAAGCAGCCTTTGCAGCATCCACAAGCTCAATGCGCGTTCCCTCCAACTCCATCGCTGGCTCATCGAGCAGATCAAGGCCGCTTGCGAGGATCGCGGAAACAGTCGAACCTGTGGGGAAATTCATATCAACGCCAAGCAAGCCGCAGTCCTCAGAAGCGCGGACGATAAAAAGCAGATCGTCGTCATCGTTTGCGGAGACGCCCGTTCCTGCTTGCGCCGCAACTTCTGGGAACTCGTTGAGGTAGCCAAATTCGAGGATCTGCGTGACTTCTACGACTGCCATCACGCACTCTCCTTTCTGCGATATCCCGACAACACAGCCCGATAAATCAGGCGGTCATTTGGTGAGGGAGGGAGATCGTGCGCGCCCGTGTATCGGCCATAAGTCAACTCGATAAAAGCGGTGGTATCGGAGATCGCGATCTCTGCGTCGCCTCGATAGACCCCGTAATCGTCGAACTCTGCGAAGCCATCGAACGATTTTCGCGATGCATTGGGCGACAAGACGACTTCGTCGTATCCCTTTGTTTGCGCGGCTGCACGATTGCCCACCCCCTTGATGCCCCAGTATTGGCGGCCCAAGAAGAACAGAGGCGGTTGGTACGCAGGAGCCATCACGCCCCATTCGTTCGGCTGCATCAGTGCGATCTTTACGCCGTACCGCGTGAAGGTGTAGATCCATCCGCTATCCGCACGAAATCGGCAAAGTTCCTTGCGTCGAGAGTCTGTTGGCCATTCCGAGGCGTCGCCCGGAGACCAGAACTCCTCGACCAAAAATGCGCCCGCGCCTTCGGGCATGGATACCCGCTTCCCGTTCATCACTTGATCCCCAAATACTTGAGGTTTTTCGGGAGATCCTCGAAGGCGATATCTGCGATCTGCCAACCCATAAGCAACTGCTTGCGGGGGGCCATCCAAGCCTTCCAAGGAAAAGAAACAGTACGCAGGGCATCCCGACCGATGCCAAACTGCACCACCGCACCTTGCTTGATCTGTCGAACAAGCAACGGAATCTGCGGGAAGATACGCTCTGAGCAGGGAGATCCAAACGAGCCACCGCGCACAAGGCAGAAGTTGCGCAGCCAAGGTTGGCGCACGCGGCTGTCCGTTGCTTTGTAGCTTGGATCATCCGAGATCAGCCCCAACTGGTAGCCCAACAAAGACTGTTCCAACGGTGCGCGCTGCAAAGCCCCTTGCCACACGGACACAGCGACTTTTTGCACTTGCTCTTGCCACTTGAGGTTGGCTTCTTCGCGTCGGTTGATCTCGCCGATGAAGTCGATGGTTGCGATGATCGCCGCAGCCACCGCGCCCACCGCCGCAGCGATCCAACCGACGACAGGAACAGCCGCCGAAGCAGCCGCAGCCCCACCAACCACCGCCGCAGCCCCGACTTTTGCACCCGCCACAAGTAGAGGAGCCACACCGCCGAGGATCTTGGCTTCGATGCCTCCCTTGGCTTGGGGGTTGGCGGCCATGATCGCCATCATGTTGCTGACTTTGGCCACCGTATGCTCAAACAAAAGCAAGAGGCCATCATCCAGCACCATCGGTACTTTTGCGCGGGCTTCGTTTGTCAGCGTGGGATAAAACTTCGGCATACAGCCCAAAAACAGGATGTAGTCGGTCGTTTCCTTGATGTAATCGTTGCTCGTTGCGACTTCTCCAGCCCATGCTGCTTCGCGCACAACCATCGCTGCGTCGATGACTTCACGGCCTTCTGGCGGCGTGAGGTAGTTCAACACGGTGAGCTGGTCTTGATAGACTTCGCTGTCTTGCGGCACAACAAAGCGATTCCGCACGAAAAACAGGCGTATTGGCTCGATGGCAGCAGGATCTTTGGCTGCGTCTTTTGCTGCGTTCGGCGCGATCGCATGGAAGAACAGGAGCTGCATCACGTTCGAGAGATCGCCCACGTCCTGCCATGTTTGGATCTGGATGGTGCGCGGTTGCATCGTGATGTAGGGGGAAGTGAACTCACCCAGACGATCCAACACGCTCCTTGCGCTGGCAACGACGGGTGCCGCGCCGATCTGCAACGCGGTGGAGCGAAATTGCGTACCCACAAGCATCTTGGGTTGGGGCTTCACGGTCTCCACACCGATCCGTCGTAGCTGATCCGCATGGGTGATGGAATTCGCCAAGCGTGGGCCGATGGGTTGGGGTGGGGCCGTTTTTTGGGCGTATTGTGGGGGAGGTAGTTGGGGCTGCTGCCGATATCGGTACCACGCATACCCCGAACCGCCCAACACCGCCGCAAATAAGGCTCCAAGCAGCCAACCCCCGCCCCCGCCAGAGGGTTGGGTTGTCTCGTTTGGCTCGGGGTTGTGGTGCGCTCTCATTTCTTTTTCCGACGGTTTTCGAGGTCTGCGCGAGAAACCATCTCGTAGCAACGGAGGATCGCGTACAGATCGTAGTTTTGGGAGACCGAATCATCGAAGGGGTTGGTGGTACCGAGGAGGTTGGCCTTGACGTGGATCTCGTCGTCGAAGGAGATCTCGACTTCTTCGGGGAAAACGTACCCGTATGGAGATCGCCGACAGTCGGAGCTTGGACGCAGGTTGTCTTGCCCTTGAAAGCCGTTCTCCCCGTAGTTGTCGTAGATGCCCCATTGGAAATCGCGACCGGGATAGCGCCAAGTGATCTCACCCGCAGGTGTGGTGTGTGGGTACAGGCCGACGTTCTCGCCAGAGATCGAAACGAAGGTGTTGCGGAGGCCGATGTTTGGATCGACGCCCTTTTTGTAAAGGGCAAAGTCCGTGGACCACCAAAAGGTGTAGCGGTTGGCGGGAAACTTGAAGCGGGCTTCGAGATTTTCCCCGTTGTTATCGCTGGTGGTCTCTTCGTCTCCAGCAGGACGCATCAGCAGGATCTTGTCCGATGGACGGGATTGACGATCGGGATAGCGCAAGCGACCGAGGCGACCGAATGGTTGCGACGTGTTCAGTTGTTCGATCTGCGCGGCTTGGGCCTGTTGCTCTCGCAAAAGCTTGCCGATCATCTGTCGAAGTTCTTTGAGTTCTTGGTTTGGATCTTTGATCATGGAGGATCAACCCTTTGCTGTAGGGAGATGGAAGCGCAAAGGGAGGAGGGGTGAGAGGGGAGACGCCGTTGCGGGAGCCGCGTACTCGCCCCTCCTCTCGGCTTGGTTCGTCGATTATCGACCGATGATGGGCTTTTCCACGACTTTACAGTGGAGGTTGATCGCAAAGTGGCGATCCACGTCTGTGGGGCCGTTGTAGCGATCTTCGGGGTCGATGCCACCAGAGGGATCTTTGCTCCAGCGGTACTTCACTTCCCACTGTTCGCCCGAAACGATGGTGATCGGCTCCTTGAGAAGCGTGATGCCGCGTTGAAGCGCATATTTGGCATCATCGCCCGCGCCATCGCCCATGAGGGCGTTGAACTGGTGGATGTGGGACATGGGCATCCGCAACAAGACGGTGTCCTTGTCTTTCACAAGCTCGATGTAGCCGTAGTTGGCGATGAGATCGGCCAACTCTTCGGCATCTGCGAGACCATCGTTTCCACCCGTGCGAAGGTCGTTTTCGAGAACGAAGCGGTTGCGGTGCGACATCTCACAGGAGATTCCGCCCACTTCGACCGCAGAACCGAAGGGCAGCTCACCGGGCTTTTTCATGTTGCAGCGGAATTGGTCCTTGGTGCGCTCTTCCGACGCAAAGTGGGCTTCGCCGTCTTCGAGCGTTTGTGCGCCCGTTCCATGCAGAGATTTGTCGCGAAGGATCTTGTCGTAGGCGTTGACTTTTCCACGAGGACCGGCAGGGCCGAGATCCACGGGGAGAGGTTGGAGGTTGCGGTTTCCGATCTGGGCAGCGGGCTTCTTCATGGTTCTTTTTTCTCCAGAGCCTGCGTTGTTTTTTTTGCAGGCTGCGATGTATCGGCCTTTATCGGCCATTGGGGTATTCACAGCCCTTTCGGGCAAAGGTTTCGTTTTACTCGTAGCTTTCGGCGTAATACTCGCCAGCAAGCTCGTCTGCGTAATACTCGCCGCCGAGGTCTTCGGCGTAGTATTCACCCGCCATATCGCCCGATGGTTCGGCGTAATACTCGCCAGACAGATCTGCGTTGTAGAGACCACTCACGTCATCAGACTTTTCGTAACCAGTCCACCAGAAGGCTTTGTTGACGCCAGCTTGCTTGTCGGCATCCGTTTTGAACTGGATGGTGTAGGCGGAGTGGTCTTTGAGGACGGGGCCACCTTCTGCATCGACCGTCCAAGGCTTGTTGTCTCTATCCACAAGCACCGTTCCATCGCCCAAGACAACGAACCGTTCTTTTTCGAGGTAGGTCAGTTCGTCGCCGCTGAGCGGCTGGTTGTTGGCTTGTTGGATAAAGGAAACGGAACCGTTCTCCACAACCGCGATGGCTGCGAGAACTTTCTTGCTCTTGGTGACTTCTTCGAGGTCATCGGCGGTTGCGGGATCGGCTTCGTCGCGCAGGGTGAAGTCTTGGTTCTTCTGTTCGGCTTTTGCGAAGCCGACAGACCCGTCGTGTCCAGCGGTTTGGACATAGACATGGCCTTCGTCGTCCGTTGCGACCGTCCAAGGCTTATCCGCCTTGTTCACGAGGATCAGGACTTCGGAGCCTTGCTTCACGCCGATCTGGTTGTTGTCGTCGAAGACTTGGATATCCGCGAAGGGGATGTCTTTTTGGGTGTCGAGGCGCATGAAGTGCAGCTCGTCAAACGCCGTCACCATCGCCAACGCCTTGAGCGTTTTGGTGGCCGACGATGCAGGGGCGGTGGATTTGGCAGGGGTCTTTTTTTGACCAGCAGAGAGCTGCTTGGTGGCTGTGTTTGCGGCAGGGAGTTGGTTGGCTGCGCTTGCAGCGGCCCCAAGGCCACGATCGAGGCTTGCGATATCGCGCACTAAATCGATCTCCGTTTGGGCGGCTCCCCAACGGAGAAGACTCAGGAAGGAGCTTGCGATGGCTCCGCCACTTGCGGCACGACCGTAGCCATTTCCAGACTTTACGCCCACGATGGAGACCGTCACTGCGTAAAGTGTGTTTGCAAGCGCACCCAATGCGCCTCCCCAGTTGGGATTGATTCGGGCTGCCAAAGCGCCGATGCCTTGGCCCATCAAGCCACTTGCGACACCCGCTAGACCTTCAAGGAAGGGATTCGTCTTGTTGCCGCCGTAGTTTTGATTTCGGCGCGGGGGGTTCTGTTGATATGTGTTGCTCATCGTTCACGTTCCGATGGTTCGAGGGTTTCTGCGTTTCTGTTGACGACTTCGCTTAGGTGAGGAGACCCGCAGGTTCCCATACATCAAAGGATGGGCCCGCGAGGTCGTCCAGTTCGTCGAGATCGTACAGTCCAGCCAGTTGAGAGGTCGGGAGCGATCCCGTGAACTGCTTGAGCATCACAGGGGCGTTGGACAGAGAGCGGCCAACATGGGCGGTGAGGCGAAGCATCAGACCCGCCAAGATCCCGCCAAAGTGCTTGCGTGTGCCTTCGATGGCATATCCAACGCCGCCTGTGACGAGCATCGAGGTTGCGCCGATGGCGGTATCCACGAGAGGACTGACGTTCTGGCGTCCCATCATGCGATCCGCGACAGCACGAAGTCCCGCATGGAGGAGGCCCGACACGCCGAAGGAACCCAGAGCCGAACCCGCGAACTTGAACACCGCACCCACGCCGCTTTCGTCAGGGTTGGAGCGGTACGGGGCCGCATACACGAGGTTCTTTGGGTTGCGCGTGGAGTACTTGCCGTCTTTGCCATCCCACGAGACCACCACAAGACCACGCGGATCGCGCTTCGTGATGGTTCCAAAACGGGCAACCACATCACCCGGGCGGGCAAATTGGCGGTCGATTCCCTCTACAGTCCGAACGCGATCACCGACGCGCAGGTATTTTCCCTGTGCATCGCGCAGTCCCGTCTTTCGTGGAGGATTGGCAGACTTGCGGGCTTTTTTACCCTTGTTGCTTGGCTTCTTGGGTGTGCTGGACTTGGAAGGGGCGCGTTCTTTGGCTGCGCGTTCTTTGGCTGCGTTTCGCGACTTGCTTGGGGCGGGTTTGGCTTGTTTGGGCTTTTTGGCTTTGGCGTCTTGGACGGACTGCCCCATCTGCGCGGGGGATTTTCCCGCTTTTTGGGCGCGAGCGGCAGATTTGGCGTTGCGGTTTTTGGCGTTCGCCTTTTTCTGGGCATTCATTTTCTTGCCCTGCTTGCCCTTGCTTCCGCCTTTTTTGCCCTTCTTTTTGTTGCTCATCGTTTGATCTTCCGTTTGGGGTGGAGTAAACGGCACGAGCGCAAAAAGCGGGATTTGTTCGAGGGCAGGGGTAGGATTGGTGACAAACCACCCATCGATGGGGATTGGATTGTCCTTGACTTGGATAGGGATGGTTCCCTTGCGTCGTTGGCCGCGAACCTTGCTCATGTGCTCTTGCGCTCCTTTTCGTTGCGCTAGTGCATTTCGCGGTCGAAGGGGGATGTGTGGGAAAGATTTTTAAGAGCTTTCTTCACCAACCTCCCCCAGCATCTCCTGATACGTCAGCTTTAATCGACTGCATTGATCGAAGGGATCGAGCAACAACGCCGCTTTTTTGTCGGGTGCTTCGGCGCACGTGCGGAGCGTTCGCCCAGCTTCTTGGATGAAGCGGTTGCGGCTGGTTTTATTGTCCTTTGCGAAGCGGCGCAACAGCAACCACCGCAACCACGGCAGATCCGCCCCCTCGGTCAGCAGATTCACATGCACCAAGCATCGGATCTTTCCGCGACGCAACAACTTGATCCTTCGTGCTTGTTCGTCGTCAGAGAGCCTGCCGTGTATCGCAAGGGCAGGAATCCCCGCAAGACTCAACTTCCCCGCAAACACCTCTGCGTCGTCAATGTCCCACGCGCTCACAAGACCGGGAAGATCGCGCAATCGGTGGTCTCGGCAAAAGTCTACACAGATATCGTCTCCGATGGTTTCTCTTCCCTCGTATCGAAGGATGCGCGGTTCTACGATCACGCCGTCAGCAAGGGCTTGTTCGGCGGTATATCGGTAG
>CAUJFU010000075.1 GCA_963169055.1 Myxococcota bacterium
TGGGATATCCGTTGGTCACGCAGCGGAAGATCTCTTCGCTAAGAATTAATCTTTAAAGGGCAAACCGTTTTCGATCCGTTGTTTGTGGCGTTGGACTCGTCGGCGGAAATCATCCCAACCACGAGAGATATCCTGAGGGGATCGGGGAAATTTGGGCAGTTTGGTTTGGCGCCATGCTTGGAACGCAGATTTGGTTCCTTGATCGAAATGACGGATGCAGGATTTCCAGCCACGGGTCTGGTAGAGGGGGCTTGGAAAGAAATGAGGGTGCTCAAAACGTAAGAACTTTCGGCAGGCTTGGATCTTCCATCGGTTTTGATTCCACCAAGGCCACACCACAAAGAGCGAAGCAGGCGGATTGTAGCGGAAATGCAAGTTGGCGTTGTGGCGGCCGTATTGAAAACAAAACTGGGCAGGATCTTTCTGACAGACCGAGGCGCATTGTTTGGCGCTCAGTTGAAGGATATCGGCGTTGCAAGTTTTTTCAAAAAAATTATGCCGTTGGATGTGGGGTTGGACTTGTTGTTGGATGCAGTCTTGACAAGAAGCGAAGGTCGGTCGCGGTGGCGGCGAGGGCGTAGGCGATAGTGCAAGCAAAACAGGTCGTTTCACAGGCGCATCACCGGGAAGCTGCGGCATGGCGCGAGGAGAAACGGGCAGAGAGAGCCGTTTTGGCGGGTGGGGTGGAGAGCGTCGGATCCGTACAGGGCGAGTCTTTCTTGGAGAAGACGGCTTTGCGTGCGCATAGGCCGATGGATCGAGCGAAGCAGACGACGCTCGGCTGCGTGGAGTGGTTGAGTTGGATCGCGTGGAACGAGCCGAGGGAGCTTGTGTTGTGATGGAATGGTCAAAGCTTCGATCTTGCGGAGGATGTGCGTTCAGCGCAGCGTTTTTGACGGCCAGAGCGGGATGCGGAGAAGGCTGATTTGCGGAGGGCGTGGGTGTATTTGGGGGGAGAGGCGTTTGTGGAGCCATGCCCGAAGAAGACGATACAGGGGAAAGAAAAGGAAGAAGATCCGCAAGATACAATCCACCACTCCCCGCAAACAACAGCAACAGCAACAGCAGCAACAGCGGAGCAAACGAGCGTTTTCGCCCTTCGGAAGGAAAGATCGTCGGATTTTGATAAACCGACGAAGAAGGGACTCTTGCTCCACCAGCGACCGCACCTTGGATCGGCGCGAATTGTCCCGTAGGAAGAGAAGGTGTCGAGGGTAGGGGTGTATTCCACGCGGCAGCGTTGGGCGAAGACAGCGGTGTCGAAGAAAAAGACAGCGGCGCAGAAGCCAAGGACAACGGGATGGGCGACAAAGCACCTTGGGCGGCAAAAACAGCTGAGTGAGGGAGGGGCGTCGCCGAGCCTTGGTGGATGGCGTACATCTGAAGTTGTTCGATCAAAGCCATCGCAAATTCTTCGCAGGTTTGGAAGCGTAGGTCGGGATCTTTGGCAAGAGATCGCTGCACAACCGCCTCCAACCCGGGAGAAGTATGCACCCCCCACTCTGCAAAAGCAGGCGGCGGGATCATCAAGTGTGCCCCCAGAACTTGAAGAAGATCGCGCCCCTCAAAAGGAAGGTGTCCTGTAAGCATTTGATACAGAGAGATGCCGAGGGCGTAGATATCGACGCGGTGATCGACGTACTTGCTGGAGGTGGCTTGTTCGGGGGCGATGTAATGGGGCGTTCCAAGGACAGAACTGGTCTTGGTATGTTGGCTTTCATCTTCGAGGCTTTTGGCGATGCCAAAGTCCATCACCTTGGGGATTTCTTGTCCAACAGGGCCACCAAGCAAGATATTCGAGGGTTTGAGATCGCGGTGGATCACTTGCTGTTTGTGTGCGTATCCAACGGCCCCAAGGACGGGCAAAAACAAACGTGCGAGTTCGTCGGCACTGAGGGGGGTTCCTTTGTTTTCGAGGTAATGCTCCAGATCGCACCCCTCGACCCAATCCATCGCCATCCCCATCAGATCACCTTCTTCGATAATCTCGATCACGCGGACGATATGGGGATGTTGTAATTTGTATTGAAGCCGCGCTTCGCGTTTGAAACGCTCGCGCAAGACGCTCTTTCGAGCGACGTGTTCTTGAAGAAACTTGAGCGCCACCCACGACTCAAAATCGGCGTGCCAAGCCTTGTACACGACGGCTTGACCGCCATCTCCGATCAGGCCATCAATGCGGTATTTACCGAGCGTTTTGCCTTGTAGCTTGTCCGCGAAACCCATCTTTGTGCCTCGTTGTCGTTGGATGTAAGCGCGCCAGATACAGAATTCGTTTGGTGCAGCGGAGTTGGACGTGCCACCTCAAACGATCGTTCACAAGATGCCAAAAAGCATGGGCCTTGCCAAGCGTTTGCGATAGAGCAAAGGGCGTTCTTTTGTGCAAAGCACAAGGTGATGGGCTGTTTCTGCCACGACGCACTAGGGAAGGTAGGGATAATGATCAAACGGCGACCAAGCAAAACGGCTTTTTCGCCCACGCGATGCAAGACGTAGTTTGATGGCGCGTTGAAAAGAACTTGCGCAACGTAGATTGGGCCACGAAACCCCCGAACGGTAGCCACTTTGCAACAAGATCTTGTCGAAATTGTGCCGAAGGTTGTGCGAACAGCGATCGATGTGATCCTCCATGACCTCGGAACCACCGCGCCGCAGCGCAGAAGGATAAAGATAAGGCAAGATCATCGCGTAGGACGAACAAAAATCCATATCCTGTTTGCACACCCGAACACACCGTTTTGCCGCGACTTTGAGCGGTCTTTCTTTGCAGGCATCTTTGCGAAAAGACCGACGCGCCAACCAAAACGCATGCAAACAATCTGGGCAGGATGAAAAATGTTTTTCCCCCACAGGCGGCAACAACAGGTACGGATTCGGCTTGTAGGGCGGTTTGCGAACAGACGGACGCCGCGCAATAACGGGGGGCGTCGCCAGAGGCGGAGCGCTTTTGGCCGAGGCCACCGCAGGAATTACGCTGTTGGATGTTGCTTTTGAAGTAGGCGGCACGTTCGGCCTTTCAAGTGCGGGCGTGGACGCCGATGCTGTGGGCGTTTCAGCGGGTGGCTTTTTGGTCGATGCGATGGGCGTTTCAGCGGGCTGCTTTTTGGTCGATGCGATGGGCGTTTTGAGCGGAAGCGGGGAGAGGGATTCATTTGTGCGTTGGGTGAGCGCGGAGGGTTGGGATCGATCTGTACGGGAAGGATGGTGAGAGTTCAAAACGGCACGCATTGCAACGGCCCCGATCACCGCAGCGACAGAGAGCAAAACCAAAACGCCCGCAGCAACGAAACGCGAAGGGGCGCGCCTCGATGTATCGGCCTGCGTTAAAGAGGCATGCCCCGATGTATCCGACTGTTTGGAAGAAGAGGCTTGCCCCGATATATCGGGCTGTTTGGAAGAAGAGGCATACCTCGATGTATCGGGATGTTTGGAAGGCAGCGGCTCTTTGGCAGGGGTGGTTGTAGCAAGCGAAACAAGGCTGTTTGGAGAATGTGCATAAGCGTCCATCTCGCCCGTAGGAAGGACATCTTGTGCGGAGACTTGGGGAGAAGAGATCGACTGTGTACCGCGAAGGTGCCTGAGAGCGGTGGCCTCGTCGTCGTGGAGGGCTGCGACAAGGGCTTCTGCGAAGTCATGGCAGCTTTGAAAACGTGCCTCTGGACGCTTTTCGAGGGCTTTTCGAGCGACTTGTTCTAAAAGAGGGGAGACTTCTGCGCCCCATGAACGCATAGGAGGCGGATCTTGCGTAAGGTGCGCAGTGATCAGTTGCACAAGATCCTTTCCTGCGAACGGCAAACTTCCGCAAAGCATTTGGTACAACGTGACGCCCAAGGCATAGATATCGACACGATGATCGACGTATTTGCTGGATGCTGCGTGTTCGGGGGCGATGTAATGGGGGGTTCCGAGCAGTGCGTTGGTTTGGGTGTGTTGGCTGTCGTCTTCGAGACTTTTGGCGATGCCAAAGTCCATCACCTTGGGGATCTCGCGGCCAACAGGGCCGCTCAGCAAGATATTCGAGGGCTTGAGATCGCGGTGGATGATGTGTTGTTTGTGGGCTTCGTCTACGGCCCAAAGCACCGGCACAAACAAGCGCTCAATCTCTGCGTGGGAGGGGAGTTGTGGGTGTGTCGCCAGATAACGCTCTAGATCCACCCCTTCGACCCAATCCATGACGATCGCAAGCAGAGAGTCTTCTTCGATGATCTCGAAGGCTCGGACGATATGGGGATGTTGGAGTTTGAATTGAAGCCGAGCCTCGCGCTTAAAGCGCTCGCGCAAAGTCGCGCTTTGCGAGACCCGATCCGTCAACACCTTGATGGCAACGGGGGTTTGAAATTCGAGATGCAAGGCCTTGTACACAACCGCCTGCCCACCGCCTCCAACGCGCTGCTCGATACGATATTTGCCAAGGGTCCGACCTTCAAGAGATTCAGAGGAATGCGCCAACGAACGATTTTCCATGACTTTTCCTACTTTTTCTATAGGAGAGGACTTACACGATAATCCGAGAGATGTGTGTTCGAAACGTCGGAACGAGTTGCTGCGGTAGTTCTGTTCTTGGGCAGCCCCCTGTGGCTGCCCCTACATCTTCCGATCACACCATGAGCGGATTTCGTATGACACATCTCGGTTTATCTTGTGGGGTTTCACCCCACGCCCCACAAGGGGTCACGGCCCCCTTGACCCCGTATTGGCGAAAAGATTAGCGTCTTGGCGACTAGCTAGCGTACTTCCAAGTCGTTCCATCGGGAGCATCTTTGATCTCGATGTTGTTTTCAGCAAGCAGCTTGCGGATATCATCGGCTCGTTGGAAGTTTCGATCAGCGCGGGCTTGTTTTCTCTCCACAAGCAATGCTTCGATCTTTTCGGGTGTTAGGGCTTGTTCAGCGGTTTGTCCTTGGGGCATGGAAAGATAAGCATCGGGATCTTCGAGCCAGACGCCAAAAACATGGGAGAATTCTTTGACATAGCGCAACCCGTCTCGCAACAAGCGATCGTTGGTTTCTTCGGGCAAACCAAGGGAACGGTTGGCGAGAGCATTCAGTTGACTAAACAGGTCGCTCATCTCTCCCATAGCTTTCGGAGCGTTGAAGTCGTCGTCAAGCGCCTCGATAAAGCGCTGTCGAAGCGGATGGTCGGGAGAAAAGTGCTGATCAAAATCGCCAATGGCTTTGTTTTCGATGGCAGCCCAAGAGGATTGCAGGATCTTCAGGCTATTGCGAATGGTTTCATAGAAATAATCAAGGCGTTTTCGGGCTTCGTTGAGATTGGCGTCGGAGTAGTTGATCGGTCCGCGATAATGGGTGTTGAGCAAGAAAAGCCGCAAAGTTTCAGGGTGATAAAGTTTGAGAACTTCGCGGATCGTGAAGAAGTTGCCGAGAGATTTGGACATCTTCTCGTTGTCGATGTTAACGAAACCATTGTGAAGCCAGTAGCGGACGTGTGTGTGCCCACCTGTGCATGCTTCGGATTGGGCGATCTCGTTTTCGTGGTGAGGGAAAAGCAAGTCTTTTCCGCCTCCGTGGATATCAAAGATATCTCCGAGGAATTTTTGGCTCATCGCGGAGCATTCGATATGCCAGCCGGGCCGGCCTTTTCCCCACGGGGAATCCCATGCGGGTTCGCCGGGTTTGGCAGACTTCCAAAGGGCGAAGTCAAGGGGGTTTTCTTTGCGGGTGTCGACTTCGACGCGAGCGCCTGAGCGGAGTTCTTCGAGATTTCGCCCCGAAAGTTTGCCGTAGTCGTGCATGCTGTCGATACGGAAGTAGACGTCTCCATCGACGACATAAGCCATCTCGCGTTCGAGGATGGTTTCGACCATCTCGATGATCTCTGCGATGGTTTCGGAGACTTTGGGTTCGTGGTTGGCAGGCAAGACATGGAGGGCCTGCATATCTTTCTTGTAGGCTTCGATAAATTCAGCGGCAAGGGCGACAGCTTCGACACCGCGTTCTTGGGCGCGTTTGATGATCTTGTCGTCGATATCGGTGTAGTTTCGGGTATAAGTGACCTCAAAGCCCGCGTAAAGGAGATAACGGTAGATCACATCGAAGGCGACGTAGCATCGAGCATGACCGATATGCGAGTAATCATAAGGCGTGATCCCGCAGACATACATCAAGATCTTCCCGGGCTGAAGAGGGACAAAAGGCTCCTTTTGGCGGGTTTTGCTGTTATAAACGGTCAAACTCATCGCGTCAGATCTCCGTGTCAAGAAAGTAAGGTGGAGGGGCGCTCAACGGCGGCGCACACGACAAAAGAAGGCCGCGAAGGTATCACCCACGCAGCACGCTGTCAACGCAAGACAACGGATGGACGACGAAAGAGTCGCCCGAGTTTGATACTCAATCCTTTTCAGCGACGTCTCGTTTTGGGAGGAGGGAATGGAGACGTTTCCGAGAAGCTCCCTTGTTTTCCCACCCCACGTTTGTGTCCACCCACCGAATGGAATACCCATAGCAATAGACAGGAAAGAACCAAATCATCCCCCAAAAAAAACTTGCGTGGAAGAATCCAGCGATGACAGAAACCATACCGAAGAGCATCGAAAAATACATCCACGCCATCGCTGCTCCTCGACGATTCAATCCCCAAAGGCTCCAATACACAAACGCAGGTATATCCGTGTTCCGTTTCATCATACCAACCTTTTTATTGCAGTAATAAAGTTCGGGAACTACCCCCAAATTTTCTTGCTAAGTATAGCGATCAATAACCCGCCCATAACGTAACCCAAGCTAACTTCGATCATCGCGCACAATTTTCCGATGTAGTGGTTAGGAATTATATCTCCGTAGCCGAGTGTGGTGAAGGTTACAAAGGAAAAATAAAGGCAGTCCAAAAAAGATCGATCGTGTCCTTTGATGAAATTTGGGAAAAACCAAAAAAGAGTGGAAAAGAAGAAAATCACAGCCAAAACCCAAAAAGCCCAAAGAGAGAGCGATTGACCGTAAAAACATGTCACTTTTAGAATCCAAGAAGCCAGAGGGTGTTTTTCTTTTAATCCTTGCACTCGCTGTTGAAATTTAGCTTGATCAAGTAAGAGGATAGCTAAATTAGAATTGATCTGGTTCAAGTTAATGCCAATAAAACTTGTTTTTAGATCAAACTTAACGTTATCAAAAAAAGTTTGATTCATGATGGACCAGTCGAAAACAGCGCCTTCAATGTTGCATTCCGATAAATAGCTGAACGAAAAATCACATTGCTGTAAAGAGCAATTTTTCATACTCGAAGAAAAAAAATCTATGTTTGAGAAATTTGATTTATCTAAGTTTTTCCCGTTAGGTATGGATATTCCTCTTAAATCATATTTTCCGTTAAGTTTTCCAATATTTTCTTTTATGCTTTGTGATGAAAAATTAGCCAGATTCAACGTTTGAAATAATGTGCATCCACGATCGCTTAGCCATCGAGATCGTAATTCTTCGGGGTTAAGGTGGATGAAACGTTGGTAGTCAGGAGAATCGTGAGAGAGGTCTTGACCGGGTTCTATAAACATAAAAAGCGCTCCGCGATAGATTCAATTGTGGAAGTGGATTCACCGAAGATCGCCGTACGCAAGAGGGTATAATGAAAAAGGTCAAAGACGTCAAGGAGGGCATGATCGTGTTGAGAAAGAGGCGCTGGTTGGTTGCGCGGTTGGCCCCAAAAAAGCCGATTTCGCATCCGTTCAAGCGAGAGCGTCGTTTCCGTTCAAGCGAGAGCGTCGTTGGTTTGAAAAACGGTGATCTCTTCGCCCCTCACGGGGTCAAGGGGGCGCGGCTCCCTTGTGGGGTGTGGCGTCACACCCCACAAAACCATCGAAGAAGTCAACCCTATCAGGGTTTGGTTTCGGTGGCTTTTTGGTGAGCGTCTTGGAGGTCGTAGGAGATGGCGGAGAGGACGCGCTGCCAAAAGGCGGGCAGGACGCGGCGGAGGCGATAGCGTGGGCGGACAGGGTTGGATCGAGGAGGCGTTTGACGGGCGATCTTTGGAGGGGCGGTGCGACGGCGGGGTGGCATTCGAGTGAGCATACCGGGGATCATGCGCAATACCGCGCTGAGGATCGCGTTTGGTACGATCGGGAAGCGTAGATCATAGCGAACATCGCCATAAGACGGCGTCTCAACAAGGCGTAGTTGAAAACGCATCCCCTGTCCGCCATCGCCTTTGGTCATATCGGAGAGCAAGCGTTGGAACAAAGCACTGACTCCGCCCGGGATCACCACCCGCGCAAGCGAGCGTAAGAAATTTCCCCCTTGGATCTGCAAGCGTGGAGGCCGAGTAAAGGAAAAGCCCATCGATGCGCCGTCTTTGTGAGGGCGAACCTGCCACGCCAAGAGGATATCGCTGACGCCAAAGTTGATGTTGTTTGAAGAGAAGAAAAGCTGTGTACGGGTAAAGAAATCGCTTGTGAGCTTGTGGGTGGGCCGCCAAGGTTCGGCGTCTAGCGCAGGTTTCCAAGTATCATCGCAAACCAAAAAGCCGTCGGGATGGACAACCGCTTCGATGCGATAGTAATTTTTCTTATTGCTATAAGTCAACACAAACCACCGTCGATAGGAAGCATCCAGAAACTCCGATTGAAAGAAGACACGCACTTGATTTTTCTTTTGGGCTTTGTACCAGTCGGGATAATCGGTTTTGATGTGTTCGTTGCGCCAATACAAGCGGAGGTCGAGCTTAAAGCGGCCATCGGACAGAGGCGAGACGATGCTGCGGATATCGAAGTAGCGATCCATCAAGACGGTGGTTCGGGGGAGTCGAGAGGTGAGCCAATCGGCGATCTTGCGGGACTGGGCTTCTTGAATCGAAGGGAAATAATGCGGGCCTTTGGCATCGGATTCGACGAGCAGTTGAGGAGAAAGCGCCCGCTGCATAAAGTCGTGGAGTAGCTTATCAACGTGGGCAATCCGAACGGGAGGAACGCCCAAAGCACCTGTGGCGACGACGCGAAAGGGGCGTTGCGAATTTCCCCGAATCATGGGCAGCGGCTGGACATCGATGGTCATTCCGCCCTGTCCAAGGCCGGGCTTCCAAGTGTCTTTGGGGGCTGTGATGTAGATGTGTTCGTCGCGCAAACGCATCGCAAGATGCGGGTTGATCTCGCGTTCACGGAGCTTTTGATAAAGTTCCTTTGGGTTCCACGCACCAAAGCCAAGGTAGATCTCCCACAACCGTTCGCTTGCAGCGGGTTCGTAGCGTCGATCGTAGCGAAAAGCGACGTAGGTACGGATCATCTCGCTCATCGCATGGATTCCTTCGGCCACGCGTTGGGTAGGGCTCCACGCATGGAGCCACGCTTGGAGCTCTCGAACAGCGGGGATCGAGATCGTTACGTTGCGAATGATCTCGGGCTGGCGTTTGTCTCCCACAAAAGGGCGTGGGATCTTACGAGAAAAAGGCCGGGTACCTTGCTTTGGATGCGATCTTTTCTCGGCAGAGGCAGTAGAGATCGGAAGAGACACAACCCACAAAGAGAGAACACACAAAACACGAAGAAAAAACATGGCAGCGCCTCCATGCGTGAGAAAGAGAAAACTCTTGTAAGGACAGGACTCCCGCGTAGAGACCCGTGGCAGCGGGATTTATGAGGCCAACAGCGATTCATCAAGCCAATGGATGATATCTTCAAAGACAGGGCCGCGACGATCGGGGGTTTCGTTGTGGAGCGCATGAAAATAACCGGGGTAGACGGTCACGCGAAGGATGCGCGGCGGTGTGCGTTCGGCAAAGCGTTGAAGGGTGAGAGCGGAAGTGACGCGATCTTCGCCGGCTTGGAGGACGAACGATGGCAGAGAAAGGCGGTGGGCTTGGAGGAGAGATTGTGCGGCGGCGTCTTGGATCGAACGTAGGCCGCGTGTGGTGATCTCGCGAAAGCAAAGTGGGTCGCGGCGAAGGGCTTCTACGATATCGAGATCGTGGGAGAGAGCGTGTTCGTCATGAGGCCAGACGATCCGCCATGTTGGAGAGAATCGGCCTCCAAGGCGAAACAGCGTGGTTTGAAGCAGGTGGTGAGACAGCGAAGGATGAAGCAGCGGACTGAGGCCGACAAAGGTCTGGAGTCCAAGAGAGCCATGCTGCTGGAGCGTACGCAGCGCAACAAGAGCGCCGAGGTCGTATCCGACCACGGCGAGGGGGAGGTCTGGGGAGAAGCGTTTTCGGACATCTTGGACGAACAAGCGGAGGTCTTCGCAGTATTCGTCAAATTGCATGACGTGACCGCGTTTTCCCGGGCTTTGACCATGCCCCCGCGCATCGTAGCCCGTCACCAAGTAGCCGCGTTGTGCGAGAGCATGAACGAGGTAACGTGCGGTGCCTTGGTGATCTCCGAGACCATGTAGAAAAAGGACGATGCCTTTATGGGGTTCGCCCCATGTGCGCGTGTAGAGGCGGAGTTGATCGTGCGCAGAGAAGAAGGTTTCTTGGAAAGACAGATCAGTCAAGCCTAGCATCCTCGTGTGTGAAGTAGAGCGTTGGGAGAACAGGCATTTGGAGAAATTGGAGAACGGCGGATATCCTTGTGGTTCGGGAGAAAAGAGCGATGTGGTTTATTTTGCTTTTTTCAGTTGTTCGATCACTTGGGTGTAAGAGGTGCTGCGAACAACAACGCTCAGCAGAGAGGTGTATTTGTCGACTAGATCAGAGCGCCCTTGTTCGCGGTAATGGCTGAGCGCACGATAGATCTGAACGTACGCTTTTTCGCTGTTGACGAAGTATTCAACCGCATCCACGATGCAGTCAAGCGTAGCACGCATCAGACTACGCGAGCGATTACGGAATTCGAGTTCGTCACCGTAGCTATTTCGGATGGTTAAGAAGACTTCGGCTTCTGCGTCTGTGGGGTGGTTGCGATTGGAATTGGGGACGCTCTCAGCGCGGATGGAAGTGAAGTGGATCGCACGAACAGAGGGGAATTCTTCGCTAAGATGATCGCGTAAAGCGACAAAAAAACCGTGTAAAGCGCCCGAACCTTCGCCTTCGAGAGTGATCAGCTCGTTACGATCAGAGCGTCGGATCTGCGCGAGGATTTGGCTATTTTCTTGGGGTCCACGTTCTTCGACGCGAAAGTTTTCGAGGCGAACGTGGAGATAGTTTTCTTGTAAGACATCTTTCATGATGTCGAGGGTTTCGAGATGGCGTTGTGTTAACAAAGTCCCTTTCATAAAACCTCCCAAAATGATTCTTTAAAGAGAACCCTTGATGCGCCTTGGCGCGGGATATACGAAGAGATCGATGGGTGCGGGATGGATGGCGCTCTGTGCTGCCATCGGGGGGATTTCTGCGCTAGGCGGGGAACGCACCGAATCGAACCGACGCGATCGCCAAAATAAGGCACACACAAATGGAAAGCAACGCACATCGCGGATGGGCAGGTTCGAGAGGGTTTCGATGGCGGATTTGCGGATGGGCAGGTTCGAGAGGGTTTCGAGGTTGGGGGGATTGGATTTAGTTGAGGACGCGGAGTTTGAAGGAGAGGTTGGTTTCTGCGATCTCTTTGCCGTCGGCATCCTTTTGCGGGAGTCCGCGATAGACGAGGCGTTTGCGGAGCGTTTCTTGGTAGCAGGAGTTGAGTTCGGGGGTTGGGGCGGGTTCGATTTGGATGGAGGTTTCGGGTTTGGGGTAGCCTGTTTTGTGGAGGAGGGTCAGACGGACAGTAAATTCTTTATCGGAGGCTTTGGCCGAGGTAGCGGTGCATTGTTGAAGTTCGCGTTCAACAGCGTCGTGGGTCCAAAAACGATAGGCGGTAGAAGAGTAGACAAGGTTTCCGATGGAGTCGGCGTAATCTTCGAGTCGGAAGTATTGTGTGAGCGTTTTGTAGCCGGCGTTTTGAGAGATTTGCTTGGGCCAATTGCGCAAAAGATAGAGGGTTCCGCCAAAAGTGCTTGAGTCTGAGGCTTTGGGTTTTGCGGTACGGCGTTTGGGTTTGGAGTCTTCGTCGTCGTCGTCTTTGGGGGTTTCTGCGGTTGGGCTGTTGTCTTTGATCTGCGAGAGGATTTGGGTGTAGAGGATATCGGGAGGGAGAGAAAAATAGGGGGTGGTGAGACTGCTCTTGTCAAAACCGGTGCCGTCGAGGAAGGCTTGAAGTTCTTTGCGTTTGGCTTTGTCTTGGTTTTTGAGTTCGGTCAAGGCGGCGGGTTCTTGCTTTCCTTCGGGGGCGCTGGATTGGAGATCTTTGATCTTTTCGTTGAGCGGGTCATACAATTTTTGGTAGGCGTAGAACAGGTTGTAGCCTTCGGCGTAGCGTTGCATCAGAGCATAGAGGAAATCGGCGTAGCTGACGCCTTCGATATCTTGGCAAGCAGTTCCTTCGCATTTTTGGAGTTTGGTATCGGTGCAAGTGTCCTCTTTGCAAGCGCCTTGGTAGGCGAATTTGGCTCCCTTGAAGGGGGGGCAGGCTTTCTGGAGGCTGGCAGCATCGAGCTTTTGGCGTCCAGCTTTTGCGCGTGCAACCACCGACCAACAATCGCGTACGGCTTGGAATTCGGAGCGCGAATCGACAAGGCGAGAAAGCACCACATCATAAAATTTGTCCACAACAGGCGGAGGTTTGGGCTTTTCGGAGGGTGGTGTTTTTTGGAAGGCCCAATACATCAAGCCGCCAAGCGCGACAAAAAAGATCACAAAAGCACCTTGGATAAGCAGCGGAGTGCGGGGAGGCTGTTCGGCCTTTTTGAGTTCGTCGAGGTCGATGGCTTGGCCATCTTCGCCGAGAAGCTCGCCTTCTTGATAGGAACCGTCGTACGTGCTGAAGTCGATTAGCTCATTGGGCTTGTTTGATTCGCTCATCGAGAGAAGTCTCCAAAAAAGAAGTGGACCGTTCCGTCTGTATCGGTGGAAAACAAGCACAGGGCGCGGGATTACGCGACGTGCGATTGGATTGGGTTGTGACTTTCTGGATCGTCAAGGATGGAACCCACACCCAACATCGCGCCATCCACCATGCTTTGAGGGGTGCTTTGGCACCTTAACACCATCCAACGCATCTTGCAACAGCATCTGCGGGAGAATGTGTGGCGGAGAGAAAAGCGAACACAGGTGGGTTGTGGCTTGCCACACGATGCGGCGCAAGCTATGATCGTGCGCGTTTGTTTTGGCGCGGATTGCCTTTGTCGGATTGGTTTGGCCTTGTTATTTGGAGGAGGAAGCATGTCCTCGCAGCGTTCGGTCGCGGTGATCTTGGGTGGTGGTGCTGGAACCCGACTTTTTCCCCTCACAGGCGAGCGTTCAAAGCCCGCCGTTCCCATCGGCGGGAAGTTTCGCTTGATCGATATCCCGATCTCAAATTGTTTGAACTCCGATCTGTATCATATCTTCATTTTGACCCAGTTTAATTCGGGTTCACTCAACCAACATATCTCACGAACCTATTCGATGCCCCACTTTTTGCGCGGTGTGGTCGAGGTTTTGGCGGCAACACTCACTCCAACCAACCCTTATTGGTATCAAGGAACCGCCGATGCTGTGCGGCAAAACTTTTGGTATATCTATCAGATCGCGCAGCGCGAAAAAGCCGAGCGGGTCTTGATCTTGAGCGGAGATCACCTGTATCGCATGGATTATCGGCAGATGTTACAGTTTCACATCGACCGCAAGGCCGACATCACGGTTTCGGTGTTGCCTGTGGGCGAAGAGGATGTGACGGGATTTGGTGTCTTACAAGTCGATGATCAGCTCAACATCGTACGCTTTTTTGAAAAGCCCAAAGATCCGGCATTGATCGACTCGTTGCGGGTGTCAGGAACTTTCGGTTCGGTTCGGATTCCGCCAGAACGGCCCTTTTTGGCCTCGATGGGGATTTATGTGTTTGAGCTTTCGGTGTTAGAAAAACTGCTCAACATCAAGCCGCACAACGACTTTGGCAAAGAGATCTTGCCGGAAGCTCTAGGTCAATACAGTATGCTGGCCTATCCATTCGATGGATATTGGCGGGATATCGGGACGATCCGTTCGTATTATCAGGCCAACTTGGAGATGTGCGATCTGGTTCCGGGTTTTGACTTTTTCCCCGAAGATTCGCCGTTTTTTACACGCGTGCGTTCGATTCCCCCCGCCAAGATCCAAGGAGCGCGTTTGGAGCATTCGCTGTTGGCGGATGGTGTACAGCTCGAACCGAAGTGCAAGATCACACGCTCAATCTTGGGGCAACGACTTTGTGTGCGGCAGGGTGCGGTGTTGGATCACGCGATCCTTTTTGGGGCAACTCGCTACGAAGAAAAAGCCAACGTTCCCGAAGGCAAACCCGCGCTCGGCGTTGGGGAAGGTAGCATCTTGCGCAACTGCATCATCGACAAAGACGTACGCATCGGAAAAAACGTTACCATCGAAGGAGCCGTGGGCTTGCCCAACCGCGATGATCCAAATGGATTGTATTATATCCGCGACGGTCTGGTGATCTTGCCCCGAAAAGCCGTCATCCCCGATGGGATGAAGATCCCCGCGTGACGGGCAGGGATGAGCGAGTCCTACCTCGTTGAGATTTAATTGAGCAAGAGGATCAAGGCGAAGCCAAGGCCAAAACAGACGATGGCGATGATGATCATCAAAGCCATCGGGTTGCCTTTTTTGGGGGCGGATCTGCGGGGGGCGGTGGAGGGGGCCTGTGCGAGTTGAGGTTCGTGAGAGAATCCAGCCATCGGCAGATCGCGAGCTGCGGAGCGGCCTGCATTTTCGTCATCGATCATCTTTTTGAGATCGTTGTCGTTGTAGAGCATGGTGCTTTCGGTGGAGGCGAGAAAATTGGGCATTGCAGCGCTGTTGTCGGTGCCGTCGCTTGAGGTGTGTTGAGAGAAGATCGCTTTGTATTTTGCGAGTTGGATCTCGTCTGCATCGCTGAGTTGGATCTGCGTGACGCGCTTTCCGTTGACAAAAGTCCCGTTGCTGCTGCCTTCATCGAGCAAAAAGAAGTGTCCTTCGTGTTTGACGATCCGAGCCTGAAAGCGAGAGACTCCGGGGTTATCGATGCAAAAATCATTGACCACATCGCGGCCGATGGTGGTTTCCTCTTTGGAGAGCGTATGGCGTTTGAGGATCTGACCTTTGAGTGTGAGGATCAATTCTGCCATGTTGTTTTCCTGTGATGTTCGAAAAAACCAAAGGGCCGAAGGGTTCGGGATTTGAGTACAGATGACGCATCACGTTGCGTGTTTAAAGAGACGCTGCAAAGCGTTTGACGCGCTCGCTGTAGCGTGGAATCGCAAAAGCGTCAAGGCGCAGGACACGCCGCGCAAAGAAGAGTTGTAGCGCGTCATCCAACGCTTGCGTTGGTTTTTGCTTTTGATGGGCATCCATCCACGGCAAGCACAAAGCCGCAGCATAGTAGAGGTCGGTGATCCGTTCAAGAGCGGGGCGAAAGAACAGGCTCGCCTCAAAGGGTTCCATCGCAAGAAGCTGTTGGAGGTGTTCTTCGAGCGACAGCGTAATCGTGCGGCCTTGTTGATGGAGCGGATGTTCGGGGGGGAGTTCCGCCCAGCGTTGTTGTATCCACGCAAAGAAAGGACGATGCAATTGGAAGCGCGAGATATCGCGTTGGACTTGGGCGATCAGGACGTTGTGGGTGCCTTCCCAGTTTTCGTAGACCACGTTGTCACGCAGCAGGCGCGGTAAGGCAGAAAAAGATTCGATGGTGCCGTTGCCACCGAGGATTTCGATGGATTGAAGGATCACTTCGTGCGCGATCAAGGCGGTGCGAAATTTGTTGAGGTTGAGTCCCATCCGAAGCAAGGCGGATTCATCGGCATCGAGTGCAGAGGTTTCGGCTTTGTCTTGCAGTTGAATCAGTTGCGCGCATCCTGCGAGCATCGCCCAGATATCGGCTTTCATGCGAGCAAGCAGATCGTGGACGAGCGGAAATTGTTGGATCGGTTGGCCGAAGGCGGTGCGGTGTTGAGCGTATCCCCACGCGATCGAGAAGGCACGACGGGCATTTCCGGTGACACCCATCGCATTGTAAAGCCGAGAAGTGTTGATCACGTGGCGCATGACGTTGTGGAAACCTTGTTGAACAGGCCCTACGGCGTAAGCAAGAGCTTGTTGAAAGTCGCATTCCGCCGAGGCCATCGCACGTGTTCCCAGTTTTTCTTTCAGGCGTCGAATAAAGATCCCGTTGGGTCGGCCATCTTCGAGCTTACGGGGTAGCAAAAACAGTCCGAGTCCTTTGGTGCCGTCTCCTTGGTCGGGGACGCGTGCGGTGAGCAAGATCAAGTCTGCGTTGACGTTGGAGCAAAACCACTTTTCGCCGTTGATCCACCACGCTCCTGCAAGGGTTTCGTGAGGGACGGCGTGCGCCGCATTGGCCCCCACATCGGAGCCGCCTTGGATCTCGGTAAGAAACTGTGCCCCCGTAAAACAGCGATCGTAATCCGGTTCGAGCAGATGTGGCAGATAACGCGCTGCCAAGGTCGGATCAGCGACCGATTGTAGGCTTTTGATGATCCCTGCGGTGCAGGCGACAGGACAGTTGTGACCGGCTTCTCCGTTTTGCGCAGACAAATAAAACAACGCCAGAGCCAGCAAGTTTTGGCCGGGTTTTTTGTACACGGACATCATGCCCGAGCCGTAGATCGCACGACCGATATCGCGGTAGGCAGGGTGAAAGACCACTTCTTCGATGCGCTCGCCAACGCTCGAATACCGCTCAAGACGGGGAAGATGGGATCGGTCATCAGCGGATTGAACAGCGGCATCGATCGATGCAAATACCCGACCTGCGGACTCCAAACGCGGCAAGTGTTCGTTCAGGCGTTCGGTTCCCCAAAAAGCCTCCAAAAGGCCCGACAGAAAGGGATCTTGTTGAAAGAAGTTGTTTGGAGATTGATCGAGCCAGTTGCGCAACGCGGTGCGACCGAGAGCGTTGGCATGAGGAGTTTGTTGTGCAGGCATGGACAGACTCGCTTGGGCTAGTTGTTTTGCTCGATAGTTCGGAAGGAATCGATCGTATCCGAAGAGATGGCGGGGTTCGCTTGCGCGAAAACGCCACAGCCAGATGGCTCGAAACAGCGGGCTTTTTCAACGAGAGTTACGAAGACTGGCTGCTTTCTTGGACCTTGCTGTGGTTATGGATCTCTTCTTTGGAAGAGTGTTCTTCTGTGGGTGGCTGTTCTTGGTTGACGGGGCTTTCTTGGGCGGTGGAACCTTCGGCTTGACGGGTGGCTTGGCGAGCTTGACGTTCTTCGAGAACATCTGCAAGCGCGTGGTAAGCGCCATCTTCGTCGAGTTGGCTTTGGATCAACAACAGACTGGCTTTGCGAAGCGAGCTTTGTAGCTTTTCGTCGGCATCAAGGGTTTTGTGCAAGAGTTGTTTTGGGATCTGACCGAACAACTGCAAAAGCATCACAGGGAAGAGATGGCCTTCTGGGTCCGAGAGATAGGGGATCATCTCACGCTTGCGCGAGAGATCTTGGCCTGTTGGGATGGGCTTAAAGACGGGAGCCGCCGCTTGTTCTTCAAAAGGCGATTGGACGAGGCGTTGGACGATCCGATGCTGTGGATGGATTTGCTGAAGAAAGAATCCCACAAGTTCGATGGCGCGGGCAGGATACACACGTTCAAGGCGCTTGATCAATTGGGCGTTATCTCGGAGCCAGTGTTGCGGATCGAGCGCGATGGGTTCCCATTCATCGGCTTGTTCAACCCATCGCTGTAGAACATCCCAACACCATCTTTGTGCGTTTTGTGCGGGGAGCGGTTGAAGAAAAAGAGCGTTGGTGGCGAGATGAAGCAGCAGCGTGTATTGGCTGACTTGCTGAGCGATGGCTTGGTGTGCGCTGGACCAAGAACGGGTGTCTTGAAGCTGTGTGTGAAGAAAATGTTGGATGCCTTGTTCGACGGATTCTGCGGCGAGTTGTTGTTTGATCCCTTCAAAGTCGTCCAAAGAGAGGCGCAAGATCGGGTGTGCATGTTCGGCATACAGCGTCCCCGTCAAGGACTGATGGCCGAGATAGCGTTCACGCCCGAGGTAGTACTGCAACGCCAAGACTTCTTGCACGCGCTCTTCGAGCAAGGGCCGATATTCGTTCGCAAGCATCTCCAACAGAGCGCGCCATTCTTGGTGGGTAGGCTGCAACTTTTGAAGCAATTGGTCCATGGAGAGGAACTGATAGCGATAGGTGCGTTCCCACAAGCCATCTTCGAGCAGCAAACCTCGGATCGTCGGTGCAAGGCTTTTCTTTTGACTGGCTTTGCTGAGATCGAGATCCTTGTCGATCCACAAGGCGAGTTCGTTCCATTGGCCTTCATGGAGATCTTCGGCTTGTTTGAAGAACAGCAGGAAAGAACTAAAGAAGCGTTGTTCTCGCAACTGGCCGCTGCTGCGCTTGAGACAACGATCGAGATGAACGATTCGAAGGTGGGTGGTTCGTTCAAGGTCGATCCAGCGGTATTGTTGAAGCTCAGGGCGCGAAAACAGCGGAAGTACCCGCCCATGCAGATCTTGTTGAGGGATATCGGGATCGGCGTCGATGTGAAGGTGCGCGGGGAGAGGGGTTTCTTGTTCGCGTTGTTGGCGTTCTTCTTCGAGTTGTTCGAGCAGACGCAACAAGACGGGCGGTGCGAGATGGACAAACCGCCGAAGGTGCTGGCGCAATAGCGGCCAACGAAGATGTGAGGCGTGTTGTTGTTCCCGTTGTTTTGGGTACAAACGGCGAAGAACAGCAAGGGGCGATTGAGAAAGCACCCAGAGGAGCTCACAGAGCGTTTGGGTGCTATTGGCTTGGGGAAGAGGCCCTTGATCAGGGTCAGGGCCATTGTAGAGGACGACTTCAAAGAACAGATCTTGGTCTTTTTGGATGGTGGCGATGTGCTTTTCAAGGGCATCAAAGAGCAGATACGCAGCCCAATCTTGGGAAGCATTGCGATGAAGGATATCGCGCCAGATGGCTTGAAGATGTGTAGCTTGACGAAAAAAGCGATCGTCTTGATCGCTCAGTTGGTTTTGGATCGCAAGCTGGGCGAGAAGGCTTTCATCCTTGCGGATGGACCACAAAGCTTCGGCCCCCAACTGCGGATGGATCGCAAGAAAGTGAGATAATGCGAGATGGATGCGCGGGTGGCGTTGGGGATCGAGGACCGCCAGAGAAAGACGAGGCCACTCGTGTGGAAAGAGCCGTAGTTCTTCGTGTTCAAGGCTTTTTTCGACACACAAGCGAAACAGGTTCAGACGGCGGTCTGTACTGCTGGCTTGGGGGGGGATTTCATAAACAAAGCGAGCCAAGATGCTACACAAAGCCCCCGCAACGGCTTCCCACGGAAGACTGGAGCGGATATCCCATTGCTTTTTGAGTTTTTGAAAACGCTCGCGTCGGACAGCCCATTGTTCGGGCGAAAGCGGTGCTCGCCCCCATTTTTGGGCGAGAGCTTGTGCGGCCACTTGCCACAAGCGCTCTTCGGCGCTGCGATGCGACACAAAAGGGTCCACATCAGGCCACGTCCCCGCAAGGCTCAGGCGTAAACGCGCTGCACGTGTATCTGGAAGCAAAGACCACAAAAGATGCTCGAACATCCCCGTATCTACAGGGATTTGTCGCAAAGCCATGAACAGTTGCTCTTGCCACCGCATGCCTTCTTGTTGGAACCACCGTAGCTGAACCCACAATGCAAACAAGGCGATCTCTTCGGGCTGCAACCACCCTTGTTCTTCGTGAAGGACGTGTTGCAACCAAGCCGAATACAACTCCCAACTCAACAACGTCAGATCCGCCAAAGCCAACCGATCCACCAACAAGGTCTGTTCTTCGGAAAGAACCTCCGCAAGACAGTCGTGGCCTTCGACGATCTCGACGCTCCATGCCCCCCACTCTTCTTGGGGAAAAAGCAGGCGCAAAAGCTCGGTCGCAGCTTGCAAAACGAGTAGATCTTCGGGGATCAACCCTTCGATCTCTATGCGGTGGTTTCGTTCTTCTGAAAACTGCCCCCCCTTGAGTGTCCGAAAACCCTCTTGGGAACGCCACACAGCTCCCGTCTTTCGACTTGTGGGCTGAACTTGCATCTCTCACCTCAGCTACTCGATGCGCGCCGCATCCCTCGGTCATACGAGGAAACGACGATCACAACCTCTGAACTTCTACGGCACAAACCCGCCTTGCGCGGGTTCGCGATGGAGCCTTCGACCAAGCAGCGAGACAACGAGAGGCTTGTTTTTTCCGTTCTGCCCTGCTATCTGTTCTGCCTGTTTCTTCCGCGAGAAAGCGGCTTCTCCACACACACGCAGGCAACGCACCACAACGCGTCTCTTCTCGCGTGTTTGTGATGATGCACACATGGGTCTCGTTATACAAGCCCTTGTCCTATCCTGTCGAATAAAGCTTCATTTCTCCACAACAGATTCGGAGGTGCGACGTGTCTATCCTTGAAGGGAATATGGTGATTGCGCAAGGGGGCGGCCCCACCGCCGTCATCAACCAAAGCCTTGTGGGGGCTGTCCTTGAAGCCACACGGTACCCACAAATCAAGCAGATCTACGGGGCGCTGCACGGTGTGCGGGGATTGCGCGACGGAACATTGGTAGACTTGCGGGCAACCACGCACGCAAACCTCGAAGCCATCGCCCAAACCCCATCGGCTGCGTTGCTCTCGACCCGCGACAAACCCGACGCCGCCTACTGCCAAAAACTCTTTGAGCAGATGAAAGCCCGTGATATCCGCTACTTCTTTTATATCGGTGGAAATGATTCTTCTGAAACCGTCAAGATCATCGGCGAATACGCCCAACAAGCCGCTTATGAGATGCGCGTGGTCCACATCCCCAAGACCATCGACAACGACCTCACGGTCACCGATCACACCCCCGGGTTTGGCTCGGCTGCGCGTTTTGTCGCCCAAGCCTTCGCAGGAGCAAACCTCGACAACCGCGCACTCCCGGGCGTTTATCTCGCTGTGATCATGGGCCGCAGCGCAGGCTTCTTGACCGCAGCTTCGGCACTTGCGCGCCGCTATCCCGACGATGGACCCCATCTGATCTATGTCCCCGAAAAGCAATTTGTCGTGGACAACTTCCTCCAAGATGTTCGTCGTGTGTATGACCAACACGGACGTTGCATCATTGCTCTCAGCGAGGGCGTTTGGAGCGAACTCGACAGCAAGGGCAAACCCAAGCCGATGATCGTTTCGATTTTTGAGCAACAAGGCCAAGAAGTTCCCCGCGATTCCTTCGGTCACCCCCGCCTTGGTGGCGGTGCTCTCGCGGATACTCTCGTCTCCTTAATCACCGAAAAACTCCAACTCAAGCGCGTTCGCGGCGATACCTTCGGCTACCTCCAACGCTCTTTTGTCGGATGCGTCTCCGAAGTCGACCAACGCGAAGCCCGCGAAGTCGGCCAAAAAGCCGTCCAGTTCGCTTGTGGACTCGGACAAAGCGGCTCCGTCTGTATGCGCCGCATCGGAAATTATGTTGTCGAATACTTCCTCGAAACAGATATCTCCAAGATCGGTGGCAAGGTTCGCCATATGCCCGACGAATGGATCAACGATGCACACAACGATGTGACCCCCGCTTTTCTCGAATATGCCCGCCCACTCATCGGCCAGATCCCCGCTTTTGAACAACTCCAAGCCACCCCCATTCCCTGATCCTTCCCTATTGAAGCTGCTTTTGGATGGTTTCCGAAGAGATCAAGTTTTCTGCCTTTTCTTCGCGTAGCCCAAGCAACGCTGCAACGCCTTTTCCGCCCTTCATCTCGCCAAAATTTAAGCATTGGACGGGGCAAACATAGACACATGCCGAGCAACGAACACATTCGTAATTGTCCATCGGAACGCCCTTGTTGGCATAATTCATCACGTCGATGCCCATGTGGCAGGCGCGGGTACACTCCCCACAAGAGATACATTTTTTCTTGTCCGAAAAGATGCGGTAGCGGCTAAAACGCGTATAGATGTGCATCAACGCCGCCAACGGGCAAAAGAAGCGGCACCAAAAACGCCCACTCAAAAAGAAGTACACCCCTACCCCCAAAACCCCCGCCATGATCACATCCACAATCACCTTGTAGCCCTCGCGAAGATGACTCAGCGCCAGACCACCCGCGCTTGGGGCCACAAGATTCCACATCGTCAACCCCAACGCCACAAACAACACCACCTGACCTACATGCTCAAACGAACGGGACATCGGCCCATGCCACGCGGTGGTTCGATACTCGTCCCCTAAAGTCTCTGCCAATCCGCCGCATGAGCAGATCCAACCGCAATACGCGCCTTTTCCCCACTTCCACACCAACAGCGGGATCAAGACAAAGGTCTGCACCAACGAGATCACCAACCAAGCCGTCGTCGGTTGCCCGATGATCAGGTTCCATACAAACAACGGCCACGCCAACACAAAGCCATACGACCGCCAAAACGAATCCCCCGGAAACAAGTGCGCTTTGAGGCTTTGTGGCAAGATCCCCGCCTGATTCATCCAAGGCAACAGCAGTTCTGGTAACAAAAACAACGGGATGATCTGAATCAAGATCAACGAAGTGGTTTGAAGTGTGATGTAGCGCGTCTTGCGGACCATGATCCGCCGCACACCAAAGATCAAGATCGTCAGCGAATACAGAAAGGTGTACCAAAACGACATCTTCTTCCCAAGAAGCTGCGTTCCAGCATAAAACTCGCTGACGTACACCGCGCTCACCATCAACGCGACCCCCAGAAAATACACCGCTTTAAACGCCTTCCATCGCGTTGAAAAAAACTGCGCGCTTTTTGTCGCAACGATCCCAAGCGTCCATCCTCCCGTCACGATCAGCCCAAGCAAAGATATCCACGCCATCAACCCCAAGATCCCGCCCCTCCAACTCCAAGGTTCATGATACATCCAGATCAGCCGAAAAGAATGCTGTGGAGCCACCCACAGCCCGTCCAATACTCCCGCCGAGATCAAGCTCGCATCCTTGCCGAAATAGATCACCCCCGACCCAAACAACAGCGCCAAAAACATCACCACCCGCTCCAGATCCCACGTCCTTTCCACCGCGATCTCAGAACGTGAAAAGAACGCGAGCGGCAACTCTTTTCCGATCTGCACCAACACCGCATCGTTGGGCAACGCACGCTTCACCCCCTTCACCTCGATATCAACCGCGTCGGCACGAACTTCTTGAACCTTCGATCCCAACAACAACTCGATTTTTCCGTCTTTTTCGGCTTGTTGGATCGCCTGCTGATTTTCTGGCTTGGGGCGCGAGAACGCTTCGCCCCGATACGAGAGCGTCACCGTTGTTCCGGCTTGTTCGCTTAACAACAACGCCGCTTCTAACGCGCTGTCTCCTCCTCCCACCACCAACACCCGCTGCCCTGCAAAGTCCTTTGGATCGATCAAGCGATTGTACACCTTGGGCAGATCTTCTCCCACCACATCGAGCTTTCGGGCATTTCCACTTTTTCCGATCGCCACCAACACCCGCAGCGCCTTGTAATTCTTGCTTTCCGTTTCTACCCAAAAAGCCCCTTTACGACCCGATACCGCTTGAACATACGCCGTCTCGATCGGCAAAGACGCTCCCGCGATCTGCTCTTCGAGGTGCGCCAACAATCGCTCTTTGTTATCGCCCACCGTCTTCAAACGCGCCTGCTGCGTCAACGTCTCAGGGTAGGTGTAAATCGGTTTGCCTGTCGGAAAGTTATGGATCGTCGAAAACGCCCTATCTGCCTCCAAGATCAAAAAACGAAGACCGAGCGCTTTCGCTTCCAAACCTGCCGCACAACCCGCGATCCCCGCCCCCACAATCACCAGATCATAAACCTCCGCACCTCGGGCTGTTTGATCTTTGCGAAACCCCGTATCTTGCGCGATTTGATGCACCAAGCCCGATCCGCCCTCCGCCGCAAATTTTAACAGCGGAATCCCCGTCAAATCGCCCGCGATATAGACCCCCGGGATGCTGCTCTCTCCATTCTCCCCCAATATCGGGTATCGCTCCACCGATCCGTTTGGCGCATCCGCCTCCAACCATTGAAAATAGCGACCCAACCACGGCAGCCGAAACCACAACGACGAACGACCCATCCAACCTCCTCGCGCTTTCGCTTCTTGCGCACCAAAACCCCCTTGTGGGACACTCTCTTGAAAAAGACACGCCCAGACTGCGCGATCTCTACACCAAACGCAATCGATCGACGTGCGATACACCCTTGTCGTTGATTGTGCCGCCCACGTTTCAAAGCGAAGACAAGAATTCACCCCCAAGGAGCTTTCGATCCATGCCACCTTCTGTGTTTCGCCACACTCCCGCCCACACGGTCGCCATCATCCCCGTACTCAACGAAGCCCAAAGTATCGGCAAAGTCCTTGACGATATCCCCCGCGATTGGGTCGATCGCGTTATCGTCGTAGACAACGGCAGTCACGATGGTTCGCCCCAGATCGCACAAGCCCACGGAGCCGAAGTCTACCACGAACCCGAACGCGGCTACGGAGCCGCCTGTCTGCGTGGCCTCGCAGCTCTCCCCCCAGAAACCCGATACATCGTCTTCCTCGATGGGGACTACAGCGATTATCCCGAAGAATGCGCCTTGTTGCTCGATCCGCTTGTCCGTCAACAAGCCGATCTCACCCTCGGCTCACGCGAACAAGGAACCCGCGAACAAGGCGCCCTGACCCCCCAAGCCCGCTTCGGAAATTGGCTTGCCACCCACCTGATCGCCTTGCGTTGGGGACACACCTTCACGGATCTTGGACCGTTTCGCGCCATCCGACGCGATGCTCTCGATATCCTCGATATGCGCGACCGAAACTACGGATGGACCGTCGAGATGCAGATCAAAGCAGTCCTCGCAGGTCTGCGTATCCTCGAAGTCCCTGTTCGCTACCGCATCCGTATCGGACAATCCAAAGTCTCCGGCACCCTCAAAGGAGTGATCGGCGCGGGTTCCAAGATCCTTTGGACCATCGGCCGCTTTGCCCTCACTCTCCCCAACCACCGTCTTAAGTAGAGAAGTGAACACAACGGGCCGATGCAATCCGTTGTAAACGCCCTGCGGTCGGGCAGCCACACCTTGCTGCCCCTACATCGTTCGATCCCACTCCCTGCGGATTTCGTATTCGTTTGATTCGCCAGAAAGAAACCTCGCCCCATAGCTCGAACCCGCGCAATTGACAACCGCAGCCTTCTTTGTTAGCGTCCACGATGAATGCCCGACCGAAACAGCTTGTTTTCTTACGGAGGTCTGCGCGATGCAGTTTGAAGTTCAGGTTCCCCAACCCCACCATCCCGGCGAGTTCCGAAAACTCATGATCGAAGCGCCTAACTGGCTTTTGGCCTTGCGCAACGGACTCAAGCAGGTCGGCGATGACAGCAATGTTCGCAACATCACATGCGACATCATGGACGACCAACAGATCCGCGTCACGGATACCAAAACTGGACGCATCTACGAAGTTCGACCTGCACCCCAACATCAAACCTCCCCCACCCCTCAACCCATCGCCGAAGCCGCATCTGCCGTCGCTGCCGCTGCATTTGGCGGACAAACCCTCGCCTTTGATTCGCCCGTATTTGACTTCCCCATCCCCTCGGCCTCCGTTCCTGATACCCTCGCGACTCTCTCCGCAGAGGTCGAACCCGCCGTTGCGCCCTCCGCCTCCGCCTCTGCCGCATCCAGATCCGCCATCGAAAATGCACAAACCATCACAGACGACGGCTCCCTACACAGCGCACTCCAATCCCGCCTCGCTCAGCAAGCCCAACCGCCACCCACCGCCACACCAGAACCCGAGATCCCCGTATTTTCCGCCCCTCTTCCGCCAATTGATGCCCCCGCCACAACCTCCCCCATCCACCCAACCACCCCTTCACCCGCGATCGCTACCCCCAAACCCCCCGCTGAGATGACGGCGGTCTCCATGTCCGATCTCGCGCCCACAGTCGCTCCACCTGCACCCGTCACTTCACCCGCCCCCGTCGCTCCGACATTTTCCGCTGCATCTCCCGCTGCCTTCGCTTCTCCGCCTCCCGCACAGCCCATGACACCCGCCTTTTCCGCTCCGCCTCCCGCGCAGCCTGCTGCACCTGTCAAACCAGCCGCACAGCCCGCACCTGCACCTGCCAAAGCCGCTGCACGAGGCTCCTCGCAGTCACTCTCACTTTCCGACAGCGAAGGCAAATATAAGCCCGGGATGACCACAGAGATCCTCGCCGACGCCTTCATGCGTGCGATGGAGATCTACGATCATGGCGAAGATCGACATGCTGCGATGCAGTTCGTGCTCGATCTCTCCATGAGCAACGTCAACGCAGCAGGCGGTGCCGTCCTTCTCACCGATATCAACAGCCCGCACCAAGAACTCTGGTTTGAAGTCAGCGCAGGCGAACGCGCCGATGAACTCTTGAACTTTCGCATCCCCATGGGACAAGGCATCGCAGGCTTTTGCGCCAAAGAAGGCATCAACCAAGTCATCGCCAACGCCCAACAAGACCCCCGATTCCAAAACGATATCCTCAACAACGTCGGAATTGTTCCGGGTTCGATGCTTTGTGCCGCCGTCCAACACCAAAAGCGCGTCCTAGGAGCCATCCAGCTCTACAATAACCCGGGCGATCGGCCCTTTACCCAAGGCGAATTGAGCATCGTCGCCTACCTCGCCCATGTCGCAGGCGAATACCTGATCAGCCTCGTCTAACCGCAGTTGCCCCAAGTACCGCGTGTGGGTCGCTCCAACCTGTCACAGGCGAATGCCTGATCAGCCCCAACCTTCCTTGCGATCCCCCAACCCCACCGAACTTCGCCCGCAATCACCTTCTCCACCTCTCTGTTTTTGTGGGCCGTTCGTCACAACAAAAGGCCCTACCTTGAACCGACAAGAGCGAATCTCTGGCGGATTGATCGGCATGATCACTGGGTACTCGATCGGACAGGCCCTCCACGAAGGCACCCTCTCCTTTCATGATCTCACCGCCCCAACTTCTCATCTCCGCCTCCCCCCTTTGAGTCCCGATCTTCGCTACTTGCTCGCTCTCTCGAAAGAATTCTTGCAAGGTGACCCACCCAACGAAACGCGCCGACAACAACTCCTCCTCGATTCTTATCGCGATCAAACCTTGCTTGTCGGCCCTCAAACCGAACGCGTCGTCGAACTCCTAGATGCCGCTCTCGAACCACAAAAACCACCTCCCACCGCGTTCTTTGACAGCGATATCGAACCCGACCCCGCATCTCCAAACCTCCCTTCTCTTGCACGCCAAGTCTGGGAAAACTCCCGAAAACAAGCCGCAGGAAGCGGCGGACTCAAACGCTCCTTGCTCGCTGCCTTCTTCTTTCTCAACCACCCCAAACGCCTCGCCCAAGAAACCCTCGCGCTTTGCGCACAAACACACCCTGACCCCCGATGTCTCGACGCTTCTCTGTTTGCCTCTCGTCTCCTGCGAATGCTCCTCCTCGATCAATGGCACGAACACCGACACACCGCCCTTTGCCTCGTTGGGATCGGACCCACCGTCACCCAAGCCATCCAATCCGCCCCCATGCTACCCCTCCAAGCCCTCGACCCCAACGGCTATGTCGTCACTTCCCTCCAAGCCGCCTACCGCACACTCCTCCTCCAAGATCCACCCCACCTCCGCTTGATCGCCCTCCTCCAACGCAAAGGCCCCTACCCCACCCTCGGACTCGTCGCAGGTGCCTTCCTCGGCGCGCTCTTTGGTCCCCATACCTTCCCCCACTCTTGGAACGCACTCCTCCCCGCTTCCTCCGCTTGGCACGCCATCGCACACACCATCCCCTCCCTCTCCCCCCAAGAACCTTCCGCCTAAATCCCCAAATTTTCTTTCCAAAACAATAGATTATCTTTTTTTTGCGCACAGAATTTGTGTCCGCTCACAAAAGCAAGCATAGTCAATGAAAATTACGCTTAATTAGCGTATCACAAAGACACATAAGGTACCTCAATGACTGGAAAAAACTATCTTAAAAAAGTACGCGAGGAGCAGATGATCAGCAAAGCTGAACTCGCACGCAAAGCAGGTATCTCTGTCTTGACCATCGATCGCATCGAGCGCGGCGAAAAGTGCCGCCATGCCACCAAACGAAAACTCCTCAAAGCCTTGGATATCGACATCAAAGATCGGCATCTCGTCTTTCCAAACGATGAAGAAGATCCCGAACCCCCCCCCGAAAACGAGCATTAAAAACGCCCCGATGGATCGATTGTTTTGTAATAGAAGTTACGCAGTTGATAAAGGGAAACCGTGAAGAATCAGCCCGTTGTATGGGCGGTTCGCGAACCGCCCGCGCCCGAACATTGGCCTTGTTCGTACCCAACTGCGTAAGCCCTATGTAAGTATGTTGTTCTCTTTCGATCAATTTGTGTTTTGATTTTGTATGAAGATGTTTGTTTTGTAAGTATGTTTTGTGTTAGCGATTTTGTATGAAGATGTTTGTTTTGTAAGTATGTTTTGTGTTAGCGATTTTGTATGAAGATGTTTGTTTTGTAAGTATGTTTTGTATATCAAGAATTTCTTATGCTCTTCTTCTATGAAGAAGTGATTGAAAGCATCTTTGTTGACAAGCCTTTTTGTTTTGTTTTTCGCATGGATCGATGTTTTATTTGTTTTGTTGATGTCTTGTTTTTTTGTTGGTGATCTGGTTTTTTTCCCACAGACAGAGCGCCTGTAGCGCATAAAATATGTCAAAGATGTGATGCGAAAAAGCCTGTCACCTTCCCGACCAGTGGCTTCCAAAACGTAGAGAGCCTGCCCCAACGGCTCAACCCAAACGCAAAAGCAGCGTATTCAAGATTTTTTCTGATCTTGTGTACGCTGCTTTTCGTTTTTTCGTGTGCGATAGGTGTCACTTGTTGCCAAAAAAAGCCGTGTTCGCGGCGCTTGAAGCGACAGAGTGTTTGCGCCACATGCTGAGCAAACCCACCGTCATCTTTTCAGTTGTTGTATGCTGCACTTTGTGCTTTGATCTGCCGTGTGGAGCGGAGGTCCCCTCCCAAAAAGAAAGCTTCTACCGCGATGGAGACGGACCTTGCGGAAGCAAAGGAGCAGCCGAAAAACATGGATTCCTCCCCCAAGCGCACGGAATTTGAGCAGGTTTGGTTGAGCCTTTCCCTCACTGAAGGAAACTCCAGTTCACCCACCCTCGCTTTTCGCACCACCTTAATGCCCGAATCTCATCTGAGCGACTACACGGTTCCGCTGCGCTCCTTGCCACTCTTGATCGAAAACGAAGAACAACACACCGAAGGCATCAACTTTGTGTTGCGCGATCGTATCGGGCGCGGTGGTATGGGCGAAGTTTGGTCCGCCAGCCAATCTGCCCTCTCCCGCGAAGTTGCGATCAAGATGCTTCCCCCCGAATATCGCACGCACGAAGCCGTCCAACGCCTACTTCAAGAAGCCCGGATTACAGGCTATCTCGAACATCCCAACATCATCCCGGTGTACGCGCTTGGCCGCACTCCCGAAGACTCTCCCGCTTTGGTGATGAAAAAAGTCAAAGGTCTCGCATGGAGCGATCTGCTGCTCGACGAAAAAAAGATCCCCGAATACAGCGATACTGGTTTTGACCCTCTTGAATGGCACCTCCGCACGCTGATGCAGGTCTGCAACGCGATCCATTTTGCCCACAGCAAGGGGATCCTGCACCGAGATCTCAAACCCGATAACGTGATGATCGGTGAGTTCGGCGAGGTCTACGTCGTGGATTGGGGCGTCGCCGTCAGTTGGCTTGGACCGCTTGAGGGCGTCCCCTCCATCAGCGATATCAAAGGGATCTCGGGTACTCCCGCCTATATGCCGCCTGAGATGGTAGACTGGCAACGCGCCGCGTGGAACCCGACCACTGACGTGTACTTGTTGGGCGCGATCTTGCACGAGATCATGGTCGGCCAAGCCCCCCATACAGGCCAAAACATCGCCGAGATCCTCCATCACGCCTACTCTTCCGCCCCCTACCCTTATCCACGACACGTCCCGCCTGATCTCGCCGCCATCGCACACCAAGCCATGCACTTCGATCAAAACCTACGATTCCGCACCGCCCAAGAACTCCGCCAAGCCCTCGCAGCCTTTCTCAAACACCGTAGCTCTCGGCAACTCAGCGAGTACGCCGAACAGCGTCTGCGCGATCTCAGCAAAACCCTTCGACACGCCGAAGATTTCCATGACAGCCGCTACAACGATCCCCACGTTCAGGTCCACAGCTTCTTCTCCGAAGCGCGCTTTGGATTCCAACAAGCTTTGCGCGAATGGCCCGACAATCCGCACGCACGCGCAGGTCTCCAAGGCGCACTCACCTTGATGATCCGCTACGAGATCCAACAACGCAACGCACGCGCCGCCCAACGCCTCTTGCACGAACTCAACAAACAAGAGCCCCTACCTCCCGCCGAACACGAACCTCTCCAACAAGCGATCCAAGATCTCCTTCAACACGACCTCCAACGTGCCGAAGAATACAGCAAACTCAAGCAGATGGAGCAAGATGCGAATCTCACGATCGGCGCAAGAGGACGCAGCTATTTCGCCCTTGCCTTGGGCTTTACATGGGGCCTCTCTCCCTTAATCACCCGCTATCTCGAACAAGCCGGCTACTCCCAAGGTGGGATGTGGGATCGCATTCAATCCGATATCGTCTCCACCCTCCTGATCGCCGGCCTGTTTTATCTGATGCGCGGGCGCCTCCTCCAAAATGCCATCAATCGCAAGATCTCTTACAACATCTTGCTCTTGGCTTTTACATTTATTTTCCATGGACTCGCAGGGATGCGCGCCAACACCACCCCCCATCAAATGCTCGTTCTTGAAATGCCGATGGTCTTTGCTTTCACAGCCAGCATGATGATCTCCCTCGATTGGCGGATGCTTCGCTATGTCGTCATGTATTTCTTTTGCATGATCGCCGCGATCCTCTACCCCTCGTGGGTTTATCTTTTCCTAAGCGCCGCCAATCTCGCCGTCTTTACAGGCGTCTTTCTGCTTTGGAACCACGACACTCGCGAAAAATCCCCCTCCCCCTCCTCGCAACCCTCTTTTTAATCGCCCCAGTGGTACGTCAGCGACAACAAAAACAACTCCATCCCTGCCCGATACGTCCCGTTTCCAACGGCAGGGGGCGGATTCTTGGCGCGATCTTCTTCTTTTTGCGACAAGATCACCACCCGCTCCTCGCTATTTGCAACCACCAATTCTTGCATAAAAACGTGCGTAAACGACGCAGCAAGACGCAGATGGTGCTTTCCAAAATGAAGCTGGCCTTCCAAGCCCACACCGATCCCGTGGCGCTCCCCATGCGCCGAAGACACGTTAAAGTGCTTGTTGGCAACTGAGCCGCTTTCATAAAAATAGCCTGCCCGCGCAAACAGATAACGCTGGATGATCTCGATCTGCGCGCCCGCACGAACCGACCACGAATCTTGCCAGTTTCGCGGGATCTTGACGATCGGAACAGGGCCTTTGAACGCAGGAATCGGCGAGTCGATCGTGATCTCCGATGGATCGAGTACGATCTCCTTGAGCGAACTCCAAGCCTCGTACACAAACGACACCTCAAGCTTCAAGCGCGGAAAAAACGTCGGCTGGTACGCGATCCCTGTGCGCAAGATCCAAGGCAACTCCAAATTCACCTTGACCTTGTCTCCCTTCAAAGATGCCAACGCTTGAAAATCCTTTGGAACTTCCGCTTTTAACGTCCCTTCCATCCGAACGCCCAGCGGCAATTGAAAAGACGCCGCCAACGACAAACCGATCGGAAAGGCCAACGTCAAACCAAAATTCCCCGACGGCTGAAACGCCGATCCAGCTTGGACTTCGATCGGTGCATCATCCGATGTGTTTGTTGTATCGGGGTTGATCAGCTTGACGGTCAAACTCTGGTAGATATCCGTCTTCACAAGCTGAAACCCACCCCCGATATAGAGGCTCATAAACGGCAATTCCAATCCATACGAAAGCGCCATCCCAAGGTACAGCTGGATCGGATCATAACGCTGCAAAGAATAGCGTTGCGGCCCGTTGGTCTGGCACAAATAGCTGTCCTTCTTGTCCCCCAAACAATCGGGCTGTGCGATCTTTCCGCTACCGTCTTTGTCCCAATAATAATTCCCATCGTACGGAGCCCACGCGGCGATCCCCACCACCAGCTTGTGCATCTTTGGCAACTTGAGCGCCCCAAAGTCATAACTGATCCCCAAAAACGGTACGGGCTGCATATCCCCCACATTCTCGCTTGTTGGAAACGGCTTCTTCCCATCCATCGGTGCGCGTGTAAACGAAAACGGAACCCACACAAACGCCCCATCCAACTGCACTTGCAAACCACTGATCCGCGCAAGGTTCGCAGGGTTGTGCCACATCACCGTCAGATCATCGCCCCCCGCAATAAAGGCCCCGCCCATACCGCTCGCTCGCGCACCCACCGAAGGCACGAAAAACCCCGCTGCATGGACGTGATGCCCCCGTCCCATCGCACACAACCACCCCAACACACACAACCATCCCGATCCCCCTCGCAAAACCCACCCTCGAATCCTTTGCATACGCCGTTGTTTCGCGCTGTTCTGCTCACGCTGCATCGCTTTCGCTGCTCCGTTCCTCTTGTTGAATGAGAGGCGCACCCTCTTTTCGCAACCACATCAAGATCTCGATATTGCCCTTTGGACCGTGGATTGGACAATCCATCCGCCGCAACTCACGCAGGCCATAACGCGCAGCCACCGCGCTGATCTCTTCTGCGCACCGCTGCCGCATCTCCTCCTCGCGCACCACGCCGCCACGGCCCACTTGCTCTCGGCCCACCTCAAACTGCGGCTTGATCAACCAAAGATACTCACCGCCCTCTGAAACCAGCCCGACCATCGCCTCGATCACCAACTCCAAGGAGATAAACGAGAGATCCGCAACCAACAATTGAATCGGCTCACTCGGACCCAACGGCAAGTTCTCACGCATGACGTACCGCGCATTCGTTCGCTCTAGGTTGATCACACGCGGATCGCTTCGCAGCTTGGGATGAAGCTGTCCATAACCCACATCGATCGCTACGACTTTACGACACCCCCGCTGCAAAAGGCAATCTGTAAATCCACCCGTCGATGCCCCTAGATCCACCGCACAATCCACATCCACCCGCACTTCCCACGCATCCAACGCCGCCGCCAACTTTAACCCACCACGCGAAACATACGGCAACACCTCCCCCTTGATTCGGATCTCTGCGTCCACACTCACCAACGCACCCGCTTTCTCCACCCGCTGATCCCCCACCACGATCTGACCCGCCATAATCAACCCTTGCGCTTTCGCTCGACTCTCACACATCCCCCGATCTACCAACATTTTGTCCAAACGTTCTTTCTTCTTTTCCACCTTACCATCTCTCCATCGCAAACAAGAAACGAACCAATCCAAAAGCCGCTCCGTAAAACAGCACATTCTGCGCACCGCATCCATCGCCAAGCGATCGAGCGGCCTTCTCTTCGTCGGATACTTCCGACCTCTACGCTCCACACCCAGAGGAAGATCGGATCAAACAAGGAACACACCCATGATCGCCGCCTTTGACCAAAAACATCTCGACTTACAAAAGCCCCACACCAAGGGCATCCAAGGCGCTTCACCGTTCCTTCCTTCCTCTAGCCCTCGCTTGACGATCCCCTCTTCGCGTTCTATGCTTCCTCTCTTTGTGGCCGGTTGTTGGCTCCCCCTCGATCACCAACCGACCCCAACGCTGGCGGTTTCCGGCCCACAGTACTCGCCTGGCGATGCGGCCTTGTCCTCGCGAAAACCCTGTCGCGACGAACAACGTGCTGCGCGAGTCCTGCTCTTTATGCCCCATGAATCCGAACCCCACGCCTCTCCCGCCCGCGAAAATCTCTGCATAGATCACGTAGCCCCAACGACGCCTTGGGCTCTCCTTCTCCCGATGGGATCGTGGATACCGATGACCAACTATGCGACCTTGACCGACCTTGACCTCGTAGAAGCCGCCCGTCAACACAACAACCGACGCGCCTTCGCAGAACTCCTCCAACGCTACCAACGCCCCCTCTACAACTACATCCTCCGCATGGTACGACAACCCGCCGTCGCCGAAGAACTCTTCCAAGAAACCTTTCTTCGCATCTACAACAATCTCGAACACTTTCGCGGCGGTGCCTCCTTTTCTCCTTGGGCCTATCGCATCGCACACAACATCTGTATCGACGCCTTGCGCAGCCAACGCAACCGTCACAACGTCTCCCTCGAAGCCGAACAAGGCGACACCAATCAAACCCTCGCGGATCGTCTCGAAGGGCACTCCCCCAACCCCGAAGACGAACTCTACCGCCAACAACTCGGCGCACGTATCCAAGAAGCTGTCGAAAAATTACCCCCCGCCATCCGTGCCGTCTTCGTCCTCTACCAGTACCAACATCTCCCCTACGAACAGATCGCTGAAACCCTCGATATCCCCCTCGGCACCGTCAAATCCAGAATGCACACCGCTCTCCAAAAACTCAGCCACTACCTCCGACAGCTTAGCCCCACAGGGGATAATCCTAGAGACCTCAAAGATTCTGATACCCTCGACGATTCTTCCTCTTCTTCTTCTTCTAAAAATCTTAAACCACAAAAAAACACACACAACAAACCATCCCTCTAAGATCACAAGAAAGGGCTACGGCCATGAACTCTTCGAAGAAAAACAACATCCACTTCCTTGCCGACCTCGCACAATCTACCAAGTCATTTACCCAAGATGCCCTTGCGTCAGAAGGTCTCGAAGTGGCAAGCCCGGAGGATCAAATGAACGCTTATTTGTATGCGTTGTTGTCCGAAGAGGAATCCAAACGTGTCGAGGCCGAGATCGCAAGTTCGCCACAATGTCAAACGCTCCACGCCCAAGCCCAACAACAACAAAGTCTTCTCACCCTATGGCACGATCAAGAACCACCCGCCCACCTTCTCGCCAAAACCCTCGCCAGACTCGGATTCGATGACGACGCAGACGTACACACACACGGTACCGTCAACCCCATCGGTACCACGGCGTGCTAGGTTAGCACGCGACACGTTTGCTTCTCTTGGCGGCTCTCTTGTTTGTCGCCCTTCGTTTGGCTAAGATGCCGCAGACCGTTTCGCTTGCTGCTCTTTTCGCCACACACGCAGGAAGATCTTGATGCCGCAACCTCCGACTTCTGCTTTTTCTTCGGATGCTTCGCACAAACCAACCCCCTCGGCTCCCCCCCCTCCAAGCATCGAAGCCGAGCGCGATCAGGCTCTACGCGAACAAGGCCGTCTCATCGCACAGATCGAAGACCTCAGCCTCCGCCTTCAACACGCCGAACGCACCAGCCAACACGCACGACTTGGCTGGATCTGGATGTCGCTACTGCTTCTCTTCGGAGTATCGGGCTATTGGCGCGGCTACATGAATCCTGCGCCCCCATCGCTCGGAGCACCCGACCCAACCGACTCCACCATGCCTCCCTCTGCAACGCCCTCTGCTCGGGTCTCTCCCTCTGCTCTACCCTCCTCGCACTCTTCACCCACAAACCCTCTCCCCACAACAAACTCGCCTTCCAACACAACCGCTGCTCCGCCTTCTTCGCCATCGACCGATCCGCTTCTTCCACACACGCCACCCCAAACCACAGCGGCCTCAAAAGACCCCACACAAGGCTCAGCGCTCCTGCCCTCCAAAAGCACCGAAAACACGCCCCCCCACAACACCGACTCTTCTTGCCCAGAAGGTCATCAGTACCGATGTTTGCGCCCTTGTCTTTCCAGAGACGCCCGAAAACGCTGCATCCAACAAGCCCCGCAGCCCGTCTGCAAATGTTGGTCCGTCCCCATACAGCCGACCCTCCGCATCTTGGGCATTCAAAGCAACGGCCCCATCGCACAAATGCGATTGCAGACAGCGGCCCGCCAGCGCATGCCTTTTTTTACGCGATGCTATCGCAGCCTCCGTGAGATCCGCCCTCATCCCCCGCAAGGTGAGATCACGCTGCGCTACACCATCCCATCCTTCGGGCGCCCACAACAAGCCCACGTCGAATCTGCTACCCTCCAACACGCCTCTCTCCATTCCTGTTTGCTTCAACAAGTCCAACGTATGCGTTTTCGTCCCACCCCAAACGCCGCTCCCACCACCGTCTCCTTGCGCCTCGCCTTTGCCTTTCGCCAACTCCCCCGATCTTCCGCCTCTTTTGCGCCCAAACACGCCCCTCCATCCCACCGCTCGATCCTTCAAAACAACCCCTCCGATCCAAATACCCAACCCCCCCAACCCTGTCCACAAGGCAAGATCTGGCGTTGTGCCAAACCTTGTTATCAGTACGACGAAAAAGGCCAATGCCTCGCCCCCGGCCCGCGTGTCAAATGCCGGTGTATGCGCCCTGATCAACGCCCTTGATCTTTCGGTATGGTTTCAAGAGCGCAGCCGTACGGTTGGTTCGGTTTGGTGGGGTCTTTGGAGTTTGAGAACATGAGTGATCACACGCGTCTGAATCAAGTGGTTCAAGGCGACGGAATCGCGGGTGTTTCGGAGCTTTCAACGCAGAGCGTTCATCTGATCTTGAGTGATATCCCTTACGGCATCGGCGCTGACGGGTGGGATGTTTTGCACAACAACACCAATTCTGCCCTGCTTGGCTCTAGTCCAGCCCAAGAACGCGCAGGTTCCGTGTTCAAGCGCAGAGGAAAACCCTTGAACGGCTGGTCAGAAGCCGATCGAAAGATTCCCTTGGAATACCAACGATGGTGTGCGTCCTTTGCACAACAATGGCTGCGCGTCCTAAAGCCGGGCGGATCCGCGATGGTTTTTGCGGGACGAAGACTCTCACACCGATGTGTTGTGGCTTTCGAGGATATCGGGTTCACGTTCAAAGACTCGCTGGCTTGGCTTCGAGAGTCTGCGCCTCACCGAGCGCAACGAGTGAGCGTGGTGTTCGACCGAAGAGGCGACAGCGAGAACGCTTCGCGATGGGAAGGATGGCGGGTCGGAAATCTTCGCCCGACCTACGAACCCATACTTTGGTTTGTCAAGCCCTACCCGATCGGTTCAACCATCACTGACAACGTCGTCACACACGAGGTCGGAGCCTACAACGAAACCGCGTTTGTTGCATACGAAAAAACGCCCGACAACATCCTCCGCTCCGGCTTTGCGCGAGGCGAGAGCGGTCTCCATTTGGCCCAAAAACCACTCAGCCTGATGCGCGTCCTCATCGAGCTGACCACCCAAAAAGGGCAAACGGTTCTGGATCCCTTTTGCGGCAGCGGCTCGGCCTTGGTCGCTGCAAAGGCTTGTGGCCGAAATTATATCGGGTTTGAGTTGGATCCTGATTTTGCAGCGATTGCCAGAACACGGCTGGCTTCGGAGACCTTGGAGAGGGCTTCTGATCAGGCGGTCGGTGGAACCTAAGAGAGCGTCTCTTTTCGGTGCTCTCTTGTACGAAATCCACCCGTAGTGTGATCGGTATATGTAGGGGCAGACAGGTGTGGCTGCCCAAAAACAGGGCGTCTACAGCGGAGCACGCCGGCTCATCAAGCGCACATCTCTCAGATATCGTCTTATTCGGTGAGACGGCGGCGGATGCGTCCGTCTTCTGCGCCGAGGATGCAGGGGAGAGAGCGGTAGGATTTGGGGACGAGCTTTTCTTTTTCTTCATCAGAAAGAGGCGAACGGCCTTCGGTTTTGCGCTGCGCATCGACAGAAGCGAGCCACTTGTTGCAATCGGGCAAGCCTTCGATGTACTCGATCAAGGCATCGCGCAGAGAGACGCGGGTGTCGCGTTGTGTGGTGTTTCGCTGAAGGACGCGGAAGCCCGATCCACCGTTGGCGATGTAATCGTTTGCGGCGAGTTTGTAAGAACTAAAGGGCTTGACTGGGGTTCCCCACAAGCAAGTACGCGGCCCTTCGGTAGCAAGCGGATCGAAGCAGACTTGATCTTTCGGAGAATCGGGCTTGCACGTAGGGTTTCGGCTTGCGCCGATACAGATCAAGTCGGCACGTGGGGGAGTTGCGCCACAATTCATGACAAAGCTCATCCCTGCGATCTGTGCTTGCGACTGACAGCCCCGTCCTGTCGAGCGTTCCGTCACAAAGTCCAACAGCTCTTGGATTTCTTTGCCTGACACAAAGAGCGTCGTCACGGTGTTTTCAAACGGAAAGATCTCGTAAAACTGTTCGAGCGAAACAGCGCCGGGTTGAAGGTCTGTGCGGATACCAAGAGAGTTGGTCAGAGCAAAGTCTGCTTCGACTCGACGGCGAACTTGCATCGCTTCGGCAACAAGGTTTCCAAGCGAAGAATCGCCCGTCCCACGGCCAAAACGCGGCACAAGGTAAGGGGCAAAAGCAAAGATCCGCGTGGTATCGATCTTTTGGTTGAGTTCAAAGACATAAGGTTCGAGCATCCGCACCATCTCGGGATCTTCTTTGATGGAGCTTGTCACACCGATGGCGTTGTAACGATGGGAGATGATATCGCCGTTGCGCACCACCACGTCGGCGCGTCCGACAAACTTGGCAAAAGCGCCAGAGTGGATCAACAAAACATCCCGATTATCGGCGTCGAGCAGATTTTTGGGTGGATTCAAGACGACGTGATGGTGGCCGCCTACAATCATATCGAGACCACGGACTCCTTCGACCCACTTGCGCTCGACGATGGTTTCTTGGGTCTTGTCATTCACACCAAGAATCGAGTCGCTGCGGTAATAACCGCTCACCAGATGTTCGTCTTCGGTCAGTCCGATATGCGTCAGGGTGACCACCAGATCCACACGATTTTTGATCAAGTTGATGTAGCGCTGAAGGGTTTGGTTTTGCTCGGCAGCGGTCAAACCAAGCGTGTTTCCACCTTCGCCGAGGCTGGTCATGGAGCTGGTATTCGCAAGGCCGATCACCCCGACGCGCAAGCCCTTGACGTTGAAGATCGAATACGGCTGCATCAAGCGGCGAAGTTCCTCCGAAGCAACGCGGCGTGAATCGTTCATCGCCATGTAATTGGCCGCAAGGATGGGGTAAGACGAAAACCACGCCAATTGGCGGCTTAGAACCAAGCCTCCGTTATCAAAGTCGTGGTTTCCGAGGACATACGCATCGATCTGCATGGTGGAGAGGGCGCGTGCTTCGACTTCGCCTTCAAAGACGTTGAAGATCGGCGCGCCTTGGAAGAGATCGCCCGAATCAAGGTACAAGACGCGATCCGCTTTGGCGCGTTCTTCTTTGATGATGTGCGCGATCCGCGCTACCCCACCGAACGGCCCGTCGCCATCCAACCCCAACTCCCGATCTGTTCGAGCAGGAACCAAACGATACGCCAACAAGCGTGAATGGATATCGCTTGTGTGCAGCACCGTCAAATGCACATCTTTGTCCGTCAAATCGGGCGGTTTGTATCCTTCACGACCACAAGCCATCCCCAACGCCCCAAGACTCAAAAAGCCCGATAGTGCTAACAAACGCAAGAACACACGCGCTTTTTTTATGCGCCCTGCCGAACCACTCGATCCACCCAAAAACAACCCAAACATCCAAAACCTCAGCTATCCCGTAAGAAATAGAGCTTACGCAGTTGGCAAAAAAAAACTGTATTCCAAAAGGCGAACCGCATTAGGGCGCACAAACCTTGTTGCCAAGGGTGTTTTTCTGGCACTTTTCTCCATCGGGACAGACGGCATCTTCATCGATTTGACCGTCGCAGTCGTTATCGACACCATCACAAGCTTCGGCGTCTGCGGGCTTTCCACCTTCACAAGTCCCCCACTTGGGGTTGCCGATGGTTGAACCCTCTGCGCACTCTTGTGAAGCATTGTCTTTGCATGGGCCAAATACGGGTTTCCCGGGGGTGGATGGGTCGCAGCTACGGCGGATCTTCACGTCGCGCCCTTTGACGTTGTCGATGCGACCGTCGCAATCGTCATCACGACCGTTGCACCATTTTTCGATATCAGGGATCTTGTCGCCATCGGTATCTTCGTGTTCGCCCTTGCCATCGGGGATGGGGTCTTCGGCATCGCAGTTTTGAAACTTGCCGTCGGTGCAAGTTTCTTTGCCTTTGAAGCACAGCTTGGCGCAATCGCGGGTGAGCTTGGTGTCCGAACCTTTGACGTTATCGATCTTTCCGTCGCAATCGTTGTCGATTCCATCGCAGACTTCTTCGCTCGGCGCGGAAGCAACACAAGTGGTCCATTCGGAACCGCCGCCTTTGGTTTGGCAAGTTTGGATACCTCCACAACCATTGGGGGCCGAACATTTGCGGGATTCACCGACTTTACAAGCACAGCCTTCGTTAACTTCTCCGTCGCAGTTGTCGTCGATGTTGTTGGTGCAAGACTCTGCGATCGGCAAGACTTGGTCTTTGCACTCGCTCCACTCGGGCTTTCCATCGGTTCCGGGTTGGCAGACTCGGTCGCCTGCCTTGCAATTGCCCTTGCAAGAGTAGGCATCGCCGCTTTGTGTACAACCCGTAGCACCCGTAAAACAGGCTTTCTTTTGACCGAGGGTACAGATCACGGTTCCGCAACCTTCGTCCGTTTCGCCGTTGCAGTTGTTATCTTTGGTGTCACCACAGACTTCTTTGCTTTCGGGAACGATCTGTCCTTCACAATCTCCCCACTTTCCGTCTGTTTTGCACTTCTGCGTCCCTTCTTTACAGATGCCTTTGCACAAAAATTGGCCGCTGTCTTCGACGCATCCCGAGGCAGCGTTGTAGCATTTGCGCGTGTCTCCGCTAGAGCAATCGCCCACAGGCGTCCCACTATCGGGCAGTTCACCACATCCGCCTTGTGCGTTGCATTTTTTCCCATCGGTGCAGTCTTTGTCTGTCGTACAGCGCAAGAAGCAAAACCCACGCAAGCAGATATCCGTCCCGGGATCTGCACAATCATTGCGGGATTTACAAGGTTTGAGGCTACTATCACAGCCCACAGGCATCCACAACAATCCACCACAAAACAAAGCGGCCCACAAAAGAGAAACTTTCGGACGAAACATCACAAACCTCCGATTAAACCCAGACGACCGCCCCCATGCGCGGTGTTTCCCCCTACATAGCACGCCACCGCACGAAGAAGCAAGAGATCATGACGCCGCCAAGGCTTCTGCACGCGCTTTGATCTCCTCGTTCGTTGGATACTTGATGGGGCGAGTGGGGCGCTAGGACAAAAAGGGGTTGTGATCTCGTTCGCGCCCGATGGTGGTCACAGGCCCATGTCCAGAAAACACCAGCGTCTGTTCGGGCCATGTGATCAAACGATGCAGCGAACGCATCAGCGTTGCGGAATTCCCCCCCGGCAGATCGGAGCGACCGATCGAACCCTGAAACAAAGTGTCTCCGACAAAAAGATGCCCTGCGATCTCGAAGGAGACCCCTCCGGGCGTATGGCCCGGGGTTTCGATCACTTGGATCGTCAGATCGCCGAGCGGCAAGGTATCGCCTTCGCGCACCCACCGATCGGGGGCTGGCGGCGAAGGGATCTCAGGCAAACCAAACAACCGACACTGCATCGGAACCGCTTCGTACAAGGGGACTTCTTCGGGATGCAAGACGATCGGCGCTTGGCTCCAATCTTTCATCTCTGCGAGTGCTGCGACGTGATCGAGGTGAGCATGCGTCTGGAGCAAGTAGCGCACGTTGATCCCTTCGTGCGCTGCGATCATCGCTTGCAGCACATCAAACTCACCACAAGAATCCACAATCGCCGCCTCACGGGTGTTTTCGCATATCACAAGAAAGCTGTTGGTCTGAAACAATCCCACCGTACGCCAATCCACCACAACGCGATCAAAACGCAACGGGGGACGATGAATCTTTCGCATAAACGGACTGTTACCTTTTCGTTAACAAATGTTGAACACTTGCTAAGCAAAGCGCCGAAGGATCGGCGGTCGTAACCGACAAAGCCCGCAGGAAGATCCCGCGAGCACCTTGGTGATCTCGATCCACATCCGCACCACATCGACAG
>CAUJFU010000076.1 GCA_963169055.1 Myxococcota bacterium
TGGAATCTTGCTGTGCTTGTTCTTTTATATTGCAAGTCTTCACCAAAAAACTCATGCCAAAACTCCCTCAAAAAACCAAGTCGACCGCCTTGCACTCGCCGCGTTATTAATCAAAGATGGACACTTTGACCGTGCGGATGCCGTTTTGTCTGAAATCGACTTACGCCAAAAAAATGTTTCTCTTGCACGTTATTATAGCCTTCGAGGAGCCATCGGCTTACATACAAAAGCTTACGTCAAAGCAGCCCTTTACCTTAGAAAAGCCGTCGAGCAAAAGGGCGTCGATCCGATGGTGTGGCTGTTTTTGGCGCAAGCCCGTTTTCAATTGGGACGTTATGCCAAAGCCCTTGAGGCGCTGCAACACGCTCCCCCTCAAGCCTTCAACCTTGCGGGGACATGGCTGCTGCAAGCGCAATCTCTGTGGAAACTCAAGCGCTTTCATGCAGCGTATCAAGTCATCGAAGAAGGCTCAAAGCGATTTTCAAAAGAAGATGGATTTCTTCGATTAAAAGTATTGTGGCTTTTAGAAAAAAACCTGATTAAACAAGCACACTCTCTCGGATGGCGTTATCTACAGGCTCCGACACGAAGCACCGAGGACTATCTTGGATTGGCCGAAGCCATGCGACGGCGCAAACAACCGTTGCATGCGGCCTTGTGGCTTGAGCAGGCGCTGCTACGTTTTCCAAATCATCCGCAAGTCTTGGTGCTGTTAGCGCGTTGCTACCTCGAAAACAGAAAAACCCTGAGCGCAGCGAGCTTTTTGGAGCGTGCCGCCCAAAAAGACCGCAAGTTACTCGTCGAGGCGGCTGAGTTGTATCGGCGCGCAGGGCAGCCTTGGAAAGCGTTGTATCTCAACGCGCAAGTGACCGATCAAAAGGCCAAGATCAAACAACGGCTGGGGTTGCTCATCGAGATGAAACGATTTGAAGAGGCCGCTGTGATGGGGTCGCGGTTATCGCGCCTCGATCTGCTTGAAGATCAACGCGTGCTTTATGCGCTCGGGTTTGCGTCTTTTCAGATCGGACGCTACAAAACAGCGCATTCTTGGCTCTCGCAGATCACCGATCCCTCGCTCTTTCAACGCTCCATTGCTTTGCGCAAAACGATGCAAAGCTGCCTCAGAGAACAAGAAGCTTGGTGGTGTCCATGAAGCTTTTCGGCCACAATCACGGCAGCGACCTCCGACTTTTAGAGAAAAACAATGTATGACATCAAAAACCTCGCGATATCTCGGTGGATGTGGTCTGGTTGGGGGATTCTCGGGATTTCGCTCTGTGTGGCCTTTTGCAATCCGATCAAAACCTACGCAAAAACCCCGCAAGAGACGGGCATCTTGCGAGGGATTGTTTTTGAAAAAGGGACAGGACGGCCCTTACCCGAAGTGTGGGTCGGCATCCAAGGCTTCTCCGCCCAACGTACAGATCGAGACGGAGCTTATTGGTTTCGTCTCCCTGTGGGTCATTATCGCCTTCGCATCTGGGGAAAGGGGATCGCACAACGCATCACAAAGCCGATCCCTGTTCTCAACAAAGAAGTGACTGAGGCTCTTTTGACGCTTTTTCTGAAAACGAAAGAAACAAATACCTCTATCGAGGCTGCGATTCGTCACTATCGACTCCAACAAAAAAAACCATCGACCGAACCGACAATCTCTGTGACAGGCCGAGTGCAAACAGCCAAAACAAACCAGCCGATCGCCAAGGCGCAGATCTTCATCAAAGGGCAGACAGAGGAAGCCGAAAGCCTTGCAGATGGGACATTTACGCTGCGCTTGCCGCTTGGCGATCATCTGTTCACAGTGATCCACCCGTCCTATTCGACAGATCGCAAGCAAATCCAGATCCGCCCCAAGATGCCGCAGCTTGTGTTTTCGATGATGCCAGCCTCCATCCAACTTCAGACGTTCACCGTTTCGGCCCCCCGAATCATCGGGAATACAGATGAACTCATGAAGCAACGACAACAAGCCTCGGGTGTCGCCGAGATGCTTGGTGCGGAGCAGATGGCCAAGTCTGGCGATAGCAACGCCGCTGCTGCGCTTCAACGCGTTTCTGGTGTCACGATCGTGGGCGGGCGTTTTGTGTATGTGCGCGGCCTTGGAGACCGCTACGCAAGCACTCTGTTCAATGGCGCGACCCTGCCCAGTCCTGAGCCTGAAAACCGCGTCATCCCGTTGAACTTGTTTCCCTCAGGCATTCTCGAAAAACTGGTGATCGAAAAAACGTATATGCCCTACTTGCCGGCTGAATTTGGTGGTGGTTCAGTCCAATTGTTTACAAGATCTTTTCCGAAAAAATTCCACGCCGCCCTATCCCTTCAAGTCGGCTACCGCCAAGGCACGACCTTCGAGCAAGGGCAACACTACAACGGCGGATGGTCGGACTTTTTAACGCTTGGACTCCCCACACGCGGCCTTCCTCAAGAGGTGCGAAAAGCCTCTGAAAAAACGTTGCTTCTCCCGCAAACTCGATTCAATCCAGAAATCGGCTACCCACGCGCTGATCTGGAACGATTTGGCGAACTTTTGCCCAACGTATGGAACACACAAAGCATGCTGATTCCCCCACAGATCAAGCTTTCTGCGACGTTGGGAGAATCCTTTTCTCTGGGTGGTGAGATACGTACAGGTTATTTTCTGTATCTTAATTACGACAATAACTGGCAGCATCGTGCGCATGAAGAGAATGCACTTGAGAGGCAGAATCTACTCAAGCTGTATTTTCTTGGCGCAGGAAAAAAACTGGAATTAAACAACGACTATAAGCTGACACAGCTTGAAAATGGGATCAATCTCGGTGGGATGTTGGTCTGGGGGATCGAGTTTGGCAGCGCGCACAAGCTCCGCCTGACCTCATTGCTTAATCGCATCGTGTCGAATGAAACGCGCATCGTCGAAGGTTACAACGCCAACGTGCTTGGCGATATCCGTTTGACGCGGTTTCGTTGGATCGAGCAAACACTCAGTTCGACACAGCTTTGGGGCGAGCATCTTCTATCCAAAGCCAGCGGAGCCACGCTGTCATGGCGTTACACCTACTCCTTGGCGCTGCGTGCCGAGCCTGATCGGCGTGAAACGCGATACGATAAGACGGCAGAAGGAACTTATCAACTGTCTGATCTACCCGAAGGCAATCTGCGCTTTTTTTCGGATCTCCTCGACAACAATCACGATCTTGCGGTCGATATGAAACTGCCTTTTCGCCAATGGTCGGGGCTTCAAGCCGAAGCGCGTTTCGGTGGACTGTTTGCCTACAAAGATCGCAACGTCGACACACGCCGTTATAAGTATCAAATGCGCGGAAACGCGGACATCTACCGCTCCCCAGACTTGATCTCACAATCCCCCGAGTCGATCTTTTCTCCCAAGCATATCGGCCCTGATGGATACCAATTCGAGGAGATCACACGCGAAACGGACAACTACCGCGCACGCCAATACATCGGCGCGGCGTATCTGATGGCCCGCCTTCCGCTACTCAACACGCTGCGCTTGGAAGGCGGGGCGCGATTCGAGTACAGCACACAAGACGTCGAGACTTTCGAGCTATTCCGTCCCAACAAAACCCCGATCCGATCGGCCCTTGCAACACCTGACATCTTGCCTGCGCTGTCTATTTCGTGGGAGATGCGACCGAATATGGTCTTGCGTAGTGCGGGTGCTATGACTGTTTCAAGACCAGACTTTCGCGAGTTATCTCCTGCGACTTTTGATGCTGTCGCAGGTGGACGACAGCTTTTTGGAAATCCGAATCTCGAACGCGCTTTGATCACTCATGCAGATCTGCGTTGGGAGTGGTATCCAGAAAGCGGAGAGTCGTTGTCGATTGGCTTGTTTTACAAGCACTTTTATCGACCGATCGAAACCAAGCTGATCGTCAGCGCCAACCAATCGATCACCTTTGCCAACGCCGATGGCGGCGCAAACAACGTTGGCGCAGAACTGGATTTTCGCAAACGACTCGGCTTTTTGCATGGCTTTTTGCGCGATGTCTATGTGGCCGGAAACCTCACCTTGGTCTGGTCGCAGATCCAGTTGCCCGCTGAGAGCATCGAAACCAACAAGATCCGCCCGATGCAAGGCCAATCTCCCTATGTGATCAACTTGGCCGTCGGCTATGACAATGCCGATACGGGAACTTCTGTGGCCCTTCTGTACAACGTCTTTGGGCCGCGCATCGCAGAAGTCGGTGCAGACGGCATCCCCGACACATACGAAGAGCCCTTCCATCAGCTTGATCTCGTGATCCGACAACGCTTTGCACAACGCTGGCTTCTGACATTCCGCGCAAGAAATCTGATCAACGCGCCCAAGATCTTCACCCTCGGCGATCAAGTCGCCCGCCTTTTCTACCGCAACCGCGATCTAACCCTCAGTCTCAGCTACACCTTCGATTAAGCTCCTTCGGTCTTGAGATGAACCCTCGCCTGTGTTTTGCTGTCCTTGGTTTTTTCTGACGAGGTGTGGTTGTTTGAAAACCAAGGAGAGATCGATGTTACGACCTGTTGAGTCCCAAGATATCGAAGCCATCGCAAAGATCTACAACCACTACATCGAACACACGGTGATCACGTTTGAAGAACAAGCCGTCTCTGGCGAAGAGATGAGAGCCCGCATCCAAGAGATCGCGTCTGTTGCGCTGCCTTGGTGGGTGGCTTGTGAAGAACATCGCATCGTGGGATTTGCTTATGCAAGCAAGTGGAAAGGCCGATGCGCCTACCGCTATTCTGCGGAATCGACGGTGTATCTGGCCCCTGACGCCGTAGGGCGTGGGTATGGAACGGCTCTCTACAGCACGTTGTTCTCTCTGTTGCGCGAAAAGTCGTACCATGTCGTCATGGGAGGCATCGCTTTGCCGAATGCAGCGAGCGTTGCGTTGCACGAGCGTTTGGGATTCGAAAAAGTCGCTCATTTTAGAGAAGTGGGTTATAAATTTGAGAGATGGATCGATGTGGGTTATTGGCAATTATTCTTATAAAAAGATTTCCATTTTATAGCAGTGACGCAGTCGCCAAAAAAAGCCGTGTTCGTGAACGCCCAAGCGGCAGGGTCGTTGTCTTGAAAAACCTGCACTCTCTTCGCCAATACGGGGTCAAGGGGCGACAGTCTATGGCGGGGTGTGGGGTTCCAACCCCACCCATCAAGCCCAACAGCGTAAGTCCTATCCTAACAAAAAAGAAAAAGTCGAAAACGAGCAGGCGATGGGCGGGATTCATCCTAGACATCGGGATCATCTGTGCGTATGCTTCGATGCGACGGCCAAAGGTCGGTCAACATGGCAAAGAGGCAAAGAAAGCGCATGGCATCCAAAGTAGAAAGCGAACAAACGTGGATTACAACGGCAGAAGCGGAAGCAAGAACGCCCTTGCCATCGACAACGCCCTCCTCTCGTGAAGGGACGGTGTTGGCGGGGCGTTACGAGCTTTTGCGGCTGCTTGGAGAGGGCGGGATGGGCGCGGTGTATCGGGCGAGAGACCGCGAATTGGACGAGATCGTCGCCCTCAAAATATTACATTCCGGCGTCCTTAAAAACCCCGAAGTGGTGGCACGTTTTAAGCGCGAAGTCAAGCTCGCGCGGCGGATTACACACCGCAACGTCGCACGCACCTTCGATCTCGGAGAAGTTGACGGAACCTACTATCTCACGATGGAATTTATCGCAGGGCGCGGATTGACCGAAGAGATCGACTTGATACGCGGCCAAGGCATGGATCTCAAACGCTTCTTTTTGCTTGCGGCGCAGATCTGTGATGGGCTAGAAGCGGCCCACACAGCGGGCGTGATCCACCGCGACCTCAAGCCCGATAACATCCTGATCGAAGAAAGCGAACGGGTGGCCCTATCAGACTTTGGGATCGCCCGACAGCACCAAAGCGACGGCGACCTGTTGAAAACAGCCGAAAATACGGTGCTTGGGACGCCTGCGTATATGGCTCCCGAGCAGATCGACAACAAAGCCGTGGTGGACAAACGTGCGGATATCTATGCGCTTGGCGCGATCTTGTTCGAGATGTTGACGGGTTCACGTGCATGGGTAGGCGATAACTTCTTGACGCTGACGATGGCGCGTTTCCTCCAACCACCGCCCGATCCCCGCGAACGCAAAGCCCATGTCCCCGATAGCCTCGCCCATATCGTCTTGCAGTGCATGGCGAAAGAGGCCGCAGGCCGTTTTGCTTCCGCCACCGCTCTCGCAAACGCTCTCCAACACGCACAACAATCCATCTTCCCCACCACACCGACGTTTTCCACGCGCTCCTTCCCTCCCCCATCCGCCACCGAAGAACGCACCACCGTCATGTCTGCCTTTTCTTCCTTGCCAACGCCCTCTCCCTCCACCCCTTCGCCCGCCTCCGCCTCGCTTGCATCGTCCCTGTTTCCCTCCTCTGCCCCTTCCCCCGTTCCCGTCTCGCTTGCTTCCCTGTTTCCCTCCTCCACCGCCTCTGTTTCTGTTGCGCCGATCTCGATCGCACAAACCCCAAGCTCTTCGGTTGTTTGGAAAGATACCTCACCAAACGCCCCTTCGCCCGCCCCTGCTTCTTGGACGGCGCTTGCTCAACCCTTCGCATCGGCCTCTCCTGAAGCATTGTTGTCGCCCTCTTTGCTCTCCACACAGATCCGAAACCATGCGGCTCCGACACAATCGGAAGGCTTGGTCTTGGCGGTACTGCCTTTTCGTCACAGCGGCCCCCCCGAAGAAGAATACTTGACCGAAGGATTTGTGGAAGATCTGATCGATAGTTTGTCTATGCACCGCACCCTCAAAGTCCGGCCTTACAGTATGGTCATACCTTGGAAAGACGCCACAGAAACGCACGATGTCAAAGGAATCGGCGAGCGTTTGGGGGTCCACAAGTTGATCGATGGCTCCGTCTCTTTGCGCGGGGATGCGCTGACGTTGCGCGTGCGCCTGATCTCTGTTCACGACGGGACGCAGATCTGGGCGCATCGCCTCCAACTCGACAAAGGCACTTTGTTTCAAGGCGTGGAGCAGCTAACGCAGTTGATCCTTGAAAAAATGGCTGTGGTGTGTCCTCCCTCTGAAGCGCCTCAACGCCATCAGGACTTTGACCCGCGTGCTGTCGAATTTTATCTGCGTGCAAGACAGATGCTGCGGAAATTATGGCACCAAGATATGTCCCCTGCACTAGAATTGTTTGAGCAGGCACGGATCTTTTCTCCAAAAGATCCTCTGCTTTTGTCTTCCTATGCTGTAGGACTTGCACGCTACGCTTTCTTTTTTCGCGAAGATTTAGGCCCGTTGCAAAAAGCACAGATCTTTGTCCAGCAAGCCGCCCAGATCGCTCCCGAACGGGCGGAGATCGCCTTTGCCCAAGGGATGATCCACTTCGTCCAAGATCACTTCGGCCAAGCCATCCAATACCTCCAAAAAGCCATCACCCAAAACTCAACCTTTGCCGACGCTTTTGATCTACTTGGTCGCATTAAAACAGAGATCGGCGATATCGAAGAGGCCACACAACATCTGCAATGGGCTGCTTATCTCGATCCGTCGATCTATGGTGCTCGTGTGGATCTCTCTCGCGCTTACGCTTTGCTTGGCCGCTGGGAAAAAGTAGATACGCTTTGGGAACAATTTCTCCAGCCCAAGCCGATCCATCACACCTACTTTTTGCACCTCGAACGCATGAATCTATGGCGACCTGACCCACGAGACTGGGATTATGGCGAGATCGCACAAGGCAATGACTTCGTTATCCAAGGTGGGATGCGACTGCGCAACGTTCGCCTTCGAGATGCTTTTCCCAAAGAAGAATTCGATCAATTCGTGGGCATCATCCAAAGCTTTCCAAGCGCACGATTCCGACGGTTATTGGCCCAACAGATGGTCGAGATCCTCTGTTATGTCCAAGACTACCCACGCGCCCTCGATTTCGTGCGTTATACCGTGGGCGAGGGATTGACCGATCTCCACTGGTTTTCAGGATGTCCGCTGTTAGAGCCTTTGTGGTCGGAACCCGAATTTGTGGATCTGCACGCCAAGGTTCAGGCCCGCGTCCAAAAAGCACTGCAAATCGCTTGATGCGCTGTTGGATAACGGGCCTTGTCTTGTGGGGCTTCTTGTGCAAGGTTGCAGGAGAGTTCAGTTTTTGGGTGCCATGATGCCTTCGATCAGAGAGGCATCGAGAAGGTCGGCACGATATCGGAGCGTCGTATGGAACGAAAAAAGGATCAGCGCAACAAGCCTTGGCAACGGGTGCTTGTGAGCGTGTGGGTGATGTGTGTGGTTTATGTTGGTGTGTGTGGCTTTGCGCAAGAAGCAAGAGCATGGGGGGAGATCGAAGACGATGGATTCCCTTTATGGCAGGAGGTGTTGCAGTTGGTTCTCACCAACCGCGTCCGACAGGATACCGCCCAAGCCAAAACGGATTACAGCGATCCAAACGCTCCCAAAAACAAGACGTGGAAAGACAAGGATTATGCTGTCTGTCCGCCTGTGGTCTTTCACAACATCGTTGCAAAAGCCGCACGACTGCACAGCCGCGATATGGATGTGCAAAACTATTTCGATCACACCGCGAAAGACGGTTCCTCTCCCGGCGATCGGGTCAAGCGACAGTTGGGAACGAGCGTACCCACAGGCGAAAACATCGCAGTGGGTTATGGTACATCCGAAAAAGTCACCATCGGTTGGCTCAATAGCGACGGGCACCGCGAGAATATCTTTAACTGCACATGGACACACTTGGGCGTCGGTTTTAGCAAGATCAACCGCGACTATTGGACACAAAACTTCATCAAGACCAGTTTGGAGCGCCCGTTGGTTCATGCAGGCATCCATTTTCCGCAGTCCGTTTCGGCAGGCCAAGATGTGAACTTCTTTGCAAACTACTACCACAAAAACGGCGATGCTCCGCAAGAAGCCAAAGTCGTCGTCAATGGCCGATGCTACGATATGCGCGTTGAATACGGAACCGCAGGCAACGGAAACTACGCGCTCAAAGCCCAACTCTCCGAAGGTTGCCAAAGTTATTACTTCCGCTTTCGTGGTTCAGATGGAAAACTAGAGCTTTTTCCGACACGCGGATCGTACCAAGTCGGAGTTGGTGCAGAATGTGACAAACTTTATATAGCCAACCAAGTGGACGCCCAATGCGATCAAGGTTGCAGCAAAGACGACGAATGTGCTTCACACCAAGAATGCAAAGAAAGCAAGTGCGTCGATACGCGCCGTTGCAAGGGCAACGCAGACTGCCCCACAGGTACTTCGTGCCGAGAACAACACTGCCAACCCAACGCCAAGATGTGGGAAGCCTGTGGCGCAGGGACTTCGTGTACTTCTCCGCTCTCGTGCATGAAGCATAACGGAGAAGATCACTGTAGTGTCTCTTGTCAAAAGTATGTACCCTGCCCACAAGGTTTCGCCTGTGCGTTAAGTGGAACCCAAGGCGTCTGCACACCGCGAACGGATTGCAGCAGCGACCTCGATTGCGCGGCCTATCACACTTGCAAAGAAGGCAAGTGCATCGAACGTGGGCCTTGTGTCAAACACGGCGATTGTCCGCAAGGAACAATGTGCAAAGAAAAACTCTGTATCGATCCCGGGACGCTCGGCGTTGCTTGCCAAGGCGAACGCGACTGCGACACAGGTTCGTCTTGCATCCCGTGGAGCATCGACGGACAAACGCAGCGCGCTTGTGGATTTGCTTGCAAGGCCGCCGAAGATTGCCCCAAAGGATCGACTTGTAAGGAGTTTGGTGGGGGAGACAGTTATTGTTTCGGAAAGCCAGAACCACCGCCGCCCCCTCAGAAAAAGCCCGAAGAACCACCTAAAACGGGCTGCTCTTCTCGCCCTGTTCCTATCGACTCCAGCTTCGCCCTTTTCGGCTTGTTGTTCTTGCTGCTGCGCAGACGCCGAAAGGCTCGCTCTTTTTGAGCGACAGCGCACGGCGAATTACAACTCCGACACCAACGGGTTGCTTTGCAATTGTCCATTTTGAATACTTAGTATGCAGAACCCATTCCTTTTTATAAAAGCACGACTTAATGCTTTTCTAAACCTTTGCTTCTCTTCTGTCGCATAATTTAAAATTAATTCAGGTTCCCACGAGTCGAATGTTTCTTGTAATTCTTTGTTTGTTTTTTCAATCAGCCAAACCTGAACATCCGAGTAATCTGAACTGTACCACACGAACACGTGATCAATCGACTGATCTTCCTGAAGCTTCTGTTGTCCAGTATTTCGATGGTATTGGTATTCAAAAGAGCCTTTTTCTGTAGCAGATTTTACTTCATGCCTTTCCAAGTCAGAGCCATCGCCTGGCTTTTTTTTATCGGAAAGCAAGATCGCAGCAAAAACCTCCCAATCTCTCGAACCAACACTTCCTTGCAAAGGAAATCCATATTCTTCGTATACAGCCTGTTTTTCTAAACTGTGTTCGAGAATAAATTTTCTATAAAAATCGTATGCTTTTTGAAATTCCAAATTGGGCGGAGTGTTCATGATTTTTCTCCAAAGGAAAAGCGTTCGAAGCGGAGATTAGTGGGAGCAACAAATGTTGAGATAACCATTCCACAACAGGGACAATTACGCCGTCTCCCATCGCGTGATAAGCTTCATTGTAGTTTGAGGGAAGAACAAAGGAATCTGGAACGCCCATCAATCGAGCAGTTTCTCTGGCGGAAAGTAGGCGAGATTTGATGATAGAGTTCTCTACAACAACCACGACTTGTCGACTAGAACCACCGCTCGGAGTTCGTAGACAACCTGCTATCCCATCAAAGCGGATTTCTGCTTGAACTTTTCCGTTTCTTGTTCTTTTGTATAAGAACCCAATGGATAATTTTTTTTGTTTTTGAACCTCTTTTACCTTATGTAAATTGTGCTCGTTCATCATGCCGAGCAATTGAAGCGTTTGTTCTTCGGTGTTCCATTCGTTTAAATCAGAGGTTTCGATGATCGATTCGACAGAAAAATCTTTTTCTATTGGTTTCGGCAACTTCCACCAGCGCCAAAGGTCCTTAAGATTTTGAGGAAGAGAGCTTTGAACTTTTTCTAACTGACCAGAGATCCACGGAGAATTGAAATGCCAAGGATCAACGAAAGGACCACAGTCCATATCGCGATTTACCGCCACAACAAAAACCCTTGGTCTGGATTGGGGTACAAAATGAATTCCATCGATGACCAGCGCGCCAAATTGCATTCCAAGACAAGACAACGCCTCGCATAAACCAATAAAGTCTTTATCGTAAAGTAAGCCTACGACGTTTTCTAATACAATCATTTTGGGTCTATCTGGCGGGTTGAGTCCTTGTATCAATCGCCAAAACGACCAAAAAGTACCGCTCCGCTCTCCTGACATACCAGAGCGCCAGCCCGCCAAAGACAAATCTTGGCAAGGAAACGATGCCCAAGCCATGTCACAAGGAATAGGTAAGTCTTTTGATTGGATTTTTTCGATATCGCTAAGATGATAATTATTTGATTCGATATTTGTTTTGTAAGTATTTTCTTTTTTGGGATCGATGTCGTTTGCCCAAATACAATCCCAATGTTTTCGTAATCCAAGTGTCACAAGCCCTGCCCCGGCAAAAAATTCATAATATTTATATTTTTTCATCCTACCTCTCATTTTTATATATTTTTGTATAAATTAAAAACGTAAATGCAAGAGAGGTTAACCCACCCATGTTCAACCGTCAAGCCTCTTTTTGTTCGGAACAAGAGGCGACAGCAACTATTCTCGAAATAGACCTGACATCATCTGCTACAGATGGTGAATCACCACCCCTGTGTGACCTGCTAAATAATCCGCCACCTGTTGCCGATGACACTCCTCGAATCGCTTTTCAGCGCACATCAAACAAATCGGTTCGGGGATCTCTTTGAGTCGTTCGGTGAGCAGATCGCCCGAAGAGCGAAGAAGCCGCTCGTAGCGCTGCGGCCAATCCAAGAGTCCGAAAAAGACATTGCCCAACTCAACAAGCGAAACATACCCGATACCCGCTTCTTTCAGCCAACTCTCGATGCCTTTGTCATCGGTTTTCGCTTTCACCCAAATCCCCATGCTCGCTCGATCAGGCCGCAAGCGGATATCCACCACCGTCTTTACGCCGTGCTCTCTCATGATCTGCACAAACTCTTCCTTGCCACGCCCACCGTACCCGACGGTAAAGATTGTCTGCATTGAACCTCCTGTTTGTCTGTGAACATACAACGGATGAACGGGATTCGAAAAAAGCTTTCCGCAGGGAAGATTGCGGTGTGGTTGGCGAATTGGCAACGCCCAGAGCGATCAAGATACTTGCGGAGAATGAGAAACCCCCCTATAGCATAGGCATCACGCAGCGTGTGAAGGAGCGAAGAACGAAGAATCGACCCCCACAACGCAAGGTTCACAAGCTCGAAGGAGACCAGCGATGCAGGCATTTCAACGGTTTGGGATAGTGGTTCTGTTGTGGGTAGTGGCGATGTTGTGGCAGGGCGGATGCGGTCCCAACGGGGATTGCAACAGCGATAGCGAATGCACCACAGGATTCAACTGCCAACTCGTCGAAGGCACCAAGCGATGTATCCGTCCCGCTTGCGTCCCTGCTTGTGTGGCGGGTCAAGAGTGTATCTTGAGCCGATGTATCCAGACCGAATCTGCCCCACAAGATGGCGGAAACAACGAAACTTCCAGCGAAACCCCCACCGAACAGCCTTGCCAAGGACTCGGATGTGCTTGTCAGAAAGATGCAGACTGCCAAACCAATCAGCGATGCGCCTCTGGCTTCTGTATCCTGCGTACAACCGAAGGCTCGAACGAGACCCCGACCGCTGAAGCCGGTCCTGACGAACCGATCACAGAAACCACACCCACCGAAGAAACCACGCTCACCGAAGAGCAGCCAAACTCTGAAACTTCCGCAGAAAAAATCCCCGAAGATCCCATCCGCGAAACACTCTCTGAGCAAGAATCTACTCAAGAAAAATCCACCCCTGAAACCATCTCCGAAACACCCGATAATACGGACTCTTCGACGACTCCCGATACCCACGCTTGCCAAAAAGACAGCGATTGCAAAGCGGGCTACCTCTGCCAACAAGGCACGTGTGTGCTGGCTCCGCCCGTCGTGTGCAATCCCTCCTGCGCAGCCACACAACAATGCACCCCGAGCGGTTGTGTAAGCGAAACCA
>CAUJFU010000077.1 GCA_963169055.1 Myxococcota bacterium
TTCGTTGCGCAAGGGCGACTGCAAAGAAGGCGTGCAGCGTTGCGAGGCGGGTGTGTGGTCGGCTTGTGATGGACAGATCGCCCCAAAGACCGAAGAATGCAACGGCAAAGACGACGATTGCAACGGTCTTGTGGATGATGCCATCCCCACGCGACCTTGCCTCTCTACCGCCAACACAGGCTGCAAGCAAGGCTCTACGGGAGATATCCAATGCTTCGGAAATTGTCGTTCGGGGCGTTCGACTTGTCTCAATGGCAAGTGGAGCGATTGTCAGGGAGAGATCCTTCCTCTTGCACAGGAATTATGCGGAAACAAGCAAGATGACGATTGCAACGGCCAGATCGACGATGGTTGTGTGTGCAAGGACGGCGAGACAAGGGCGTGCTACACAGGCACAAAAGAGACCCGAAAGCGCGGCGAGTGCAAAGACGGACTCCAACGTTGCGTTCAGTCGCGTTGGGAAGAGTGTTCGGATGATACGCCCCCACAAACCGAAGTTTGCGATGGCAAAGACAACGATTGTGACGGGATCGTGGACAACCTCACCAATGCCGATTGCAAGGTTCCCAACCAGACAGGGATCTGTTCCCAAGGCAAGTTGGTGTGTGAAAACAACCAGCCGCGATGCAAAGCACCGACTTCTGCGCAAGAAGTGTGCGACGGCTTGGACAACAATTGCGACGGTGAGATCGACAACTTGGCTGACATTGGTAAGCCTTGCACCGATGCTGCGGCGCTTGGACCCTGTAAAGATGGTGTGTGGCGTTGCGAAAACAACCAAAAAGTCTGCAAGTCCGCGATCCAACCCGCTCCTGAGATCTGCAACGGAGTGGATGACGATTGCGACGGAAAGATCGACAATCCCGCAGGTAGCTGTGTGGTCTCGGGCAAACTTGGGATCTGTGCGGTGGGGGCATGGGCTTGTGAGCAGGGAGTAAAGCTCTGTAAACAAGTCGAGATCGGAACTTCCGAAGTTTGCAACGGAGTGGATGACGATTGCAACGGCAAGATCGATGATACCGTGGATGAAGGAAAACCTTGTACCGATCCGACCAAAAAAGGCGTCTGTGCCGAGGGCGTGTTTCGCTGTCAAAAGGACGCTACAGGCGCGTGGGGGCGTGTCTGTTTCTCTCAAAAAACGCCCCAAACCAAGGTCTGCAACGGTCTGGATGACGATTGCGATGGTGTGGTCGATGCGGGTTGTGTAGCCTGCAAATCACACATGGATTGCGGTGGGGTGGGGCTTTGCGTCAACGGCTTTTGTGACAAAACCGCCCAATGCGCCGCCGCCAACGATTGCCCCACCGATCAAGTGTGCAAACAAGGCCGCTGTTCGTATTGCGCGCTCAATGGGGCCGATTGTCCGACGGGGCAGCTTTGCCTTGCCGACGCTCAAAAAGGCTACAATCGCTGTCAACCTGTCCAATGCGCCGTCAATTCCAACTGTGCCTTTGGTTTGGTTTGCAAGCAAAACCGTTGTCAAAACTGCGATCCTGCGGCCAAAGATGCCCAAGGCAATCCCCTCAACGAATGTGGCGGTCAGTCGGCCTGTTTGCAGGGCAAATGCTATGCTCCATGTACCGTCGATCTCGATTGTGGCTCGGCGTTGACGCAGCGTTGCGCGGCGATGCCCGATCGTGCGGGTGTTTCGTCTTCGCTGTGCTTGCTTCGCTGTGCGCAAGACAGCGATTGCCCCCAAGGATTCGGATGCTTTGCACAAGCCTGTGTGGTTTCTGCCGTGCTGTCGGATGGGGCCTACACTTTCAGCGATCTGTCGCTGCCAGAAAGCTGTACCGCGTACCGCCATCCCGAATCAGGCTACCAACCACAAACGCGCAGCGGTCTTTACTGGATCAAACCGCCGAATGCACCGAAGAAATACAAAGTGTATTGCGATCAAGCACACGATGAGGGCGGATTTCAGTTGATGGCGCGTTATACAACGCGGCTGAATCTCAAAGATTTCCAGACCGACAAATACCAGATCCAAAACACACAAACAGGGAAGACACTCGATCTCACCCAAGACGAATTGCCGAATCTCTCAGATCTGACCGTGTACGGGCATCTTGCGTACACCGACTTTGTGCCTGAGGGTCGAGAAATCCGCGTGATCTGTCGTGGCACAAGCGCTACGGAGGCGGTTTCTGTCGATTTGACGGATTACACGGTGTTTCAGCATTGGACGGAAGGAAACAAAGGAACCTATGGAACGGGCTTGTGGGGATTTGTGGCGAAGGGGGGCGGAGCCTCGCGAACGGTCACCGAGATGTGTGGAACAACGGCGGTCTCGACGGGCGGAACCTTCGGTGGGATCGCCTTTTGTACAGGAAACGCTGATACTCTGGCAGCCCATCGCGTGTCGTGGCGATTTGACCAGACCACAGGCCAACCGACGTTTGTCTGTGATGGAAAGCAGCTTACAGACGGAACCATCGAAGTCTGGGGGCGAGCATGGGGCCGCAATCCGTTGTTTGTGAACACTTCAGGGGCGCGACAATGGAAGAATGGTTCGGTGGCACGCACCTGTCGAGAATACCGCTTCTCAGAGGGCGGCCAGTACACGGGAACGACAGGTTCTGGGGCGTATATGATCCAGCCCTCTCCAAACCACCCGCCGTTTCGGGCCTATTGCGATATGGGCTTCGACGCCAACGGCAAAAAAGGCGGATGGACCTTGTTTGCGCGCTATATGATAATTCGGCCCGTTGTTGAATTTGACCCCTTTGTTCATTTCGAGCAGACAGCTAGCGGAGTTCTGACAGAGCGCCAAAGCCCGCCTGATCTCAACGATCCTACCCTTTTCGGTCATTTCCATTATGGTTGGCTGCCGCTAGATCACCGAGAATTTCGTGTCCGAACGGATGGGCGGGACATGGAGTGCGATGAGGCTCGGTCGAGCGGGATCACCACATGGAAGCACGGAAAAACGGCTCTTTCGAGCGGATTTCTCAAACTATATTCTTATAAGCAGCCTTCCTTGACGGGCTGGTCCAACGGAACAGGAGGTGGAGTCTGTCGAGATGAAGAAAAATATATTCATTCCACGATGCTAGGATTTTTGTATTGCGGGGGAGGCGCATCTCCGCTGTTCGGGGTTGCCAAGGGATCGCAAGAGAACAATGTCTGTGGGTTTTGTCGTGGACAAGCAAAGTGTTTTCCGGGGGAGATTCGACTGTATCTGCGTTGATGTGTTTGTGTTGTTCGTGCGGGGACGTCCCTCGTGGTGAGGCGGGCGTTGTGATAGAAGCGAAACAGTCGGAGAGCGAACACTCAAACCAAGAGGAAGAGACGGATGTTGCGTGTGATCGTGTGGTTTTTGTTGGTGTGGTTGGGATGTGGAGCAAGTTTATGGGGGGCGGATCTGGGACCGTTTGGGGTGGCGGAGGAGAACGAAGATCCGCGCCACCCGAGCCTGTTGGTGGCGTTGCGTTCGGTGGATGCGTCGTTGCGTGTTCGTGCGGCGCGGAGCATGGGGCGGATGCAGACACCGAGGGCGCTGGATGCGTTGCGGCTGTTGGCGAGCGATGCAGACGAGAAAGTCCGAACGATGGCGATCTTTGGACTCGGCCAGTTGGGTTGGGAAGTCTCGTGGACGCAAGGGCATCGTGACGCGATCAAGGGGGTCTTGCGTCGGGCGTTGGGTGATCCCTCGGTGGGGGTGAGGCGTGCCGCGATCGAAGCGGTCGGGAAATACGCCTTTGTCGAGACGCGCCTGTGGCTGACGGCTTTTTTGCGTGGAGCAGAGGTGTCGTTGCGGGTGGAGGCGTTGCGTGCGTTGTTTCGTGCAGCGTATTTGTGGCAACGAAGGGCCGCGACGGCTCCGAAAGGTTGGTTGGCTTCGCGTCTGCCGCTATCTCGGGTGATGATGCAAGATCTGCAACGGCTGTCTAAGTCAAAAGAGGCGGAAGTGCGGGCGGGTGTGGCATATTATTTTGCGCGAATCAACGATCCGCAAGGATTATCGATCTTGCTGGATTTGGCGGATGATGCGCACGCACAGGTTCGCTTGTTTGCGTTGCAGGGGCTTCAAAAACTCGCCAATCCAAAAGGAGCCGAGGCGGCGTTGCGCGGGACTTCTTCGGCGGTGGCCCATCGCATCGCTGCGTTGCAAGCACTCGAAGCGATGAAACAAGTGCATCGAGTTTCGGACTTGCTCTCTCGCGACAAGTCGGCCCATACACGGGCTGTTTGGGTGCGTGTTCGCAGCAAAGGCTTGCGCCCACCGTTGGCGCTTTTTCGTGCGATGTGGAAGTCTGATCCTTCTCGAAGTGTCCGATCTGCCGCGTTGATCGCTTTGGGACAGCATACCGATCCCGATGCGTTTTTGTTGGAGCTGATCGGCGTCTTGCACCAGAAGGATATCTTTTTGCGCGAAGCGGCGGTTGCGGCGAGTGCTTGGCTAGGATGGCGGCGGTTGTCTTTTTTGGAGATGGCTTTGCAAGACCAGCATGTCCTTGTGCGCTCGGCGGCGTTGATGGCGCTGGCCAAAGAAAAGTCGCCGCGTGTGTGGTCGCTACTCCAGCGCGCCCTTCGTTCGGAGGAGTTGGCGGAGCGTGGGGCTTTGGTGATGTTTCTTGCTGCGCAAAAGTCCCCGCGTGTCCAAGATATCGCGTGGGATCTGTATCAAAAAAGCCGAGGCGAGCGTTGGGTCGAAGTCCGCGAAGAGATCGCGCAGATCCTCGCACGCATCCGCAATCCGCAGACAACGCATCTACTCGATCTGGTGGCGCACGACGAAGCGGCTTCGGTGGCGCGTATCGCCCAACAAGCCCTCCAAAAGCGCGGCATCTCCAAGCCTTGGCCGCTTGCGAAGGCGCGCCGAGCCAGTCCTTATCGAGGGGTGCGTTTTTCGCGGAATCCTGTTGTGGTCTTTGAGACGACACGGGGTTCATTTTCGGTGGTTTTCTTTGCGGAGGATGCGCCGATCCACGTTGCGACGGTGGTGGGTCTTGTCGAAAAAGGTTTTTATCACGGACTGTTGTGGCACCGAGTGATCCCCAACTTTGTGATCCAAGGCGGAGATCCCGATGGGACGGGGTGGGGCGGTGGGGATTTTTCCTTGCGGGCCGAGATCAATCCGCGCCGGTTTGTACGCGGAACGCTTGGAATGCCTCGTGCGATGGGCTGGGATACAGGCAGTGTGCAGTTATTCTTTACACACGGACAGACGCCGCATCTTGACGGCCAATACACCGTCTTTGGGCAGATCCGCAAGGGCTTCGAGGTCTTGGATCGCATCGAACGTGGAGATCGGATACTCCGCGCTTATCGAGTGCCTTGATTGGAGCTTATACGAAATCCGCCCATTGCGTGATCGTAAAACGTAGGGGCAGCCCCCCGTGGCTGCCCAACCACAGGGCATTTACAGCAGATCGCACCTACCCTTCGATCACACATCTTTCGGATATCGTATTACCGAAAGTGGAGATCGGATCATCCGCACCGATCGAGTTCCGTGATTGGAGCCTCCGCACCGATCGAGTTCCGTGTTTGGATCGTTTCAGCTTATCGAAATCATCTGGTGGGTAGGGTCTTTTTGAGGGGGCTGGCTTGTTGGAAAAAAGCCGTGTTCGCAAGCGTTCAAGCAGTAGGCTGTTGGTTTGAAAAGTGCTGATCGTCTCATCCATACGGGGTCAAGGGAGCCGCGCTCCCTTGTGGGGTGTGGGGTTAAACCCCACCAAAGCCATCAAGCCGCGTAAGTCTTATCGCAAAGAAGAAAAGAAAGCATGAGCTGATGCTTTTGTTTCGGAATATGGGGCAGCCAGTCTTGCTGTTTCAGAAGACCCATGACAGGGCTTTTTGGCTAGAAAGAACAGAACGCCACCAAACGCGGCAACGACACCTGCGCCGATGTAGAGTGAGCCGGAGACTTGCGCGAGGGTGACGGAACTTTCGTACTGGGTTTTCCAAGTCGGATCTTTTGTGAGATTTTGCATAGCTTGTCGATAAGAATCATCGGCGCTGACTTGCGTAATAATCCCGCCGCCAAGTAAAAGCGCC
>CAUJFU010000078.1 GCA_963169055.1 Myxococcota bacterium
TCAAGCCTTGTCTTCTCTAGGGTTGGAACCCACCGATTTGATGTCTGTGGAGACTGCGTAAGACGTCTTCCCTATCGGGTTGGCGCTGCCGTCTGTGAAGCAGAAAGGAAGCCCAAGTGCTTTAGCCTTGGGTGGTTCACACATCCAACGCATAAGTATAAGAAAAGCGCAAAAACCACCGACCGTAATAACCCGCAAACGCCCAAAATCCATAACTGTACATCCCGCCCATCGCTTCAAACCGACCCACACCCGGCTGATCCCACGAAGCATACAAACGATATCCCCCTGTCGCTGGACCTAACACTTCGTTGTCTAAAAAATTCATGATCCCCGCCCCGATCTCCAACACGCTCCCTCCGAACTTTGGAAACGTAAAGTCGATCTTCACCCGCATATCATACACATAAAAAACCTCGAGATATTCGGTCCCAAAATACAGCGGATTGCGATACACTTCGGGCCGCGTCAACTCCATCCGCAAAACCAGCCCGCCGTCAAACGCAAAATAGCGCGTGTCCATATGATGCAGGAACAACACGCTGTTCTCGCCTTTTTGGATATCCCCATAGCTGTTGTGCATCATCAAGATCCCCAACGCTCCGTCTCGCACCAACGGCAACGGGATATGCACAAAACCGCCCACATAATACCGCAACGCATCTCCCGCCCCGGGCGGCGCATAACGAATCCCCGCCCGAAGATCCAATATCCGATCCATCCGAAAACGATATTGGAATTCAGGGGCCACACCACTGTCTAAACCCGTATGATCCGACGTGATATGCAAACGGCCCTCGAAAGCGTGTTGAAAACGCTTCGCGGGTTTTGTCGTCGGTTCCGCTGCTTCGACTCCACCCACCCAACCCAACACACACACCAAACAAAACCACCATCTCCCCCCGACAGATCCGCCCTGCCCGATCCACCCCATCCAGCGCCCAAAACACCGAGACTCGCTCCAAGCCTCGCCAAGACTTCCAATCCACCGAGATCTTAGCACTTGACCACACAAAGATCGAAACCACCGCAACAGGCTCATCGCGCACCTCCTGCGGTGTTTTTCAACCACTCAGAAAAGCGGATATCCACAACCAACTCCGCACCAAACGAAGGGAACTGCAAAAAGTACAACGTGTACAGGTTGGTTCGGATCGGCGGAGGGTTGGGATACCATTGACCGATCATGGCGAGGCGCACAGAAACAGCACGACCCAAAGAAAAGTCGACACCCGCTCGGCCACGCAACAGCAAGGTCTGTTCGAGGTTAAAGTTCAGATGCGCGTAGGCTTGGGCATGAACGCCAAGCCACGGCAAGGGCGTCATATACCATTCCAGTCCAGCGTGACCGTTGAGCGCAGGTGTGATCGCATTAAAACCGCTGAGGTTGTCGCGATTCGTTGCCCCCAAAAGTGTCGCACTGATCGGCAACAACACCAGATGCAAGTGATTCATATCGTACTGAAACGGCCTTGCATCCCGAAACCAAAAAGGAATCCGTACCCCCATCCTCACACTCAGTCCCGCATCCGAGACGTGCATCTCCGCACCGCTGCGCAAGATACTCAGATCGTAATAAAAATGAATCTGCGGATGCACATGCACCGCCACATCCACATCAAAGATGTTGTAGCCGTAGTTCACGGTGTCATAGCGATCCGCTCGACCATTTTCTTCAAACGCCAAAAACAACGAAAAAGGCCGCCAACGAAAACGCTTGATCGCATCGTAAGCCGTCAACCGCACCCCCAAAGAAAACGGCAGATTCAACGGCGAATACGCATCATGCACCGCTTGAATCAACTGCGCTCCGATCTGCAACTCCCACCGCGCAATCGCCCCCTTACGCGGCCAAAGAAAATCCACAAACGCAATCGGCAAACGCTCACTATCCGGCATCTCTGGACGATCCGCCACAGGCGCAGGCCCCACCGTTGCTGGCTTTCCTGCCGACAGCGGCTTTTCCGCAACAGGAGCAGGCTTCGCCGTCGCTGGCTTTCCTATGGACGTCGTGGTTTTTGGCGGTTGAGCGTACACACAGACGCCCCCAAATACCGTTATCCACGCACCCACCGCAAACACCCACAACCACCTAGCACCGCGCAGACTATCCATCGTTTTTTTCTTTCTCACGCTAAGGCAACTGCACCTTCCACTTGAGGTATCCTTCCACTTCGATCGGAACGAGAGTGGTTTTGACTTCCTTGGCATCGACATCGACGCGCAAGATCATCTTGCTTGGGCTGTTCTCTTTGAGCGCCGAGGCTGTAATGTAGCGGATGCCGTTGATCGACACGCTTCGGTACAGGTGGCTGTGGCCCATCAAAACATGCTTCACGCCGTACCGCTCAAACAACGCAGCAAAGGTCTGTTCCTCTCGCGAAAAAGAATGGCTCTCCAGCACATAATCCAAATCCCCGTAGATCGGGAAGTGCATCACGGCGATCCGATGCGTGGCCGTGTCTTGCTTGAGTTGTTGTTCCAACCACAGCCGCTGCGCTTGCCCAAAGGTTCCCGTTGCGTTGTCGAGAATGTAGAGGCTTGTGTGTGGCAACTTGAGCAAACGTACCGTCGTTCCATAATAATCGCGCCATAGCTGCCAGCCATCCCCGAAAAAGTCGTGGTTCCCCGCACACCAAAAAATCGGTAGCCCTAGCTTTTTCATCTCCCGATCCACAAACCCGTATTCTTCGGAGGTTCCGCTCTGAGTGTTGTCGCCTCCTGAGATCAAAAAATCCACAGGATTGTTCTTCAAATACGCTCCCAATACCTCGATCGCTGGCGCACGCAACGCTGCTACCAAACGATCATCGACTTGGATATCCGCAAAAAACACAAACGAATAACGCGCCTTTTGTTGCACTGCCACAGGCTCCCGAAGGATCTGCGGTGGAAACAACTCCATCCGTTTGTTCGCGTCGTATTCTTCCACCGGCACAAAAAAGCGACAACTCCACAACCCCATCCCACAAACCAAACCGATCCCAAGCAGCCCCATCCAAGAACGCAGCATCCACAAAACCCGAGATATCCGCAGATTGCGCATCATCAAGTTCCACCCTCCTGCGCAGCACGGCGTTCTTTGGCACGCTGCTGTTGTACCCATGCCGCTTGTTGACGCAAAAGGCGCTCGCTTGCTAGTTCTTGCCGCTTTGCCAACGCCAAAGCATAACTGCCTTGGACATTCAACAAGGCACTTTGGGCTTGGTTCATCGTCGCGATCTGCACAAGCACTTTCCCTGTCCGATCTGCACAAAACACCGTAGCATCCGAACCAAACAACAGCGCTCGACGATACCTTGCAAGGTAGGCGTTGCTGCGTTTCCCCTGCGCATCCTTCAAAAACAACACCGCAGAATACACAGGAAACGCATTCGGCCACGCCACCCCCAAGCGATAACAATACCCCGCCTCCACATCAAAGGTATGCTTGACGATCGGCCCACCACGCAACACCAACGGCCCTTCGACGTGTGCATAACTCTGCCTCACCGCCACTCCTTTGGCCACCTGTCGCAATGTCTGCTCGTCGTCTTCTTTCTCTTTGATCATGAACGCACAGCCCGCCTGCAAAAGGCCCCATCCGATGCTCCACGCCACGATCCAAAACACCCCATGACTTTTTCTTTTTCGCCGCATCTTGTTTCTTTACTCTGTATTTGGGACTTACGCATTTGGATGATTTTGTGGGGTTTCACCCCACGCCCCACAAGGAAGCGCGGCTCCCTTGACCCCGTGTTGGCGGGTGATCTTTGTTTTTTCAAACAAGCAACTCTGCCGCTTGAACTTCCGCGAACACGGGGGTTTTTGACGAGCCGCTCCTGCACTCAACGAACCAGACGACTCGACCAAACCGCCCGTTGACGCTTCATCCGAGGCCCAAGGCTTATGCCCCGTTGACATCGAAGATGCAGCGTGACGAATTCAACCGACCATACAACAAGCCCTTGGTGGCGAAAAGAAGCCGCTCTTGCTTCCACCCTTTTTTCTCCTTCTCCGCCCTCCAAGAAACTATCCACGCAACGCCCCATACCACCGAAAGAAACATCGCAGATGAACGCCCCACAATGGTTTGACGGACACCTTGACCTCGCTTGCTTGGCCCTGATGGGACGCGATATGCTCGTCCCCCCCGAAGATGCCCAAGGACCACCGCAGCCCGCCTCCCTCACCTTCCCCAGTATGCAACAAGGCCATATCGTCCGCTGCATCGGCACGATCTTTACTGCACCCAACTTTTCTGGCCCTTGCGGCTACCCTCGCGAAGATTCCGTCGAAGGCGCACACCAAGCCGGCCTACGTCAACTCACCATGTATCAGCTCTGGCAAAAGACCCGTGTCATCGACCTGATCACCCACCGCGAACACCTCGATCAGACCTCCACTCGACCGCAGGTCTTGCTTTCGATGGAAGGCGCAGATCCGATCCGTCATCCCGAAGAAGTCGCTTGGTGGCACGCCCAAGGACTTCGCCTCGTCGGGATGGCATGGAACCAAGGCACCCGATACGCGGGCGGAAACGCACGACCCGGCCCTCTCACCACCGCAGGCCGCGCTCTCGTCCATGCCCTCGACCAACACGGCATCATCCACGATCTCTCCCACCTCTGCGACCAAGCCGCCGAACAACTCCTCGACCTCTCCGACGGCCCCATCATCGCCAGCCATTCGAGCAGCCGCACCGCCCTCCAAAGCCAAGATCAACGCCACCTCCCCGATGCCTTGATCCGCACCATCAGCCAACGCGGCGGCATCATCGGCCTCAACCTACTCAGCCAATTCCTCCACCCCAACGGACTCAAACAACGCGCCTCCCTCGATCACGCCGTCGCACAGATCGAAGCCCTGTGCGAACGTATGCAGCGCCGCGATGGCATCGGCCTTGGCAGCGATCTCGACGGCGGATACGGCGCAAATGCCCTTCCCATCGGCATCCAAGCTCCACGCGACTTTATCAAACTCTGCGATGCCCTCGCACTTCGCGGCTGGAACGATCACGATATCCAAGGCTTCGTCTCCCACAACTGGTTGCGATTTCTCCACAAGCACCTGCCCGCCCACTCTTAAAACGGTGCCGTTTCCAAAAACCCCCGTGTTCGCAAACCTTCAAGCGGCAGGGCTGTTGGTTTGAAATACAACCGCCCACCCCGCCAAAACGGGGTCAAGGGGGCTGCGACCCCTTGCGGGGCGTGGGGTGGAAC
>CAUJFU010000079.1 GCA_963169055.1 Myxococcota bacterium
ATTCGAGTCCAAACAGCGCGATATCGGGCGTATGTAACGGATAAAAATAAGTGTAATAACGGCTCAGACATTTTTCACCAAACCGACGATGCCACTCACGACCATTCGGGATTTTGGACATCTCGATCTGGTTGTTCCACAAGATCTCCCACTGACGCCAATAGTAGCCCAGCAAGTCGCTGATCGAGGGCAGTTGCCCCGCATCAAGCAGCTTATGGAGATGCTCTAATGCCTCATGTACACGGCAACCCACGTAGGATTCGATGTGTTGCGTCTCCGTCTTGATGCGATCGATGTGCTGGAATTGGTAGCGTTTGGGGCAAAGTTCATAGAGCTTGAGCTGCGATACAGAATACACGCGCTCGGCTATTGCGATGGGGGGTGAGAATGGCGGCGTTTGCAAGGCGATCTCCTCATTTTTTCCCCAGCCTACGCCATCCAACCCCGCGCTGTCAATTGCGAATCTTCCCGCTGCGGTCGCCTTTTGTGAATCCGTCTTTTTTTAAGAGATGTCCGCACAAACACCGACACTGGCGTTGTGAGCAGTCTGCGTGTGTTGCGTCCGTGTACAATTTGGGGCGGATCGTAGGTAGAGCGGTGGGGGGGGTAGCGTATTGCTTTCGCTTGTGAATGCGCCTAGTATGCCTGTATTGCTGCCCGTAGCCCGTAGGGTTCAAGCCCATAGGAGAACGATCGATGAACCAACGCAAGTCTTTTCAGCGTATCCTGTCCTTGTTTGTGTTGTGTGGTGTGCTTTTTCCGTTGTTGACCGCTGCGCAATGTTTGCAAAATGCCAACATCCCTTTCCCGATCAAACGCGACTTTGAATTCACTGTGGATATCGATCAAGCTGCCGAACAGAGCCTCGGCAAAAGCGGGGTGCAGAAAACCCCCGAAGGCAAGATCCCACAAGGCGCACCCGATGTTCCTGTTCCTGTCGACATTGAGCAACTCGTCGATCTCTCGGACGACCCCAACGTGCAAAAGTACGGAAGCGCCCTCAAACACGTCAAAGTCAATTCCGTCAAAGTCACGGCCCTTGAAAATACCGTCAATGTAGCTCTTCCAGCGCTGACCTTGAAGATGTCCGACAAAGACAAATCCAACGAGCAAGAAGTCGGTAGCCTGCGCTCGATCAATCCGGGAGAAACAGGCGCGATCGACGATATGATCAAAACCGAAGCGCAAAAAGACGCCGCTGGTCGTTACATCGTCAAGTTTGCCTTCAACATCAAAGCCCTCTCCCAATACACTCTCAAGGCAGGGATGGAAGTCCCCAAAGGCAAGATCAAACTCAAGATCTCGATCGACGTTGTGCTTTCGCTCAATCCCTTCTCCAAATAAGTACGAAGCGGTGGACAAAAAACCGCCTTCTCGGTGGGGCACCTGTTGTACACAAGTTGCGGCGTTTATCCGCAAAGAAGCATTGTTTTCAACAGGAGATCGCGTTTTGGTCGGTGTCTCGGGGGGGATCGATTCGGTATTTTTATGGGAAGTACTTTGCGCTCTCGGTGGACCCTTGGGGATCGAAGAAGTTATCGCGGTGTACGTCGATCATGGTTTGCGCCCCGGCCAAACACAGGCAGAGGCCGCTTGGGTGCGCGCATTGGCCGCCAGATCGGGGCGGATGGCGATCGTTGCTACGCTGGAACTTTCGGTGGAAGGGGCCTCGCTTCAAGAACGCGCACGAGAAGCTCGGTTGGCGTGTTTGGAGCGCCTTGCCACCGAACACCATTGCACACGCATCGCACTCGGCCACCATCGCGACGATCAAGCCGAAACGTTGCTGCAGCGTTTTTTGCGCGGCACAGGGCCGCGTGGATTGGCCGGTATCTGGCCGATCCGTGATCGATGGGTGCGCCCGCTATTGTGTCTCTCTCGCTCCGAGATTCAAGCCGTTTTTGACGAGCAGTCTTGGGCATGGTGCGAAGATCCAACCAATCAAAAAACAGATTATCAACGCAATCAGATCCGCCACCAACTGCTTCCGTTGCTTGAACACACCTACAATCCGCAATTGCGGACGCACCTTGCGCATCTTGCGTGGCGTACTCGGCAAGACGAGGTGTTTTTTGCCGATCAGATCGAGTCTTTGTGGAAATCGCCGTTGTGCGTGGCAAGCGGAGGAAGCCTTTGTTTGTCGTTGGCCTATCTACGGACTCTTGCGCAAGCTTTGTTGTGGCGTTGTTTGCAGCGTGCGATCTGGGAGGTGTACGGAGCAACTCTCCCCGAAGAACAGATCGAGCATCTCGCACACATCGCCGCAGGACAAAACGAAGCAAAGAAAGCCTCGCTGCCTGCGCCCTTTTGCGTGATCCGCACCTCCGCGTCTTTGTGGTTCCTGCATCCAAACGCTTTCCCACCACAGACAGAAACCGCTCAGAACATCGAAATCTCTGAAATGCCCATCCCATCGAAAGTTCATACATCTTGGGGCGTGCTTTTTTTGAACGACGCAAGGGAGCCGTTGGATGGGGCTTTGCCCCAAACCCCACAACAGGTGGATTCTGAGAAACAGCAGGTTGATTCTGAAGAAGAGCGGGTTTCCGAAGGATGGTCTGTGGTGATTCCGCGTTCGGAGTTCGACGATCGGAGGGCATGCCTTCGGACACGTCGCGTCGGCGATACCGTTCGTTTGAAGGTCGGGCATCGTTCGCTCAAGCGTTGGTTGGTTGATCAACACGTCCCTGTTTTTTTGCGTGATATCTGGCCTGTTCTTGCGTACGAACAGAGCATCCTCTGGTTGCCGGGCATCGCACAGCCGCTAGAGGCGGAGGGGCGGCCCTTTCTTCGGCTGACCTTACAGCCCGCCCCTTGGCTGGTTTCGTTGCGGCATCTTTTCTTTGCAGAAGAAGAGCGGCAGATTGCGGATCTGTGTTGGCCGTTCTTGTAGCACATTCATCCGAAGGTGTTGTGGAGCTTCGTTTGGGCTGATGGCCTCGGTGGTATCGTGGTTTGGGAGCTTGGTTGGATGGCCTCGGTGGCCTCGTCGTTTGGGTTGATGGAAGGATAAAGGGCATGGAAATGGGTTGGACAACAAAGCGTCGTCATCGAGATGGGCTGCGCGGGATCTTGTTTTTTGGAGTGTTGTTGTGGGCGAGTTTGAGTGGGATGGTCTGCGATCGAGCCATCGAGCTCCCGGTGCGTGTGAAAAAGGATTTTCTCTTTCAGATGCGCCCTGAAGACGCCCTCTCTGCGGCGGGGATCAAAGATCAAAATGGGAAGGTTCCTGATGGGTTGCCACAACGTGAGTTTTTGTTGCGCATCAACAGCGATCTGGATCTGACCACCGACGCGCGGTTTCAACAATACAAAGATCGTGTCAAGGCCATCCACATCAACCGCGTTTGGATGACGATTCAGGCCAATACATCGCCCGTTACAATGAACCAAGGCGAAGTCGCGATGGCTCCCAAAAGTGAGGCGGGAACCGTTCGAGAACAGGACTTTGCAAACGGTCTGGTGGCTTCGACGCCTGTGATTAAGGCGGGAGATGCGGATGTTCGTGTGCCGTTGTTGTGGAACGCGGGTGGGGTGGAGACGGCGTTGAAGTTGATCCGTCAGTATCGTTTTGCGGTGCGTTATTCGTCCGCGTTTCAAGTCGAACCCGGGATGCCTTATCCTGTGGGGGAGATCCAAGTTCGGCTTGAATTTGAACTGACCTTTGTGGTCAGCATCCTGTGAAACCTATTTGACCGACCGCAAGTCACACACTACTATTCACTGCGATCAAGCGTCGGTTGTGTGCCGACTTGCATCTAAAATGTGGTGACCGTTGTGTTTGCTGCACAGATAGCGCGCTTGCTTTTACGCGCCACGCAAACGAGGTTGGGTCGCCTACACGGGCCGAAGTCCTCGGTCGGTTTTCCTCTTCCACACAAGACCACCACGCTGTGCGGGAGTTGCGCGAAAGCCTCGGCTGACGGCCCTCTATCGTCGCATCGTTCGGGCCGATCATCGAACAAGCCAAGAAGGAGTATGAGATTGAAACAACCACATCGCACCTTGTTGCTGTGGGCTTTGCTGATTCTTATTTTCGTCAGCATTTACCAGATCTTTAAGCCTGCCAGCGGAGCCAAGCCGATCCCCTTTAGCGAGTTTATGAAAGAGGTGGAAAAGGGGAACATCCAAGAAGTCACCGTTCGAGGCCAAGTCTACGAAGGCCAATTCAAAGCCAAAGATGTCAAAAAGCCCGAACCTCTCGAAGCCAAGAACCACCGTTCCGATCGATTCCGAACGGTCGGAGTGGTGGGCGAAAAGCTCAATGACTTTTTGCTCAAACACGGTGTGACAGTCCATTACAAGCCTGTCGAGCAAAACTCTTTTTGGCAGCAGATCGTGATCTCGTGGCTTCCGATCATTTTTCTGATCGTGGTGTTTGTGTTGTTTATGCGGCAGCTCCAAAGTGGCGGTGGCAAGGCCATGTCCTTTGGAAAGAGCCGCGCCAAGCTGTTGAGCGATCACCACAACAAAGTGACCTTTGATGATGTGGCAGGTGTGGACGAAGCCAAAGACGAACTCGAAGAAGTCGTTCAATTCCTGAAAGACCCCAAGAAGTTTACTCGATTGGGTGGGCGCATCCCGAAAGGTGTTTTGTTGATGGGATCACCCGGGACAGGGAAAACGCTGTTGGCGCGTGCTGTTGCAGGTGAAGCAGGAGTTCCTTTCTTTAGTATCTCAGGTTCGGACTTTGTAGAGATGTTTGTGGGGGTCGGCGCAAGCCGTGTCCGTGATCTTTTTGAACAAGGCAAGAGAAATGCACCTTGCATTATCTTTATCGACGAGATCGATGCGGTAGGTCGCCATCGTGGAGCGGGCCTTGGCGGAGGACACGACGAACGCGAGCAAACCCTCAACCAATTGCTCGTGGAGATGGACGGTTTTGAATCCAACGAAGGCGTGATCTTGATCGCCGCCACCAACCGCCCCGATGTCCTCGATCCCGCCCTTCAACGCCCGGGACGCTTTGACCGACGGGTGGTGGTGCCTCTGCCCGATCTGAATGGCCGCGAACAGATCTTGCGCGTCCACACACGCCGTTCGCCGCTTGCGGACGATGTGAATATCCATGTGATCGCACGCGGAACCCCCGGATTCTCGGGCGCAGATCTCGAAAACCTTGTGAACGAATCCGCGTTGGTGGCGGCGCGTCGAGGCAAAGATCGCGTCTACATGACTCACTTTGAAGAATCCAAAGACAAAGTGATGATGGGCCGTGAGCGCCGTTCGATGATCTTGAGCGAAGAAGAAAAGCGCCGAACAGCGGTCCATGAAGCTGGGCACGCTTTGGTTGGCAAACTGCTCAAGCACACCGATCCCGTTCACAAAGTGACCGTGATCCCGCGTGGTCGGGCGCTTGGCGTGACAATGACCCTTCCTGTCGAAGAACGCAAAGACGTCTACCGCGAATACCTCGAAGATATGATCGCCTTTATGATGGGCGGGCGCGCTGCCGACGAAGTCCTCTACGGTCAAAAAACCGCCGGAGCTTCCGACGATATCAACCGCGCCACCAACATGGCGCGCAAGATGGTCTGTGAGTGGGGGATGTCCGAAAAACTTGGCCCGCTGGCTTTTGGACAAAAAGAAGAACAGATCTTTTTGGGCCGCGAGATCGCACGACATCGCGATTATTCCGAAGCTACCGCGATCGATATCGACAGAGAAGTCCATGATATCGTGGTGGCCAACTACGATCGCGCTAAAAAGCTACTTTCCGAAAACGTCGAGATCTTGCGCTCGATCGCAGATCTGCTCGTGGAGCGCGAAGTGATCAACAGCGATGATCTCGATCGCTTGATTCAAGGCGGCAAACCGTCTGATCCGCCCCAAACCCCGCCGACCAAGGAAAGCGGAGCCTCTTTTGTGGCCACCACAGAAAACAAAGAAGAGAAAAAAGGCTCCTTCCTTGATGTCGAAAAACTCTTTGGCGATAACGAACCCACCCAAGACCCCTCCAAAAGCTAAACGCCCACCCGTCAGTACCCCCCACGCACAACCCTTTGTGGATTCGTTCACATGTCCATCCGTTGGAGCCTCAATACACAACCCTTTGCGGATCCGTCCGGTTGGCTCGAACACTACGAAGATGGCCTTGATCCACAAATCTGGTCTACCCTCGCAGGGATCGGCCCGATGCGCTTGGTGCGTATCGACGCTCTCTCTCTCGAACAGGCTCGTTGCTTGGTCGATATCTACACGCAAAAGCTCCAAGGCATCGCTCAGATCGCCATCCATACGCATCATCCAATGGCTTCGCTCGCTCTCGGTACGCGCCCGCTAACGGCCCCGCAAGAGATCGAGTCCGTAGGATGCGTGTATTTGGATGGTGATCCTGTGCGACTGGCCCGATTGATCGAAGTATTGAACGATGACCCCTCGATGGCCTCTGTGTATCGCGAGTTGGCGGCGTGGTGGGACAAGGTGCGGTGTCTTCCCTCTCCTTGGCGCATCCGAGGTTCTGTGCTGGATTGGACGAATGCACCTGTGCTGATGGGTATCGTCAACGTCACCCCCGATTCTTTCTCCGATGGGGGCCGTTATCTGGGAGTTTCGGCAGCGATCGAGCATGGGCTACGGTTGATCGAAGAAGGAGCGGCGTTGTTGGATATCGGGGGAGAATCCACGAGGCCGGGTGCTGCTGCGGTTTCTGCTTCCGAAGAGATCGATCGCGTGTTGCCTGTGATCGAAGGGCTACGAAAACACAGCGCGATCCCTTTGTCGATCGACACCTACAAAGCAGAGGTGGCACGTCAAGCATTGGCGTGTGGGGCCGATATCGTTAATGATATAAGTGGTTTGCGCTTTGAACCCGCGCTCGCGAAAGAAGTGGCCGCAAGGGAAGCTTTTTTGATCTTGATGCACAGCCGCCATACCCCCGAGATCATGCAACAAGCGCCGCATTACGATGTGTTGTGGTCTGAGATCAGCACAGAGCTTTCGGTCAGCTTAGAGCAAGCGGTCTGTGCGGGCGTTGCGATCGAGCAGATCGCGATAGACCCCGGGATCGGCTTTGGCAAGCGCCCTCAAGACAATCTGCGTATTCTTCGGGAGTTCCCTGCTTTGCGAAGTTTTGGGTTACCGATCTTGATCGGTGCTTCGCGCAAGTCTTTCTTGGGGAAGTTGCTCGGTGGCGCAGCACCGGCAGCGCGCTTGGAAGGCTCTCTTGCGACTGCGGCTGCGGCGTTTCAGTCGGGTGCGCAGATCTTGCGTGTTCATGATGTGGCGGAAACGAGAAAGCTGTTGCACGTCCTTTCTGCGATCGGACTACCTTCTTCGTGATGAACAAAAATCCCTGAAAAGAAACATCTTTTTGTCTCTTTCGTCTGCGGGTTCGCAGGATATCGCAGCAAAGAGGCTTGCGTTGTGCGTTGAGGTTCGGTTCAATGGACGCGATGTGCCTCTTTGGTGGGACATCTCCCCTCGCAATTTTGACGGGTCTCAGTAGATGCGTTGTGATCGTGTTTTTCACACGGTTGCAGGCTTCTCGAACGCAAAGATTTTTTCTATGAGAGAATGGTTGTTACAATTCACCACGAACTTGGGGCTGACGTTGGCTTGGCCGGATCGTTTTTTTTGGGTGGCCTTGTTTGATATCCTCCTTGTATACTATTTGTTGTATCGGGGTCTTTTGTTGCTCAAAGGCACAAAAGCAGTTCGGATGTTGCTCGGCCTGTTGTTGGTGGTTGCATCGTACTTTGTCTCCCGCCAGTTTGGGATGCAGACCTTTTCTTTCATTCTCGATCAATTTTTTAACTCGTTTATCTTGGTGATCTTGATCATCTTTCAAGACGATCTGCGCCGTGGTCTGAGCCGTGTGGGAATTAACCCCTTCCAGCGAGGGGTTCGCCTCTCCGAAGAAGAGATGGCCGGACTCGACGAGATGGTCAAAGCCGTCAACGTCCTCTCTACCAAAAAAGTCGGGGCCTTGATCGTAATCGAGCGTGCTGCGGATATCCGCGATCACGTCCAAGAAGGAACCCCGATCGATGCGGTGATCTCCGAAGAATTGTTATTCAGCCTGTTTCTTCCGTATTCTCCGCTGCATGACGGCGCTGCGGTGCTTCATCAAGGCCGAATCGTGCGCGCAGGTTGCTTTTTGCCTCTCACGCAAAACCCCGAGATATCCAAACACCTTGGCACTCGACACCGCGCTGCCATCGGCCTCACCGAATCAACCGATGCCTTGGTGGTGGTCGTCTCCGAAACAGACGGGAAGATATCTCTTTGTCGTGACGGAAAGATCACCCGAGGTCTCGATCCTTCGGCTCTTTACAACGAAGTTCTCGCTGCCCTTTGGCCCCGCGCTCCCCAACTCCTCGAACAAAAGTCGCTTTCTCCCGAAGCCAAAGCCGCCGAGAAAAAGCCTGCCGAGAAAAAAGCTGCTGAGAAAAAGCCCGCTGATCCGCCAAAGATCCCCGTCACCACTCGCGTTGAACCCTTCAAAGATGTCGAGACGCAAAGTGCCTTGCCCACATCCCCCCCGACTTCTTCGGCACCCAATCCCAATCCAAACAACAGCAATACCCGCCTGAAACCATTTAAGCCCAAGCAAGAGACCAAAAAGTCTTTCCAAAGCGAGATCCGTACGACCACGAGCGATAGCGGTAAGCATACCGATACACGGTTGAAGCCGTTGATGATCACGGAAACGGTCTGGAACGCACGCAACGAGGACGAAAAAGATTCGAATCTGGATGCTTCTCGTCTCGATGAACCCAAGCGAGCGACCGAAAGCCCCGTCCCACGCCAAGAAGACCGCAGCACGGACAAATCCGATCGGGCTTCTGATCCGTCCAAGCCGACCCCTCTCAAACAAGTCACCGAACCGCCCAAGCCAGCCGCCCCCAAGCAGATCGTCGTCAAGCGCATCGATATGGAGGACGCCGTTGACGGTGAAGACCGCATCGACTTTAACGCTCCCACCAAGGAATCCCCAAAAACAGCGCAGCCCTCCGCGCCCGATGCCACAAAAGATCCCGCAAAAGCACAACAGAACGAAAAACCTCCTCCAAAACATTCGGGTTCCTTCTCTTCGTTCAAAGAACCCTCCAAATCTTTTGTCACCCGCCCTACGGACGAATCGAAGCCTTTCAAAAACACCGATTCTTCCGCCTCTTCGGCGCAAGAGCCGAAGAGCGCAAAAGAGGCGCAGCCCTCCGTTTCGCTCGCCTCTGAATCGATGTCTCCAAACACAACCGATGTCCCGACTCCCGCTGCGCAGACGGTGATCTCCAAGGGAACACGCTCAGAACAGGAGAGTCCGTCGGAATCGCCCGATCTGTCGAACGTTCCAACGGTGATGTTGGGCAAGATCCCTGCGGCGGCGGAGAGCGATCCCGAATTCGACCGCGATCTACCCCGATCGCCCTATTCTTCGGCGATCTTGCCGAACCCAAGGGCCGCAAATACGCCTGTTCCTTCAGGAGAAAAAGCGCCGCCTGACCCGGATGCTTCGGCCTGAGATCTCGGAGGTTTTTGGATGTTGTCTTGGTTGCGCGCTGCGTTGTTTGAGAATCTTGGACTCAAGCTGTTTGCGTTCTTTTTGTCGGTGGTCTTGTTTCGTTATGTCAAAGGCGAGCAAGACCGCGTTTCGACGGTCGAAGTCAAAGTGCTTTATAAACTACCCAAGAATCTTGTGATGGTCTCCGAAGCGGTCTCCATCCTCAAGGTGACGTTGCGTGGGCCCGAAACCAAGCTGCGCGGAGTCGATTCCCATCCGCTGTCCTACACGTTCCAATTGAAGAATGTTTCGCCCGGCCCGACGCAATACCAGCTTTATGTCGAACAGTTGCGTCCGCTGTTTCCCCCCGAAGTCCAAGTCATCCGTTTGAGTCCGTCCATTCTGAATTTTGAACTGGACAAAGTCGCAAAAAGCACGCTCCCTGTGCGTGTGCAGATTCAAGGCATCATGCCGCTTGGCTATAAGTTATTGCCTCCTGTGAATGCCTTTCCTCTTGAAGTCCCAATCGAAGGCCCCGAAAGCATCGTCAAAACGCTCCGCCATGTCCCGACTCGCTCCCTCGATATCTCCGGGATCACCCAAGATACCGTGCGCGAGCTTTTGCTCGAAACCCCCGGACGTTATGTGCAGTTTTTGGGAGTTCCCAAAGTGCGCGTCAAACTGCGCGTTCATCGGGTCTTGGACAAAAAACGATTCGCTCAGCTCCCGATCAAACTTCATGGATTCCCTGTCTCTGCGCAAACACAAGTCTCTCTTGCCCAAGAAACCGCCGATGTCACTTTGTTCGGCCCGCTCTCGCAACTTCATCCTCTCCAAGCCAAAGACGTGATCGTCGAAGCCGATGCCACCCCATTCTCCACCAAAGGCGCAGGAACCTACGATGTCCCTTTGCGTGTGCGGTTTGCGGCTCCTGATCTCAAAGTCGTCTCTCCTCCCACCCCCACGACTGTTCAGATCACCGTCAAGATCACGGCTACTCCGCCTGCTCCGCACACTCCCCCTCAACGAAGGGAAGAGGCCCCCCCAGAACGTCGCGCAGAACCGACGAAGGCCCGTAAAAAGCCGAAGACCCGCAAAAAGCCGAAAGCCCGCAAAAAATCGAAGACCCGCAAAAAATTGCCTCCATCCGATGGGAAAAGTGCAAAGAGCGAAGACAAAGAAGACAGCGAATAGAGCGAAGGAAGACAGCGAATAAAGCGAAGGAAGACAGCGAGATGGGCGCACAAAAGCAATTTTTTGGGACAGATGGTATCCGTGGTGTTGTGAATCAGCCACCGATGACAACGACCATCGCGCATGCTGCGGGAGTTGCGTTGGTGGAGTGGTTGCGGTCGTGCAAGGCTCCGTTGCGGGTGGTGATCGGTCGAGATACCCGCCGTTCGGGGCCGATGCTTGAAGCTGCATTTGCCGCAGGAGCCGCTGCGATGGGGGCGGAGATATCGTTTGTGGGAGTTTTGCCGACGCCTGCCGTGGCGTGGTTGACGTGCGCTGAAGGCGCAGGGGCCGGAGTGATGATCTCGGCTTCACACAATCCTTATCAAGACAATGGGATCAAGATCTTCGATGCGCAGGGGCACAAGCTGTCCGATGAAGTCGAGATCCGTCTGGAATCCGCGATGCAGCGCGTGTTGACTGGAGAGATGATCTTTCCAAACGCCGAGACCATCGGAGATATCCGCGTCGAGCAAGGAGCCTCAGAACGTTTTGTGGCACATCTGCGATCGGCGTGGACGCTTGAGCGTGGATTGAGCGGGGTGCGTGTGGTGGTCGATACTGCGAATGGAGCGGCCTCTTGGGTTGGACCCGCTTTGTTTGAGGCTCTTGGGGCCGAAGTGGTCGCGCTGCATGATCAGCCGAACGGGTGCAATATCAACGAGGGTTGTGGTTCGCTTGCGCCGCACATCCTCCAAGACGCTGTGCGCTCGCATCGTGCGCAGGTCGGTCTGGCGCTAGACGGAGACGCGGACCGCTTGATCGTCGTGGATGAAACGGGGGCGGTTTTGGATGGCGATCATTTGATGATGATGGCGGCGATCCATCTTTCGCGGCGTGGTGCTTTGGGCGGAGAGGTCTTGGTGACGACTGTGATGAGCAATCTGGGCCTCGAACGTGCGCTGAAAAAACACGGTATCCGCATGGAACGCACACCCGTTGGGGATCGCTATGTCAGCGAACGGATGCGCGCTTTGGGTGCAACGCTTGGCGGAGAACAATCGGGACATCTGATCTTTTCGGAGTATTCGACCACAGGGGATGGGTTGCTTGCTGCACTTCAGATCCTTGCGTTGATGATCTCCGAAGATCGGCCCCTTTCGTCTCTTGCCGCAGAACTCGAGCCTTTTCCTCAGATCTTGCGAAACTTTCCTGTGCGCGAGAAACGACCTTGGCAAGATATCCCTGCTTTACGCCTTGCCGTGGCTTCCGCAGAAGCCGAACTCGGCGCAGACGGGCGGGTCTTGATCCGCTATTCAGGCACAGAAAACAAGCTGCGGATCATGGTCGAAGGCCCGTCGTGGGACTTGATCGAACGCCTCGTCGACAAACTCCAGCAAGCTTTCGAGACCGAACTGGGCCTCGATTAGAGAAGCCGAGCTACAAAAACAAGTTCTGTGTATTTTTCTCAAACCACGAAAACAAGGGCATTCTCCGATCATGCGGGCTTATCTGGATCTTTTGACGCATCTGCTTGAGCGCGGTGAAGATCGTGAAGATCGAACGGGTGTTGGAACACGCGGTGTCTTCGGTTATCAGATGCGTTTTGACCTTGCGCAAGGCTTCCCTTTGCTCACGACCAAAAAGCTGTTTGTGCGCGGTATCATTGCCGAGTTGCTGTGGTTTTTGCGCGGAGATACCGATGCTTCGTGGTTGCAAGCGCAAGGTGTTCGGATCTGGGATCCTTGGGCCACCGCCGAAGAGTGTGCGCGGTTTGGTCGCAATGCTGGAGATCTCGGCCCGATCTACGGCCACCAGTGGCGCAATTTTGGTGCAACTCTCCAGCCCGACGGTCGTTACGCATCCGATGGCGTCGATCAGATCCTTCGGGTGATCGAGGAGATCCGACGCTCGCCTTCTTCACGCCGTTTGATCGTCTCGGCGTGGAACCCCCGTGAAGCCGATCAAGTGACGTTGCCTCCTTGCCATACGTTGTTTCAATTCTATGTCAGCCGTGGTCGGTTGAGCTGTCAGTTGTACCAACGCTCCGCCGATGTTTTTTTGGGGGTTCCCTTCAATATCGCCAGTTATGCGCTGTTGACGATGTTGATCGCGCAATGTTGCAATCTGATTGCGGGTGAATTCGTCCATACCTTCGGGGATGTTCATCTCTATCGCAACCACCTCGATCTCGCTCGCCTCCAATGTTCTCGTGAACCCCGCGTTTTGCCCGCCTTGCACATCAACCCACAAAAGCGCGATATCTTGTCTTTTGCCCCCGAAGACTTCCGTATCGAAGGCTACGATCCACACCCCCATATCGTCGCAGAGGTCGCTGTTTGAGGACAACGACCGATGGGCCGATCTCCCACATCGTCGCAGAGGCTGCTGTTGGATGACAAAGACTTTCGAGCCGATCTCCCATTCTCCCGATCCATCGCGTTTTCCATCCGAAGCGATCTTGCCGCCGCTGGCTCTGATCGTCGCCATGACTGCCGAGGGCGTGATCGGCTACGCAGGAAGTATGCCTTGGCATGAACCTGCCGATCTACGGTACTTTCGACAGCGAACCATCGGCCATGCCATCTTGATGGGCCGCATCACCTACGCATCGATCGGACGGCCCTTACCTGATCGACGAAATCTGATCCTCTCTCAACGCTCCGACTTATACGCCCGTGGGTGCGAGGTCTTCGCAGATCTTGCAACGGCCCTTGTAGCCGCAAGAACCGAAGATCCATGCCCTGTCGTGATCGGTGGCGCGAAGCTCTACGCTGCAACACTCCCGCTCGCGACACGCTTGTACGTCACAGAGATCGGCTACGCGGTTCAAGGAGACACATTCTTCCCACCGATCGCACCTTCTTCTTGGCGCGAGATCGAACGTTTTGAAGCCCAAGGACAAGCCGGTCCCTTGCGCTTTTTGACCTTGGCGCGTACACATCCCACACCATCCTGATTTTTTGTCTTCTTCTCCCACCGATAGCCCCGAGCGCATGGAGGTTTTTGTGAACCCTCACTACCTTGAACGATTCTTTTCTCCCCGATCTATCGCCGTGATCGGTGCAAGCGAGCGCGAAGGTTCGGTCGGACGGCAAATCTTGTCCAATCTCCTGCAAGCCCCCTTTCAAGGAGCGCTTTATCCTGTCAATCCACGATACGAACAAGTACTTGGCTTGCGTTGCGTCCCCGAACTCAAGGATATCGGCGCGCAGGTGGACTTGGTGATCGTGGTGACGCCCGCCAAGACCCTGCCGAACTTGATGCGTGCTTGTGGTGAGCAGGAGATCCGCCACGCTTTGGTGATCTCCGCAGGCTTTAGCGAGACAGGCAGCGCTGGGCAACAGCTCCAGACACAGATGCTCGAAGAAGCCCGTCGTGCGGGAGTGCGCTTGATGGGGCCCAACTGTCTTGGGATGATGCGCCCGATCCTCGGCTTGAATGCCACCTTTAGCAAAGGCATCGCAAAGGTCGGTCATCAGGCGCTGATCTCACAATCTGGCGCGCTGTGTACCTCGATCTTGGATTGGGCCGAAGAACGGGATGTTGGATTCTCAACCGTTGTTTCACTCGGTGACTTGGCCGATATCGGCTTTGGCGAAGTTCTTGAGTATGTGGCTTTGGATCCTGATACACACAGCATCTTGTTGTATATCGAAGGTGTGCGACATCCTCGGCGTTTTATGAGCGGTTTGCGGATGGCGGCACGTCTCAAGCCTGTGATCGTGATCAAGGCTGGCCGTCATCAACAAGGCGCACAAGCCGCACGTTCTCACACGGGTTCGCTCGTCGGGATGGATGATGTTTTTGATGCGGCCTTGGAACGGGCAGGGGCTGTGCGCGTCTTTAGCATCGATCAGCTTTTTTCCACCGCGCAACTTTTGGCCAGCGGCCACCGTGTCAAAGGTGGGCGGTTGGCGATCCTCACAAACGGCGGTGGTCCCGGCGTGATGGTCGCCGATCGCGCCGTCGATCTCGGTGTGACGTTGGCGTCATTGTCCCCCGAAACCATGCAAAAGCTCGATGCTGTGCTTCCTGCGCATTGGTCTCACAATAACCCCGTCGATATCTTGGGCGATGCAGCCCCCGAAGCCTATCGCGCCGCTGTCTCCGCTTGTATCCAAGACGAACAAGTCGATGGCCTCTTGGCGATGCTCTCTCCACAAGCCATGACCGCCCCTTTGCAAGCTGCTCAGGCTGTGATCGATGCCGTTGCCGATCAGAAAAAGCCCGTATTGACGAGCTGGATGGGCGGAGCGCAAGTCGCCGAAGCTCGTGCGCTGTTTGCTTCTCACCACATCCCGCACTTTTCAAGCCCAGAAACCGCCGTCGAAGCCTTTTCTTTTTTGGCTCGTTATCATCAAAACCAAGCCTCTCTTTTGCAAACGCCCGGGCCGCTCTCTGATGAACGCCCCCCCGATATCGAAGGCGCACGCTTGATCCTCGAAGGCGTCCTTGCTTCGGGGCGTACCCTGCTCAACCAATTGGAATCCAAAGCTCTGTTGCGCGCCTTTCATATCCCCACCGCCCATGCCATCGAAGCTCACAGTGCTCACGAGGCCCTTGTCGCTGCCGAAACCCTCGGATTTCCCGTCGCCATGAAGATCCAGTCCAACGATATCTCCCACAAGACCGATGTGGGCGGCGTTCGACTCGGCATCCGCGACGCCCCCCAAGTTCGTAGCGTTTATGGCGAGATGATCTCCGAAATCCAAACCCGCCTACCCAACGCCACGATCGCAGGGGTACTTGTCGAAAAAATGATATCTTCCCCCACCAGTCGCGAAGTCATGGTCGGAGTTGTCCGCGATCAAGTCTTTGGGCCCGCGATCAGTTTCGGTCTTGGAGGCGTCTACGTCGAAGTGTTGCGCGATCGCGCCATCGCTCTCCCCCCACTCAACGCCTTTTTGATTCAACGCATGATCCAACGCACCCGCGCTGCCAAACTCCTCGAACCATTCCGTCACTTGCCCGCTGTCCAAACGGGCGCTCTCGAAAATGTCCTGCTGCGCGTCTCCGAGATGGTCTGCGAACTTCCGTGGATCGTCGAGATGGATATCAATCCCCTGCTCGTCGATGACAAAGGAGCCGTCGCACTGGACGCTCGGATCGCTATCGAACACCTTTCTTCTGCATCCCGTCCCTACGCCCACATGGCCCTTCACCCGTATCCCGCTCACCTCGTCTCCCAATGGCAACTCTCCGATGGCACCGATGTGACGATTCGTCCTATCCGCCCCGAAGATGCGCAGATCGAGCTGGAATTCGTGCGCGGCCTCTCTTCGGCCTCCCGCTATTTCCGCTTTATGCACGCACTCCAAGAACTCAGCACTCGCGAACTTGTGCGCTTTACGCAACTCGATTATGACCGTGAGATCGCCTTGATCGCTGTGGTCGAATCCCCAAGCGGAAAACCCCAAGAGATCGCCGTTGCTCGTTATGCCACCCTTGCAGACGGCAAAAGCTGCGAATTCGCTATTGTTGTTGCCGACGCTTGGCAAGGAAAAGGTCTCGGCAGTCGCTTGATGCGTGAACTGATCCATGCCGCACGTCTTCGCGGTCTTTCCGAGATGTACGGCGATATCCTCTCCGAAAATCGCAGCATGATCGAACTTGTCCGATCCTTGGGCTTTTCTTGTCGCACTCACCCCGAAGATCCCACCCTCCAACGCGCCATCCTCGCGCTGCTTGACGATTAGCCCCACCCAAGAAGATTTCACGGAAAACACACAACAAAGACAAAGGAGTATTGGAGATGTGGGGATGGATAGCAACGCGAGATCCGTTGGCGCAGCAAAACGAGTTTTTGCCGGTGATGCGATCGATCTTTGAGTACTTTGGGGTGGGTGGGCTGTCGCGGTTTTTGTTGCAGTCGTTGACGCTGGTGTTTGCGCTGTTGATGGCGTGGTGCGTCGATCTGTTTTCGCGACGTTGGTTGGTGAGAGGGGTTCATGCTTTGGTCAAACGCACCGAGACGAAGTGGGATGATGCGTTGATGGAGCATCACGTCTTTGAGCGACTGGCGCATCTTGCGCCAGCATTGGTGCTTTGGGGAGCTTCTCAGGTGATCTTTCCTTCGGGAGCATGGGGGAGATCGCTGCTTCAACATGTGGCGGTGTCGATCATTATCCTTGTGGTGGTGTGGGCGCTCGAAGGGGCGGTGGATGCGTTTTTGGGGATCTTTCGGTCGATGGAAGGGATGCGCTACAAACCGCTCGAAAGCTACGGACAAGTGATCAAGCTGTTGTTGGGAAGTGTGGCCGCAGTATTGATTGTCGCGGAGTTTTTGGAGCGTTCGCCGTGGGCCTTGCTGGGGGGGTTGGGAGCGTTTACGGCGGTGCTGATCTTGGTGTTTCGCGATAGCATCCTTGGCTTTGTGGCAAGCGTGCAGATCAGCACGCTGGATCTGGTTCGTGAAGGCGATTGGATCGAGATGCCCAAGTACGAAGCCGACGGCAGCGTGATCCGCTTTTCCTTGACCACCGTTCACGTCCAAAACTGGGACAAGACCATCACCACCATCCCCACCTACGCCCTGACGGGTGAGTCTTTTAAAAACTGGCGCGGGATGTTTGACTCGGGGGTTCGTCGGATCAAGCGCGCCGTATCGATCGATATCAACAGCGTCCGTTTTTTGGATGAGGCGCTGCTTGCGGAGATGAAAAAGATCCAACTCTTGCAGCCTTATCTCGACAAGCGCCTTGCCGAGATCACCGCTTGGAACGCCGAACACAAGGTCGAATCAAATTCTCCAGCCAATGGCCGACGCCTGACCAATATCGGGACGTTTCGCGCCTACCTCGAAGCCTACATGGAACAACACCCCAAGATCGACACCCAGATGACCTTTTTGATCCGCCAACTTCCTCCCTCCGCAAATGGCCTTCCTATCGAGATCTACGTCTTTACCCGCGAGCAAAGCTGGGTCCCCTACGAAAAACTGATCGCCGATATCTTTGACCATCTTTTCGCCATTCTTCCGCTGTTCGATCTACGGGCCTTTCAAGCCCCCAACGGAGCCGATGTTCGCGCTCTGCTCCATCCTCCTGCCCCTCCCGCTCCCCGCCTTCTTCTCGATGAGGATCTCTGAACCGCGCTTGTTCGAAGCCTTTGTGAAGGGGGATATCTTTTCAAAGAAGGCTGTGATAATTCTGGAGCGTACTCACACAAGAGAAGAAGGACGAGGACGGAAACAGCACAAGGTCGGTGGATTGGAAGCGCCGTCTTTGTGGTGTGCAAAGAGGGAGGAGCGGAAGATGGAACAACCCGTTGGGAATGCTTGTATTACGCGGATCT
>CAUJFU010000080.1 GCA_963169055.1 Myxococcota bacterium
CGCACCGAGATCACACCCCCCCTCACCCTCACCCCCCAAAGCCCTTTTCTGATGTTCCCCAACCACACCCCCCAACCCCTCACCCTCAACATCCGCGCCCATCTCCCCAACGCCCAAGGAACTCTTTCGCTCCAACTCCCCGCAGGATGGACCTCAACCCCCACACAGATATCCCTCCATCTCACCCAAACCAACACCCTCCAAACACACACCTTCTTGATCACACCCCCCAAACAACTTGCCCAAACACTCCCCCCATCCACCACACTTTTTGCCACCCCAATCCTCCAATCCCAAGGACGCTCTTTCACGTGGGCTGAAACCCAACTCCATTATCCCCATATTCCCGCCATGACCGTCCTCCAACCCGCCTCCATCCGCCTTGTTCCTCTCCAACTCCGCCTCCCCCAAGGCTCCTTTGCCTACATCCAAGGCTCCGGCGATCGTATCCCCGAAGCCCTCCAACAAATCGGCCTCCCCATCTGTGTCCTCACCGACAAAGAGATCATCACCGCCGACCTCTCGCGCTTTCGCAGCATCCTGATCGGCATCCGCGCCTTCAACGCCAACACCACCCTCCAAGCCTACAAACAACGCCTCTGGGACTACGTCGCCCAAGGCGGAACTCTGGTCGTCCAATACAATGTTTCCTTCTGGTGGCGGCCCCTCCAAACCTCCATCGCTCCGTTTCCTCTCACCGTTGGACGCCAACGCGTCACCCAAGAGGACGCACCCGTCACTCTTCTCAAACCCCAACATCCCCTCTTTCAAACTCCCCATCCCATCGGCCCACAAGACTTTCACGGTTGGATTCAAGAACGCGGTCTCTACTTCGCTTCCACATGGCACGAAGCCGCAATTCCTCTTCTTCGCATGGCCGATCCCAATGAGCCTCCTCAAGATGGCGCACTTCTCTTAGGACATCATGGGAAAGGCGCTTATCTTTACACAGGACTTTCTTTCTTTCGACAGCTCCCTGCGGGGGTTCCCGGGGCGTACCGACTGCTGCTCAACCTCCTCGCCTACACGCCTACCCCCGCCACCTCTCCCACCACACCACCCACAAGGACACCCTAATGCACCCACCCAACCACGACCCCGATCGTCCCGAACTCGACGAAACACCTCCCCTGCTCGGCACATGGAACCGCATCTACCTCGTCGTGATCGCCACGCTGTTTGCCCAGATCCTGCTCTATGCTTGGATCACTTGGCAATTTGCCCCATAAGACGATATCCGAAAGATGTGTGCGAAACGTCGCAACGATTTGCTGTAGCAGTCCTGTTCTTGGGCAGCCACAGGGGGCTGCCCCTACATCTTTCGCTCTCACAAAGGGCGGATTTCGCATGTTCCGCCCTTTTCCCTTACGGAGTGATCGCACATGACCCAACTGGATTGGCTTGTTCTGCTCGCAACCACCGCTGCGATCGTCTTGTATGGATGGTGGAAAACGCGTGGACATCAAGACATGAACGCTTATCTGCGCGGTGGCAATGAACTCAAATGGCCGACCATCGGCCTTTCCATCATGGCAACCCAAGCCAGCGCCATCACCTTCCTCTCCACCCCGGGGCAAGCCTACGAAGACGGTATGCGCTTTGTCCAATTCTATTTCGGCCTTCCTTTCGCCATGATCGTCATCTCGATCTTTATCGTCCCCATCTACTACAAACTCAACGTCTTCACCGCTTACGAATATCTCGAACGCCGCTTTGACCTCAAAATGCGCTTCCTTGGCGCTTTTCTCTTCTTAATCCAACGCGGCCTTGCTGCCGGCATCACCATCTACGCACCCGCGATCATCCTCGCCTCCGTCATGGGCTGGCCGCTTCACATCACCAACCTCGTCATCGGGGCCATCGTCATCCTTTACACCGTCTCTGGCGGCACAAAGGCTGTTAGCCAAACTCAAAAACAACAGATGGTCGTGATCATGGTCGGGATGTTTGTCGCCGCCTTGATCATCGTCTATCGCTTGCCACCCAACGTCTCTCTTGGCGATGCCACCGCCCTCGCGGGCGCGCTCGGGCGCATGAATGTCCTTGACTTTGGCTTCGATCTCAACAATCGCTATACCTTTTGGTCGGGTATCACTGGCGGATTTTTTCTTGCACTCTCCTACTTTGGAACCGATCAATCCCAAGTCCAACGCTACCTCTCTGGCCGCTCCGTCACCGAAAGCCGCCTCGGTCTGCTCTTTAACGGCATCCTCAAGATCCCCATGCAGTTCGCAATCTTGTACATCGGCGTTCTTGTCTTCGTCTTCTATCTCTTCGTCAAACCTCCGATCTTCTTCAATTCCCCTGCCCTCCGTAGCCTCCAAAACACCCCTCATGCCGCCCAACTAAACGATCTGCAACGCCGTTATGATCTCGCCTTTGCCAAACAAAAAGCCGCCGCAAATGCCTTCGTCAAAGCCCGTCAAAGCGGCAACACCGCACACATCCAAGCCACCAAACGCGCCTTCCAACAAAGCGCCCAACACACCAACGCCCTCCGCAAAAGCACGCGACTCCTGATCTACGACAAACACCCTCAAGCGAAAAAGTCCAAAGAAGCCGATTACATCTTTATCTACTTTGTCATCCACATGCTTCCTGCCGGCATCGTCGGATTGTTGATCGCGGTCATCTTATTCGCCGCCATGAGCTCGACCGCCAGCGAACTCAATGCCCTTGGAACCACCACCGTGATCGACTTTTACCGCCGCAGCATCCGCCCCAACGAATCCGATCGACACTATGTCTTCGTCTCCAAAGCCTTTACCGTCTTTTGGGGACTCGTGGCTCTTTCTTTTGCTTCCTTTGCCTCCCTGCTCGACAACTTGATCGAAGCCGTCAATATCCTCGGTTCCATTTTCTATGGAACGATCCTCGGTATTTTTCTTGTCGCCTTTTTCCTCAAACGCATCGGTAGCAACGCCACCTTCATCGCCGCCCTCATCGCCCAAGCCACCGTACTTTTTCTCTACTTTACATCCAGCCTTGGCTTCCTTTGGTATAACGTCGTTGGCTGTGCCATCGTCGTCTTCTTTGCCCTCCTGCTCAAACCGATCGACAAACCCTCCAACGCCTAAACTCCGCGCAGATCCATACCCCATCGGATTTCGGATGATATCGTTCCACGCTTAGAGCGTCCGAACAAATCCCTCGAAGGCTTGTTGAAAGCCCCTTGGATCGTGGCCTCGGAGGATCTTGCGCAGGCTTTGGCGCACCTCACCCAAGATCGCCTTGTGTTGGGCCTCTTGGATGCCGAGTTCTTGGGCGAGGTGGGTGCGCTGTTGGGCAGCGATCCGCAACCAGCGGTTGTGTTCGGAGCGATGTATCGGCTCTTTCGGTAGGTGATGACGGAAAAAGAAGCCCACAAACAACGTCATCAACAGCATCTTGTAAGCCTGTTTCTCTAGCGCCCCCACACTGCCTTGGATCTCGCGCAAGACCTCTTGGGGCGTGCGCTTGCGCAACACAGCCTCTTGTGCGGTCTGCCTTTGCCGGCGCAGCGTGTTTTGTGTGGGCATCGCTGAGTTCGGATTTTTCGGACTTTGCGTCGAGGTGGAAAGGGAAGAGGGCATCGATGTAGAGGGCGGGTAAAGGGCCAAAAAAGACCGAAGCTGCTTGGCGATCCAAGCATACATCGTGGCGGCTCGCACCATCGAAGCATAACCCCATCGGCTCAAGGCGCTCTCTGCGGGACGATAGGTAAACACCACGAAATATCCGCGCAACACCAGATTGTAATCCAACAAACGCGCTTGAAGCCATTGCAGATCTTCTCGCAAACTCCGCGTGATCCGCAGCGGCGCGGCTTGCACGATCCGCCTATCGAGCTCTGCTTTCGCAAAACGCCGATGATCCAGCAAAACCTCTGCATCCAAGGCACTTCGATAACGAAACACACAACCCATCTCGAACCACCCAAAACAAAACAAGCACCCCAGCATCCAGAACTCCGATACACGCCTTATCAAAAAAATTGCGCCCCTCGTCCGGTGCTGAGAAAGTAGCCTTGTCTTCAGAGAAAAGGAGCAACAGAGGCGATGGAGCCAATTAATTTTGAACATCATCGAATGATTGTAGGTTATCACGGTTGCGATCGTGGTTTGGTCGAGCAAGTGATTCTTCATGGGGAACCTTTAAAACCCAGTCAAAACAGATGGGATTGGTTGGGAGAAGGTATCTACTTTTGGGAGTACGGTCTTCAACGTGCGTTTGAATTCGCCTGCGAGCAAAAGCTGCGTGGAAAGGTTGAACATCCCGCCATTCTCGGCGCGTACATCCACTTAGGAAGATGTTTTGATCTCACAGACACACGCCATCCGTCATTGTTAGCGAAAGTGTTCGATACATGGAAAGAACAAGTTGAAGCTCGTGGCCACGAATTGCCAACCAACCAATCGATTTCTGGGCAAGGAGGTGATCTCTTGTTGCGCTTTCGGGATTGCGCTTTGATAAACTGGCTTATGCAGGAGCTGGACACAGAAAAAAAACAGAAGTACTTTCATACGGTGCGCGGTGTGTTTGTCGAAGGCCAGCCAGTCTATCCCAACGCAGGAATTTTCACCAAAACTCACATCCAAATAGCAGTCCGCGACACTTCTTGCATCGTCGGCTACTTTGTGCCGCCGACTCTCTCCTAAAAACGGGGTTTTCCATGAGATCAAAACACTCCACAAAGACTCACCAAATCGACTCTTTCCAGAAATCAGAGGAATACAAACTCGTAGATAAAATCTTAAAGCGGTTCCAGAAAAAAAGCTATGAAGAACAACTTGAATCTTTTGTTGAAGTGGGTATCTACAACGAAAATGGGGAACTCACCCAACGCTACGGAGGCTCTGCACCTGAAAAAGAAAAATAATCTCCCCCGATGCTCCTCGCGATCTCCACAAGCCCAAACAAAAAATCCTTGAAGGACGAATCGTTATCATGAAGCTTAAACTCGCTTTGGGGGGGGTCTTTTTGCTCGCACTCGGCAGCATGACCGTATGGCGCGGCATCAAAGACCTCGTTGTGAGCGTAAGAGAAACACAACCTACAAAAATGACCTGCGCAGAATACCATCAAAAACGCCCGAATCTGCGCTGGCTGCATCTGACGGATTGCCGTGTTGATTATCGAAAAGCCCAGCTATTCGACTACAACGGCACTCCGCAAACCAAACGCCCGAGCGAGATGCTCTCTCCGATCTTTGTGGTCGCCATCCGCCCCAAAGATCCCCAATATCGAGGCTTTGTGCAGTTGTTGATGCGCGTTGAAGCCCAGAACATACGCAACCTTTTGCATCTGTTGTTCGAATACAAAGCAACGGGCAAAACCAACGAACTCCAACAGCTTTTGCGCGACAAACAAACACAGCTTGTCGCCCTCCAAGAAGTCCGTGGCTTGGCCTCTTTCTCCGACGGCACCAGCGGAAGACTGCACAACAAGATGCGTGATCATTACCCCGATCACCTCGCCGCACGTTACGGCCTGATCGAAGAAGGCCGCAACCCCCCCGGAAATGCCGGATGGATCTTGGTGGCGCTCGGTAGCATCTTTTTGCTCGCAGGCATCGGGCTTTTGCTGCGATCACTGCGCGCAAAAGAAGACGACACCGCCCAAGAAGTCATCAAAAACATTCTGAACGCCTAGAGCCAACGCATCGATCGCACACCGCACCTCTCTCCGCCGCGAGGCTACACTTTGAGAAGACCTCTCCAAACCACGTCCGCTCAGTCTCCCTTGCACCTTGAACCACAACCCCCCTTGCACCTCGAACCACAACCCCCCTTGCACCTCGAAGAAAACACGATCTATTGTGGTGACGCGGGTATTTTTCTTTCGCAGATCCCCGATGCTTCGGTCGATCTGGTGATCTGTGATGGGCCTTATGGGGTCACCACACACGCATGGGATCAACACACCTCGATCCAAGAATTCAATCTGCGCTTGATCGCTTGGTGTTCTCGGATCTTGAAAGAGGGGGGCGCGATGTATCTTTTCGGAAAGCACGACTGCATCGACTTTATCGACTACCGCCCCTACCTCCACTTGCGAACGCGGATCGTCTGGTATCAACCAAGCCGCCTCGCCCAAGGCCGACGCAACTACACGAACAATTACGATGTGATCTGCTACTTCCTCAAAGGCCCGCAGCCACGCTGTTTCAACCTTGAGGCGATCCGCGTCCCCCAACTGGTCGAACTCGAACACCGCAAACGCTGTGAACGCGTTCCTTCCGTCCAACAAGGCCCTTACGCAAAAACCAAGTACAACGAACAAGGCAAAAATCCCGGAGATGTCTGGGGAGACATCAAACAACTGACCTACCGCTCCAAAGAACTACTCAGCCGCGATCTCCTTCATACCATCCAAAAACCTGAGCGCTTGATCGAACGCCTTGTCCTCGCTAGTTCCAACGCTGGTGATCTCGTGCTCGATCCTTTTGCAGGGGTCGGCACTTGTCCTGTCGTCTGCAAGCGCCTACAACGTCGATTTCTGGCCTCCGAAGCTAACCCCACATTTGTCGCCCTCGCCAACCAACGCCTCCAAGAAGCCCGTGAATCGCTTGATTCCATCCCTTCTGTTCCTACCCCCACACAAAATCCACACAATACGCTAGAAACCGACGACGACGATGTGTAAGTTCACACAGACACCTGTGCAAAAACAGGCCCTCCTATCCCCCTGTCTGCTTTCGCTCTATCGGGAGTTTTCGATGAAATGGGTATCTTGGAAATCCTTGCTTGTTGCTTTGTTCGTTGCTTTGCCGTTCTTTGTTCCGCTCACACCACCTCACGCCGCCAAAACCGACCCGACAACCCAACGCGCCATCGACGGCCTCCAACAATTCTACAGCCAGATCAAAGATTTTACAGCCGATTTTCAACAGATCTTTACGCGCACACGCCTCAAACGCAGCAGCAAAGAGAGCGGGCGATTCTTCTTCCGAAAGCCCGGTATGATGCGCTTTCAATACGCCAAGCCCGAACGCAAAGACTTCGTTTACAATGGCCAGACCCTCTGGATGTACAACGCCGACGACGAAGAAGTCAAAGTCCGCCAAAAGGTCGAACGCACCGAGTTTGGTGTCGCCGTCCAGTTCTTGTGGGGTAGCGGCGATCTCCAAAAAACCTTCCGCATCCAACGCCGCAAACCCTTTGCCTTCGGGAAAAAAGGCGACATCCACCTCGAACTGACACCCCACAAACCGCAATCCCTTTTCAAACTCCTCTATTTCGCCGTCATCCCCGGCACCTTCCAGATCCGAGAAACCATCTACGTCGATCCCGCAGGCAACCGCAACCGCTTTATCTTCTCGAATGTCCGAACCAATCGCGGCCTCCCTGAAGCACTCTTTACCTTCCGCGTCCCCAAAGGCGTCCAAGTTGTCCAACTCCCCTGAGCCTCCTCCACAACGCCAGTCCTCAAAGGACGCAACATTTGCGCGGATGCGGGATCAGCGTAAATGCGAGGGCATCCACAACGGCCTCGAAGGACGCAACACTTACGCGGATGGCGTGAATCCCACCCTCATCCAAAGAAAGGAGCGCGCTTCCTCCCCCCACCCAATCAAAGATTTCGGTGGGGGTCTTCGCGCTTAAAATCTGATGACACATCCTCCCTCTCTTCCTCTGTTTGGCTGCCTCTTTGCGATATGGCTGCTGTTGTTGGCTTGTACCCAACCCGTTCGCCTCTCTCCGTCGACCATCGGCTTCCATCAGATCCGCTTGCTCGATCCTCACAACGCTGATGTCGACTTCCACGAACTACGCGGAAAAACCGTATTACTCGATATCTTTGCAAGCCATTGTATGCCCTGCCAATACTTCGCCAAACGTTGGGATCTACTCGCCCGCCAACACAGCACAAAGGGCCTTCGTGTCGTCGGCATCGCTCTCGACAACCAAGCCAAACAAATCCTCGTCCCCTTTCTTCAAGCCCTTGAGATCCGCTATCCCGTCGTCTTGGCCGACGAAACCATCATCCAAGGCCGCACGATCCTTGGCCCTGTCCTGACCGTACCGCGTCAGTATATCCTCGATGGATGCGGCAAGATCCACCATGTCTTCCAAGGCATGATCCCCCCAAAACAAGTCGAAGACGCCGTCCTCGCCCTGCTCAAACAACCCCCTGTCTGCTCACCAAACAAATAAAGATATCGCCCGATCCATCGACATCATGGGGTTCTTTTGTCGGGGATCGCATACAGTTCCCGCTCCAATTGGAGGTTTATTGCTCCATCTGTAGCACCGACACACCACCCCCCCCAGCGCAAGGTTCTTGCTCTTTCCATAAAAATCCTATATGCGTAAAGACTTAGCATGGATGGCAAGGATCTTGCGACACGGGGCGCACGCCGCGATCATCAGCTCAGGTGCGCTCTCCCCTCAAACGCGCCTCACCAGATATGCAAATCAACCCACGATACAGGGATGTATCGAAACCCAAGGCTTTCGGGATGGAACATGAAACCCCGCAAAAGGAAACTGCGGGCGCGTTGCATGAGGCCCCATCGACCGACCAAAAGGAGATATCAGATGCGTGGACTTCGTTGGATGAATGGTACACTTGCTTTTTGCGCCCTCTGGATTCTTGGAGCTTGTGGGCAAGCCCCCCCTCCGCTCGAACAAGTCGAAGCGGATCTCAAAGCACCTTCCGCCAAGATCAGCGGCCCCATGATCCAAACCAGCTACAATGGCTACATGAAAGGCCAAGTGGCCCTTAAACTCGACGCCCTCAACAAATACGGCAGTATGCCCAAATTCCTCGAGATCGAAAACGGTCAGGCCCCCAAGGTTCTCTCTCTGCAAGACTACCTCACCCGTTCGGGCGTTCCCGCTGCAGCCGTCAAAGCCGTCATGCCCTATCTGCCCGTTCAAAACGATTACACCCTGCGCTCGACCTCTTACAAAGGTGATCTCGCCACCACACTCCAACCCCAATTTACCATCGGTTGTGTCAGCGGCGATATCGCTGGCCTTGCTGGCCTCGGCGGCGGCAAAGGCAGCGTCGAGATCACTGTCGATCTGGGCTGCCTCAAAGAAGGCTCGGGGCGTATCGTCATCCGCATGATCGCCGATGCCACCAGCCAAAATGCCCAAGCCCGCATCGAAGTCTACCTCCAAAATGTCTGTGACCTCGCAGGAAATTGTGTCGACGGCGCGATGCTTTGGAAAGCCAACGTCTCGATCGGCGGACAAGGGGCATCGGGCGATATGTTGATGTCCATGTACTTCAAAGCAAAAACCGCAAGCGGTGAATCCGCAGAAGTTAAACAAGGGATGCGCGTCTCCGCAGACTCCGCTCTCAAAGCCGGTAAACTCGAAGTTCTCTCCTATGCTCGCGACACCGACGGAAAAGAATACAGCGTCGTCATCGGACTCCAAGCCCAAGGCGATCTCGCCAGCTTTAGCATCCGTGGCGCAAACGGCGAGTTCACTTGCTCCACCTCCGACGGCGGACAAACGGGCTCCTGCACCGCCACCAGCGGCAACGATACCGTCACTTGGTCCCGCAAATAATCCCCTCGCCCTCCCTCTCCGCTCCTCCCGTGGACTCTTCTTTCCGTTCCTTGCGTGCCTTACGAAGCGTGCAACTCCTGTGGGTCGTTGTCCGTGGACTCTTCTTTTTATTCCATTCACTCATACGAAATCCGCCCGTCGTGTGCGCCAACATGTAGGGGCAGCCCCCTGTGGCTGCCCAACCACAGGGCGTCTACAGCGGATCGCACCTACCCTTCGAGCACACTTCTCTTGGGTATCGTATCACCAGCGGCTTTGGGAGGGATCGGCTTGGAGTGTGGGGTGGGTGGTCATCCAAGAGAC
>CAUJFU010000081.1 GCA_963169055.1 Myxococcota bacterium
CTGTCGATGTGGTGCGGATGTGGATCGAGATCACCAAGGTGCTCGCGGGATCTTCCTGCGGGCTTTGTCGGTTACGACCGCCGATCCTTCGGCGCTTTGCTTAGCAAGTGTTCAACATTTGTTAACGAAAAGGTAACAGTAGAAGATCTGTTCGGTTTGATAGCGGCTGAGGTTGACGGGGATGTTGATCTTTTCGATGCGTTCGAGGGATTGGGTGGCGAGATCGTAGCGGTATCCGACGGAGGGGTAGATCCACGAAGTGAAGCGAAAGAAGATCTCGTTGCTTTGGGAGCGTGCGCTGATATCGCTGACGCTGCCTTTGGTGGGGAGAGGGATCTCGCGGATGAGTTGGCCTTGGCGAGAGAACAACAGCAAGCGAGAGACGACATCTTCCATGGTGTGAACCAGTAGATGTCCTTTGACAAGGAAGACTTCTTGAAGAACACCTTTTTGTTGGGGGATCAGGGTCTTCCAATGTTTTTGGGTGGGGTTATGGAGAGGGGCGATCAATACGCGACCACGGGGGGCTTTGTAGGTGGTGGTGATCAGTATGTGTCCGTCCATGACGTTGGCGCTGAACTGCCCTTGGAGTCCTTTGGCGAGGGTAAGGAAGGGGCCTTTGGAGGCGATGGGTCGGTAATAAAGGTCGTTGTAGGACCAGTCGACGCTGGTGGAGACATAAAGCATGCTGCGGTCGGAAGAGACGGCAGGATCGAGCCATGTTTCTTTTTTGAGTCCTTCGCCAAAGATCAAGCGGTCGTCTTCGGCGGAAGTACCGAGCCGATGGTAAAAGATCCGCCGATAGTAGTTTTTGTCACGAGCGGGGACGGTGCCAAAGGGAGGGTAGGAGACGTAGAAAAAGCCGAGTCCGTGGCGATCCCAGACCATCGAGGGCCAGCGGGTTTGGTCGATGCGGTCGGGGAGATGGGTTTTTGTGGAGACATCGAGGACGCGGATCTGGGACCAATCGCTGCCTTTGGCGGAGAGGGCGTAGGCAAGGAAGCGTCCGCTGGGAGAGGGAGAGGTTTGTTGGAGGGCGATGGTGCCGTCTTTGCTGAGGGTGTTGGGATCGAGGAGGACGCGGGGAGGTGCGTTATAGCGTCCTTCGGCGGTATAGAGGATGGGTTGGTTTTTGAGTCCTTCGCGGCGGAAGAAAAAGTAGCGGTGTCCGTAGCGTTGGGGGCTTGTGCTGGATTGGTTGTTGTAGAGTTTTTTGAGTTCGTGGAGGATGGTTTGGCGAGCGGGGATCTGTTGAAATAGGCGGAGGGTGCGTTGGTGTTGTGCGTTGTTCCACGCTTGGACTTCTTTGGAGCGGCCTGCTTCGAGCCATCGGTAGGGATCGCGGACAGGAGTGGTGTGATAGGTATCGGTGATGAGTTGGCGGCGTGTGGGGATGGGTGCAGGGAGGATCGGAGTGGTTTGGGCGGTGGGTTGGGTCGGTGTGGGTTTGGCGGGTTGTTTGGGTGGGATGGGATGAGGTGGAAGTAGATCGGCTTGTGCGGAAGGATCGGGGAAAAGGGCGAGCGCGGCGAGTGCGCCAAGCCAGATAGGAAGAGAAAAAAGCGCGTAGGAGCGAGGATGTCGCATGATGACTCCTTTCGGTTGGGTGGGGGATCGTGTCACAAAAGCGGGGATGGTTGTAGCGCTGTTTCGGCAAAAACAGAAGGGGCTTTGGGGAGAGTGTTTTTTTGTGTAGGGTGAGGGTTTTGTAGGTTGGGTGTTCGTGGAAGGTTTGGATGGAGGCGTGAGATGTCGCAAGAGCAGAGTCGTTCGGAGCAACGCGGTGGTTCGGAGCAACGGAGTGGTTTAGAGCAGCCTGAGATCGCGAAAGCGCTAGAAGAATTGGCGTTGGACGAAGAGCTAGAAGGAGTAGAGAGATCGAGTGATTCGGTGGACGTGGCGATAGCGAAAGGCGATCGCGCAGAGATATCCGCACGAGCTGCGGCGCGGATTAGCCAAGATCAAACGCAGGTGAAATATGCTTCGTGGGCGTTGATTTTGGCGACAGGATGGCACTTTGTGATGGGGGTTGTTTCTTTGGCGGAGGGAACAGTTCGGACATCTCGCGGTATGTTGGGGATGTTGGAACTGTTGTTGGCGGTGGTGCTGTTGTGGGCGGCGTGGGGAGGGCAAAAGGCGGATCGTCAGGTGTTGCGGGTGGGGTTGTTTGGTGTTGCGGGTGGGGCGTTGGTGTCTTTGTTAAGTTGGCGCATTTTGGGGTTGGGGGTGGACGTGGTGTCGTGGGGGTTGGTGTGGGTGGGGTTGGGAGCGTTGGAGCGGGTGTTGGAGCATGCGGAGTCTCAAAAGCCGCCAGATCCGAAAGTCGAGTGTTATCATCATCTGGTGCCGATCTTGGTGCGTTTGATGACGGCAGAAGGGGATGTGGATCGGCGGGAACTCCAGCGGATCAAGGATATCTGCGATCCTGTGGATATCACAGCGTACGAACACGACTATTTGGCCCATCGTGCGCAGAGAGAACAAGAATACACGCTAAAAGATCTCGTGGTGGGTTATCTCAAGGCGGCGAAGAAGGTGGTGGGGCTGCATCCGCGTCATTCGTTGCTTGCGGCATCGTTGGCGGTGGTGGAGGCGGACGGCGTGATCGCGCTTGGAGAAGTACGATTGTTGCGAGAGATCAGCGATCTTCTGGGATACGAACCCGAACAATTCGAGAGGATTATGCGCCAGATGCGGATGCGGATCGATCAGATGGATCTTTCGCGTGCAGCCCATCTGTTGGGCGTTTCCGAAGATGCGACACGCGCAGAGATCGAACAAGCGCACCGGCGTTTGTTGCAGGACTTTTTGGGAGTTCATCATGGAGCAGCGTTTGGGGACAAGATCGAAGAGATCTTGCAAAAGCGCCGTGATATCTTGGAACAAGCGTACATGATGATGATCGAGCGATTGCCGCCCTCAGCCCAAGAACCTTCACCCACTCCAAAGCATTGAGCGGAGGGTGGTGAGGAGAATGGAACAGGGGGTGGTGAGGGGTATGGAACGCAACTTTCTTTGAGGATGTACCGAAGATTACTTGCCTTTTTCATTCAACGAATGGGAGTTGTGCAGTTGTTTTGGTTTTGTGGGGCGCGGCTCCACACCCCGCAAGGGATAATAGACCCCATGACCCCGGGTTGGCGAAGAGATCACAGGTTGTTCATACCAACGACTCTGTCGCTTGAAATACCGAGAACACGGGGGTTTTGGGAACTGCGCCACTCCTACAACGATGCAGGGATAACCTAGTACAAAGACAGATGCAGCAGGGCGAGAAGGCGTAACCGTTCCAGAACAGCCAAGCCCATGTTTCGGGCGCAGGAGGACGAGGGATGTCGATTCAAAGAACAGGTGGAGATGACAGCGCACGGCGTGCCGCCGAAGAAGCACAGCGAAAAGCCGCCGAAGAGGCCCGTCAAAAGGCCGCTGAAGAAGCACGCCAAAAGGCCGCGCAACAAGCGCAACAAAAAGCCGCGCAACAAGCCGCGCAACAAGCGCAGCAAAAAGCCGCGCAACAAACAAGCCAAAGCGCCCTCTCGAAAGCTCCGCCATCTTCGGCAGGAACACGCGCAGGACTCGCAGGGATCAGCGGCCATCAGCTTCAGAACCAACTGCACCGTCAACTTGGTGGCGCAAGTCTCCCTTCTAACCCGCCGAGCCAAGGGACTTTATCGGCCCAAGCAGGAGCGCAGTCTTCGCGCCCATTGGGCAGTGATGGCTTGCAAAGCGCTTTTTTCCAACGCCAATGGAATGCTCCAACCGCTCGAAGCTCCGCAGGGATCGGCGGAACCACGACTGCCCAAGCCAACCCCGGAACCTTGGAAAGCGAAGCCACCCGCGACGGCAACGTCAACTGCATCGACAACGCACACGCCATTCTCTCGAAAGATCCGAAACTTGCAGCACAAGGAAACGTCGTCTTTTTGCAAGATACCCGAAACACGGACGGAAACAACGCAGGACATGTGGTGATCGAGCGCCCAGATGGAACGTATATCGATCCAAACCGACCACAAGAACCCGTCAGTATGGAACAATTGCAAGCACAGGGTTATGCGCCTGTCGATGCGCAAGGGCGTCCCGTGGATGATCCTGCGGATGCGTACCGCCTGCCCGCGCAAGACTTTCAACGTGCGATGAACTTGCCTCCTGACCGACGTGAAGCGGCCCTCGATGCTGCGGGAGTTCCTGAATCGATCCAAGGGATGCGTCTTGCGGACGGCGGATTGAAGGGATGGTTTGAAGAGAATATCGCCAATCCCCTCAACGACAACGTGATCCAGCCCGCAGGACAGGCGATCAACGATCATATCCTTGAGCCGTTGGGAGCGGCTGCACAAAACGTCAACGATGAAATCGCCCGTGCGACGGGCGTGGACGTGTTTGGTGCGGTTCAAAGCTTGGGTGATCTAGCGGCAGATGCGAAACGCTTGTTGCTTGATGATCCCGGAGCCAACAGCCCGTACGCAGTCAACCGCGATCAGATCACCGCGACAGACAAGGCCGCATTGAATGTGTTGGGACTCGACAATATCCCCCCGGGCGGCAGCACCACCTTTGAAGTCAAAGTCGAAGGCGAGCTTTCTGCTGTTTTGGGAGTCGAAGCAGGAGCGACGGTGGAATGGTCCGTTTCTCGGGGCCTTCCGCCTGATCAAGATCAGTTCACGTTGGGCCTTGGAGCGGGGGCGGAGATCTCGGCAGAATTGACGGGCGATACCGCAGGGGCCGAAGCCACGGGTTCTGTGGGAGTCGGTGTCAACGGCGGGATCGAATTGCAGATCGATCTTTCCAAGCCCGGGGCGGCGACGGAGTTGGCCGCTTTTGGCGTACAGTTGGGGATCGCCTCAACAAATCCGATCGCGGGTATGGGGCTCGAAGTCTTGGATCAAGTCGGCGATCGGCTGTTTGGCCGCGATGTGACCCCGGGAACGCCCTCCGAATTTGTGCGCGATCACCTGTCTTCGATCTCGATCGGAGCGAATACCAACATCTCTGAAACGCTCGGATTGATCGAAGGTGTGGGAGGCCGTGAAACCGTGACGGCTTATCTTGAAGCGGGCGCACAAGTGAGTTTTGATCGCAACGCCGATGGGCGGCCTTATATTAGCGAGGTCACGCAAAACATCGCAGCAGGCGCAAACATCGATATCGAGGCGGGTGCAGGAGCGGGTGGTGTTAACGCTGTGACCAGCGTGGCGGGTGGCGGGATGGAAGTCGGTTTTGAGCGCACCATCCACTTTAACGAGGACGGAACCAAGGGCGAAACCACGTATGCGATCACGCTTGGGGCGGATGTTCACGGTGGTTTGGGGCCGATCGGTGCGGGCTTTGATGGAGAGATCAAGATCGAGCTTGGCGAGAATATCCCGCCGCAGTTCCGTGGTGAGATGTTGGATGCCTTGGGGCGAGGGGATGTCGCAGGAGCGCGAGATATCTTCCTCGAACAGGTGCTACCCAATATGTCGCTGACAGGCTCGATCTCTTTGTCTAGCCAAGTTCAGATCAACGCCAAAGGCGAGATCATGCCTGCGGTGGCAGGCGCTGGTGGAGGCGTCAGCATCGAGGGAACCATCACCCAACAACAAATGCTGTTTACAGGCGAGGTCTCGATCGACCAAAACGGCATCACTGCGACCTTTACAACGCCAGACGGACAGCACACGGCAAGCATGACCTTCCGCACAATGCAAGAGATGACCGCATTCTTTGGTGAGGCGGCCTCCGATCCATCGGCGTTTTTGCGTGATCCCCAAGGCTTTGCCCGCGATCGCTTCGATCCCACCTACATGAACGGCGATCAACTCACCCAGTACCAAGACCGCGCTGCGGAGTCGCATCTCGACAACGAATCGTTTATGAACGATATGCTGGATCTCAACCCTGCGCAGTACGGTTATGCGAACGGGGATGACTTTGGCAACGCACTGTTGAACGGTGTGATCAACGAGACGCGTGAGCGTGTCGAAGCGCAACTGGACAATCAGGTCTTTGCCAACGAAGAAGCCGCCGCAGAAGCCGCTCTTGCGATCGCTGCGCAGGTTCGACGCGAAGCCCTCGCGGACCCATCGGCCTTTTTGTCCAACGGAAATGGATCGTAGTTTCCGTGATTTTCACAAACGCATGGCTTACGCAGTTCGATGGTTTTTGTGGGGTTTCACCCCACACCCCACAAGGGAGCGCGGCTCCCTTGACCCCATATCGGCGAAGAGATCACGGGCTTTCCAGACGGACGGCCCTGTCGCTTCAAGCGGTGCGAACACGGGTTTTTTTCGCTAACCGCGTAACTCCTAAAACGAAAGGTTTTTCCATGAAGATCGATATCTATTACTGCGTATCTTGAAACTATTTACCCCGTGCGTCCAGTTTGGCCGCAGAACTTCAAAAAACCTTTGGTGTTGATCCATCACTTCATCGCGGAAGCAAGGGGATCTTGGATGTTCATCTTGATGGTGAATTGATCTTCTCCAAGCACAAAGAAGGCCGTTGGCCAACCCCCGATGAATTGATCCAATCCATCCAACAACGACTCTCTTAATCCACCCCCCACTCCCTCGTTTCATCCGATCTTACGAGCCTTTTAAACCTTTCGTGTGCACACTGGGCGAATGTATCGTATGGGCGATACAAAAACCCCGTGCTCGCGGAGGTCCAAGCGGTGCAGATGTTGTTTTGAAAAACGACTGATCGTTCCGCCAATACGGGGTCAAGGGGCGAAAGTCCCTTGCGGGGCGTGGGGTGGCACCCCACACAAACCAAGGAAGAATCGAGGAAAAACCATCCAAACCAACAAGTACTTTTTGGCGAGGAGAACGGCTTAGCGTGGTGTGGGGCGAGAGGCAGGTTGTGTGGGTGCGGGTGTAGGTTGCGAGGCGGGTTGTGGGCGTGTGGGTGCGGAGGTGGTTTTGGGGGTGGTTTTGGTTTGCGGTGCGGGGGTGGTTGACGTTTGGAGGCGAGCTTCGGCTTTTTGGATGAGAGCGTCGTAGTAATGAACTTCTAATTCAAGTCGGAGATAGGAACGCCAAGAAGATTCGTCGGAGAGTCCAGCGCTGCGGAGTTGTTTTTTGCGTTGGAGTGCGCTGTCTCGGGTGGTTTTTTGCGAGATCAAGGCGCGTCGTAGGGCGGCGAGTTCGGTTTGTTGGAATTGGATAAGGCTGTTGTAGGCTTGGGTCCAATCGGCTTGGGCGAGAGGGCTTTTGATGTAATCCGCCTTCGCCACGGCTTTTTGGAGGATGTTGAGGTGAGTGTTCGCGATCAAACGGGCGGTGTGTTCGCGTTGGTCGAGTTTTTGGAGGAGGGCTTGCTGGAGGCGTTGGCTGAGCGATACTTTGGGGGATTTGGCAAGGCTTGGCAGGGAGGGCGGAGAAGTCAAGAGCGTTTGTAATTGGGCGCGCAGTCGGGCGCGTTGGGTGGTTTGGTGAAGGAGTTTCTGTGCTTGTTCGCGCAGAGACGGGAGGGATGAAGCGGAGGCAAGGAGTTTTTGGAGTCCAACGCGCAAGGCAAGGCCCGATTCGATGGAGGAAGCGTCTTCGAGCCATTTATGGATCAATTGAAGGCGTTTTTTAGGTTGCTTGGTTTGCCATGCTGTGGGCTTTTGGGGGGCTTTGTTGTTGGGTGTTCCTTTGCCGTTATCCTTGTTTTGGAGGGGCCAGAGTTGTTTGGGATCGGCGAGGGCGAGCATGGGTTGTTGGGCGTTTTTGAGCTGAAAATATAGACGGAGGACTTTGTCGGCGTAGGCTTGGGCTGTTTCGTCGAGTTTGCGGATTTTTCCGCCTTGACTGCCGTAGATGATGTAATCGGCGAGGTCTTCTTGGGTGGTCGGCAAGGGCGGACGACAAGCAGCGGTGAAGAAAAGCACAGAGGCGGCAAAGAGCAGATACAGCGGGGCGGAGCGTTTTTTGTGCATGGTATCGATTCCTTTCAGCGTGGATTAGAAAGCAGCGGTGAGGACGGCGATTGCGATGCCCATCAAGGCACCTCCAGCGATCACGCCAGCCGCGACAGGTTCGAGGTTTTGCACAAAGAGGCGGTGTGCAAAGGAGTCTTCGCGTTGAAAGGATTTTTCAGCGAGCCAAAAGAGGAAAGAGCCAAGAAACATGGCAAAGCAGGTGTTAAAAGGGATGACAAACGCAAGTCCAAGGCCCACAGCGGAGATCGGGAAGCGGCCTTTGCTGATGACTTTGACGGCTTCGAGGGCGATCCCGAGGACGGCACCGATCAAAGCGGCATAGACGGCAGTAAGGGGGAGTTCGGAGATGCCGCGAGTTAATATCTCGGCAACGGCTTTCCAGATGGTTGCGCCCGGCATCGGATACTCCGAAGAGATCAGTCCCGAAGGATTGTTGCGCAAAAAGGCGATGTAAAAGATCGGCACACAGACGATCGCACCTGCAATGATGCCCAAGACGTGTCCAAGCGCCTGATGACGGGGCTTTCCGCCGAGCATATAGCCCGGTTTGATATCCATCAGCAAGTTCGAGGCGTTGCCGGCCACTTCGCCCGTGATGCTCGCCGTCATGACGTTGGTGGTGATGCTCGGAGTGAGCGCAGCGTAAGTGAGTTGGGTAAGCTTTCCGAGTGCGCCTGTCGGTGTGATCGCGGTCAGTGCGGTCGAATGGGCCGCGATGATCGTAAAGACAAAGACCATCGGGATCGCCAAAGCACCCAACCAGACCGGCACGTGGAAAAAGTACCACGCCAACAGCACAACCACGCTTCCGACCAAGGGGATGCCCAAGAGAAAGACGGACATCGGAAGTTCGATGTGTCCGAGGATATCTTTGCTTTGATCTTTTTTGCGAAAAAGGCTCGTGAAGGAATTGATCAACATCCCGGGTTTGCTAAGGAAAGCAAACAAACTGGCGGTGGTCATCATCGCGACCCCGCACCACAAAGCCCACGTCGTGATCGGGCGAAAGCCAAAGACTGCTGCACCGCTGGCGTTGACGTTTCCGAGGATATCACCGTAGTTGATCATCCAAGGGGCAAGGACGAAATAGTTGAAAATCGCGCCAAGCAGGAGCGATACACCCGTGCGGATGCCCATCAGTCCGCCTGCTGCGACCATGACGTGATCGGGTTCAATTGTGATGGTGAGCTGTTGCAGCGAAACCCCGCCGATCTTGGGGGTCCATCCCATCAGGCGGTAAAGCCCGGCTTCAAGGCTGTGTGGGATCGCTAGGAACCCCAGTTTGATCTTGTCGAGCAGATGGTCTTGTTTGAGCAGTTCGAGCAACGCGGCAAGACCGCCACCATAGACGAGGATCTTGGCCTTAAAGATGCCTTCTTTTGCGTCGCTGGTATGCAGAGCGTCCATCACAACGCCCGCAGCGCGGCCTTCAGGGAAAGGGTGCTGCTCGTCGTTGATAAAGCGCCGCTTGAGCGGAAACGCAAAGAGTACGCCCAACAGAGCGAGCGAGATCATCCACAGTATCGTCGTTCCCATCGGGATCACGCGGTTGGTGATGATCATATAAGCCGCAAGACTGGCGATCAGCGGCGAAGTCATATAGCCCGCAGACGTAGCGATCGACTGCATACAGTTGTTTTCTAGCACCGTAAACTCGTCTGCCATGCCGACCGAAGCCAAGACCTTGAACATCGCAAAAGCGATAATTACCGACGTGATGCCCACGCCCAAAGTCCACCCTGTTTTCATCCCAACGTAGAGGTTGGTGAGGGACAACGCTCCACCGATCAACATGCCCGATAAGGCCGAGCGCAGCGTCAATTGGGGCATATCCCCACGATAGACATTTTCTAGCCACCAACGGTCTTTTTGTTCGACCGTCCAATCACGGATCTGTTCGTCGGTTAGGTGTTTCAACGCCATTCACTTGACTCCGTAAGGTTGAAGAAAGGGTGAAGCAGGGGACAAGGCGGGAGATCTTGTCGGGTAGACGGGCCTTGGTCGCGGTACAGCGCCGCTGAGAAAGAGTCGCTACAAAGCGAGGCGCGTAGCCTACCAAGGCGCATAGGGGGTGTCAACCGCGTTTCTTTGCGGTCGTTCTGTGTGTCTTGCCCTTGTAGCCTGTGGAGGCGTGCGCTATGCTGCGGGTGCTTGCTTGTGTGTGCGTTTCGTTGTGGGGTTTGTGATGACTCAACCTTTGTTTTCTTCCTCTGCCTCAGAGAGCGCAACGGCTATCCCAAAGCGCCTACCCTCCGTCACTTTCGATAAAGTCGTTTTTTTGATGTACGAGTTTCTTGGCGATCTCCAAGTCCATTGTGTGATGGATGTGGAGGAGCCGCTGGATCTTTTGCGGATGCGGCGTGCGATCCGTTTGACGATGGATGCGGAACCTGTGCTGGGATGCCGTTTTGTGGCGAGTGCATGGCGACCTCATTGGGAACGGCGTGAGGATCTCGATACATTGGAGCTTTGCGATCTTCTGGAAACCAAGGATCGCGATGGCGACCTCGATCGCTATCTCTGCCGTCCCACCGACCCTTGCGTTGAACCGATCGTGCAAGCGCGGATCTTTCGGCACGATCAAGGCGACACTCTTTGTCTCAAAGTCCACCATATCAACGCAGACGGCGGTGCGCTCAAGCAATACGCATCCTTGCTGGCGCGTGCTTACAAAAAACTGGCGGATAATCCTGCTTTTGTCTTGCCTGTGAATCTTCACGGTCGCCGCGAGATCGATCAGGTGCTTGAACGGTTCGGATGGCGCGACTTTTTCCCTCGCCTTCGGCGTGCTTGGCGCGATCTATCACAGCGCTTTTGGCCCCCACGCAATCTGCGACTGCCTTTTCGGGCACGTTTACCCAACACCGAACGCACCTACATCTTGCGCCACTTCAGCCCACAAGAAGTGGCTGTGCTTCAGCGTTATGCGCGCCTGCACGATGCGACCATGAATGATATGTTGATGACGGCCTATCTTCGGGCTTGGTATCGCGTCTTGGCTCCCACTGATCCGCGACTTCCGTTGCGTGTGATGGCAACTGTGGATCTCCGTCGTTATCTCCCAAGCCGCCAAGCCGAGGCGTTGTGCAACCTCTCCAACTTCTTTGGCGCAAAGCTGCCTTCTCACGAAGATATCACAGGTGATTTTTCCCGAACCCTCGCGGTGATCCACAAGCAGGTCGAAGAACAAAAACAGTCTTACATCGGGGCGGGTGATATCCTTTTGATGATTCCTCTCTTGCGCTATTTGCCATACGCGCTCAGCCGCATGGTGTTTCGTTATACCTTCCGATTGGTGGATGCTTTGCTTCCGCCGACGATGACCAATCTGGGTCACATCGAACCTGCGGCGCTCGATCTTGGCGGTCCCACGGTACGCAACGCTTTTCTGACGGCGAGTGTGATCTACGCTCCGCATTTTGCCCCCGCGATCAGCGGTTATGATCAGCAACTGACGATCAGCGCGGGGATCTGTAGCGAGATCGTGGACCCCACGCTGGTTCAGCGGATCTTGCAAGAGATGTTTTCTGAGATCCTTGCGGATGTTCCTGCTTTTGAGGGCGCACCTGCGCCGTCTTTGCGAGGAGCAGACTGATTTGTGAGTAGGGTCATACATCCGAGAGAAATAAGAAAAGGAGAGATCTGCCGTGTCTTGGAGTCCTTATCGCGCTGAACGATATCTTGATTATCCTGCGGTCGAAGCATGGTGCCGACAACTCGCGCAAGAATTCCCTGCGTGGGTTCGCCTTGAAGAAGTCGGACGTACCCGAGAAGAACGAGCGATCTGGCTTTTACAGATCGGAGGGCAACAAGCGCAGACGGACGAAGGGCCGTCGCTTTGGTTGGACGCTGGAACCCATGCCTCCGAATGGACGGGCATTAGCGCTGCTTTGTATACGGTGTCTCGGTGGATCGAACGGCTGCGAGATGGCGATGAAACGCTGGCTCGATGGCTTGGGCATCAGCGGATCTTGGTGATGCCTTGCATCAGCCCTGATGGATACCAAGCCTTGCACGAAGGCGCGCCCTACTTGCGTTCTTCTTTGCGCCCTCCCAAAGAAGGCGAAAGCCGTGTTGGACTCGAACCAAGCGACCTCGACAAAGATGGGGTTGTGCGTTGGATGCGTTGGAAACATCCTTCTGGGCCTTTTGTGATCGATCCGACGCTGCCGATGTGGATGCGTCATCGCACGCTCGACGATGATCCCCAAGATGCCTTTTTCTTCTGTAGCGAAGGATACTTTCTCAACTGGGATGGAGTTCACTGGAGCGCTGCCCCGCTGCGCCACGGGATCGATCTCAATCGCAATTTCCCCGGCCATTGGATGCCCACGTCGATGTTTGGCATGGACGCGGGATCTTACGCTTTGAGCGAGCAAGAAAGCCGCGCAGTCGTCGACACGTTTGCTCGGTTTCCCTCGATCTGCGGAGGTTTGACCTTTCACACCTACACAGGCTGCATCCTCACACAACCCTACCGCCAAGACTCGCCGCTCAAAGAAGACGATATCCGTTTGATGGAAGAACTCGCCAAAGATGCCACCCAAGGGACCGATTATCGGGTGATTCGTGTGTATCCAGACTTTATGTACGATCCCAAACGGCCCACGACAGGGGTGTGGTCGGACACGATGACTGTGATCTTTGGTGTCCCGGGATACACCGTCGAATTTTGGGATCCCTTCAAAGAAGCAGGCATCGATCTCGCCCAACCTGCCGCTTTTTTCCGCCAACCTGAACCCGAAAAATTGCGCCCCGTGATCGAACACTTTAGCCAAGACCCCCAAGCCGTCCGTCCTTGGGAGCCTTTTGACCACCCTCAACTTGGCCCCGTCGAGATCGGCGGGATCGACTATATGCGCACGATCCGCAATCCCCCCGAAGCCCTACTCCAACGCGAGTGCGATCGCGGATATCGGATGGCCGAGCGCTTGCGAAAAGCTCTCCCTCAGATCCACCTCGAAACACGCCTCCACCCCGAAGGAGAACTCAAACACCTCCAAGTGATCCTTGAGAATCGGGGGTTTCTGCCCACCTCTGCGCTCCAACGAGGCGAAGATATCGGCGCAAGTCCCGGTGTTAGCGTTCGTTTGCAGATGCCCGAGTCTGTGCGCTCTTTGCGTTCGTCCCTTGAGCAGGGCCTTCATCATCTCGATGGATGGGGGCAAAGCCGCGTCAACGAAGCACGCCACCAGCTTTATGCGAGTCTCCCAACACGCGGACAACGCGATCTCGCCGAATGGTGGCTTCACGGAACGGGCGAGATCACCGTCCATTGGATCGCAGGACGCGCAGGACGTGGGCAGATGAAGATCTCGATCTAATTGTATGTAAAAAGATACACCCTCAAATTCTCCTCTCAAGAAACTGAGGCGATTTAGAGTTTTCGGAGGGGGGAGGTGCAAAAAGATCGTGTGATCTTTCGATCAACGATTTGAGGGAAAACAGTTTTTTCTGGATCGCGACGATTGGCCTTGCTTTTGCCCTAAGGCTCTCTCGAAAGAAAAAACGAGCCGAGGCCGGCTCATAAGCAAGGAGAAATGAATATGTTGTCGAATCGTTGGGTTGTTTGTTGGATGGCTGTGAGTTTTTTGGGATTGACAGGGTGCGGGGTACAGCCCGAAGAAAAAGTGGATCCGATCAAGTGTACCAGTAACGATGATTGCAAACGAACAGAGATCTGTCGTCTCGCTCCTTCTGAGCCCACCGTGTGCGGCGGGGCAGGTTGTGTGATCCGCGCACGAGTGGTCGAAGGTCGTTGTGAAAGTAAGCCCGTACCGCCGCCTCGCCCACCCCAGCCAAGCGTGTGCAGCAAAGACAGCGATTGCAAACGCGGAGAGCGCTGCTTGTACACAGGCGTCGCCACGGGAACACGCCGCATCCAAGGCCGTTGCGCGCCCATCCAAGTCGAACCACCGCCCGTCACTTGCTACCAAGACAGCGATTGCGCACAAAACGAACGTTGCGAAATGGATCCGATGCCCGGCACCCAAGGCGGCGGAGCCCCCACCCAAGGTGCAAAAGAAGGCAGCGCACCCGCTCAAGGAACAAGTTCTGACAGCACCACACAAGTTTTCCCTTGTATGCCCCAACCTACAGGCCGTTGTGTCGCCAAACCCCCCGCACCCAAAAGCTGCACCAGCGATGCGGATTGCGCACAAGGCGAACATTGCGAGCATTACGCGACTTGCGCTGGACTCAACTGTCCGCCTCCTCCACCCTCGGCTTGCGTTCCCAATCCGCCCGCTCCGAAGACTTGCGTCCAAGACGGCGACTGCGCACAAGGCGAGATCTGCTACAACCTGCCCTGTGATGCTGAAAACTGCGGATCCTCGTACTGTATCGCCAAGCCCGTCGAACCCGACCCCCGCCGCTGTGAGGCCGATGCTGATTGCACAAGCGGCCAACGCTGCGAACATTACGCAACCTGCACCGCCATCGGTTGCCCCCCGACTCCTCCCTCCGTCTGTGTTGACATCAAGCCCTAAAACGAACTAGGCAAAAAGACCGAAGACGCACGCAGAAGTAGCGCGGTGGACAAAAACCCCCGCGTTCGCGGTATTTCAAGCGACAGGGTCGTTGTTTGAAATACCAGTGATCTTCTCGCCAACACGGGGTCAAGGGGCGAACGTCCCTTGTGGGGTGTGGGGCAACGCCCCGCAAAAGCCAATAGCAACAAGTCTAGTTCAAATAAAGATTTTATCTGGGATTAGCGTAAGGGAACTTCAAAGATCTTCCAGCGATAGGGGTGGGTGTAGTGATAGCCGTCTTTGGTTTCGATGCGCAGATAATGTGTCCCTTCGCCCGTAAAAAGGTATTGCACATAAGCGGGTTCGGAGGGTTGGCCTTTTTTGGGGGGGACGGGTTTGTATTCTTTGGGGAGTCCTTGGAATTGATGATCGAGAACAGTGACGGGTTGGACTTTGGTGTTGAGGACGGTGACTTCGGCTTGGACCTTGGGGACGGTGTAAAAACGCAGTAGATAGATCGGGGCGTCTTTGAAGACAGTGCGGTAATAAGACCAACGGCGGGGGCGATCGGGGCAATCTTTGCAGTCCTGCCATTTTTTCGCAGCGGCAGCGTGGGAGGGGAGGTCGATGCGGAAGAAGTCGATGTCACGGGTGTTATCGTGAAGTCCGAAATGTTCCTTGTCGAGGGTTGCGGGGGTGGACGTGGCGGGGGTGTCGTTGGGTTCGCGTTCTTGGTGAGGTTTGGGTGGTTTGATCTCGACGATCAGTTTGTACGGGCCGATGTTGGGTTGGGGTTTTTCGTTCGTGATCACGAGTTCGCGGACGAGCAGATAATAATCACCCGCAGCAAGGCGGGTTGCGGGGATGGCTTCTTCGCCGCCGCGTTGGGCGTTGTTGCTGCGAAGGACTTCGAGGTGTTGGACTTCTGTGCGTAAGCGCCCGGGTTGGCCTTTGATTAGTTGGTAGACGCCGAATTCAACATCAAGCAGCGGGGGTGGGAGGAGGCGAAACGACACAAACTGCTCGGGTTGGTCGAGCCGAAAGCGGAACCAGTCTTTGTCGGATTGTCCGTTGTTGTCGGGAGTTCCGAGTTCACCTTGCACCCATGTGTTGAGGGGGATCTTGGTGGCTTGTAAGGCGTTGTCGTTGGGTTCACGTTCTTTGTGGTGGGCTTGTTGGGAGAGGATGGCTTCTTTGGCTTCTTGTTGTTTGGTTTGGTGGGAGCGGTAGCCGAACCATCCGATCACCGCAGCGAGTACAACGAAGAGTCCGATCCATCGGCTGCGTGTACGCCAACGCCATGCGCGTTCGACGCGTTCCCATTCTTGGCGGGAGAGGACGTCTTTGGGGGTAGGAGATTCTTGGGCGGGTTCGGGCATTTGAAAGGGTTTGTGGCGTGGTTCTTCGTGGGGGTGTTGTGTCGAGCCCGGGAGGATGGCTTCTTGGGCTTGAAGGAGTTTTTGCAAGAACTCTTCGGCAGAAAGGGGGCGTTGGGTAGGATCTTCGTCGAGTGCGGTGCGTAGGGCATCAAGCAAAGGCTTGAGCAGTTCGGCATCTTGGCCTTCCATGACAAAGGCGCGTCCTTCTGCTTGATCTTTCCAATAGGGCCGTCGGACCGTCAGTTCGTACAAGATCGTGGCGAGGCTGTAAAGATCGGACTGTGCGTTGGGGGACTCACCACCAGCGCGTGCCTCGGGGGCGGTGTAATGGGCGTCTCCGTAGAATTGGCGGGCCTCGCCTTGGTGCTGTGCTGCTTCGATGGCGGTCGTGAGGCCGAAATCAAGGACTTTGATAAAGTTTTCTTCCCCTTGGTAGTGCAGCAGGATGATGTTGGCGGGCTTGAGGTTGCGGTGGAAAAAGCCGAGGCTGTGGGCGTGTTGAAGCGCACCGCAGGCTTGTTCGCCGATCTGTAGCACCAAGGTCCACGGGATGTGGACGTGCGTACTCAGCAGCTTTTCGAGGTCCAAGCCCGGCAAGTATTCCATCACGATATACAGGGCATTTTCTAAAATGCCGCAATCGAAAAGTTCGATGGTGTGGGGGTGCGACAAGCGTGCAAGCTTTCGCACTTCTTGTTGGAACGTTTCTCTTGCAGCGGAGCGACCGCGCATCAGGTGGTTATGGAGCACCTTGAGTGCCATCATTTTGCCAGACAGGATGTGTTCGACTTGATAGACTACGCCGATTCCGCCCGAACCAAGGTGGCGGACCACGCGATAACGGCCATCAAGGATGTGACCTTTGGTCGCTACTTTGGGGGAGGGGTCTGTCGTTTGTGTGGGGGAGGAACCTTCTGTGGACTGTGTTGCGCTCATCCATGACCTCGTTTTCTTCGGTGTGCTTCGGTTGTTTTGTGGGGGTGTTCCTTGTCTCTGACTTGTGTAGTGCGCGGCATCCTAAAACAATCTAATCCCGTTTGTATAGAGCGGAAGGGTGAATTGGGCGCTGTTTCGGTTGTGGGGGCGTTGATCTGCGCCGTCGTGTGTGCTTGTTTGTCGTTGTAGATAGGGCTGGCGCGGTGGATAAAAAAGACGCATTCGCGAGGCTCGAAGCGATGCCGTCATTGGTTTGAAAAACGTCTGCTTGTCCCGCCGATATGGGGTCGAGGGGTTTGAAACCCCTTGCGGGGTGTGGGGCAGCGCCCCATCACACCGGCCCAACCATGCAAGCTCTTTGGAGAGACCAGAGAAGGAGGTTTCGATGCGAGAGGATGTGCTGGAAAAGTACGCATGGCAACAAGCCTATCTTCGGACGCTTTGCGATGAGCCAGACGCCCACTTTGCGCCGATGCAAGAGGCGATGCGGCGTTTGGGTGTGAAGATCCCGACGCTTCCGCAGCCATTGCTGTTGCCGTTTGAGATCCGTTCGACTCTCCAAGCCCAAGTGGAAGCCTTGGCCGAGGCTTTCGAGCGATCGGTTCAAGATATCTTGAGGGGGAGGCTTCCTGCGTGGATGATCTCGATGCGCCCCGAATCATGGGAAGTTGCGCGACTGGATGCCGATCGGGAACAGGCGATGTTTTGTGCGCGATTTGACGGTTTTTGGGACGATAAATCGGGCGTGTTTCAAGTGATGGAGTGCAACGCAGGAGATCCTTCGGGGGCGGGGTTCACGGATGCTTTTCTTGCGGCGATGCGCTCGCTTCCAGCGATGCAAAAGCTGCGGTGCATGGCGGATATCCACGAAGATATCTTGCTTGATGCCTATGCGGAACTTGCGAACGAAACGCTTGCTCCGCCCGCTGCGTGGGTGCAGCTAAGTGATACTGCTTCGCTGGTGCATGACGAACATCGCTTGATCGTGGAAGGACTCAAAGCGCGGGGCTTGTCGATCTCGCTCGCTGACCCGCGTTTTTTGCGTTGGGATGGAAAGCGCTTGTGGTTTGAAGAACGCCCGCTCGACGGAGTGATCCGCGACACCATCGACGAACTGCTGTTGGAGGGATATTGGCCTGCCACGCGCCCTTTGTTTGACGCCTATCGTGCAGGAGCGGTCAAGCTGATCAATCCTTTTTGCACCATCGTTGCCGATTACAAGGGGCTGTTGGAGCCGTTGAGTTCGCCTCGTTATCAGGAGTCCTTGTCGCAAGAAGTGCGCGCCATGTTGCGCAAGTGTCTGCCGTGGACCTTTGTGGTGCGCGATGAAAAAGTCTTGTACGAAGATCGAGAAGTCGAGCTACTGTCTTTGCTTCGCAAACAGCGCAGCGAATGGGTACTCAAGCCCAACGAAGGATACGGCGGTTTTGGGGTGATCCTCGGGCGCGTATGCAGCGCCGATATCTGGGAACAAACCCTTCAAGAGGCTATGCGGCGGCCTTTTTCTTATGTCGCACAGCGCGCATGGCCAGCCTCGCGGGGTCGTTTTGTGATGCAAGACGCCCAAGGGCGGGTACAAGTGGTCGAAAAGAACGTCACTCTCAGCGCGTGGGTTCACAAGTCCCGATTTGTCGGCTGTTTTGCGCGTATCTCTGATTCAAGCGTGATCAACGTCCACCAAGGCGGCGCTCTGTTGCCTGTGGTCTTCGTCTCTTCGTCGACATAGGCTGATGTACTTTGTTTTTTGTGCTGGACTTGCGCGGTTGGGTTTGTTTTGTGGGGCGATGCCCCATACCCCGCGAGAGGGCAAATCCCTCTTGACCCTGTGATGGGCGAAAAGATCATTGTTTTTCAAACAAACGACAGCGCCGCTTGAAGTTTCGCAAATACGGGTTTTTTTGAAATGCTGCGTAAGGAGGGCAAGCAACGATGGGGTTTGTAAAGAAAGTCTACCACATGAAGAAAACACGTTACTGTCAGATATTGGAAAAGGCGCCAGAGGAAAGGTTTGGAGAGTACTTGTTTGGAGGCCAAATCGGTAGAGAGGTGACGTACGTTATCTTGCTCATACCATTGTGGTTCAACATACACACGCACGCTCTCTTTTTTACAAGAAAAGGAGTTATTTTCGCTACATGGTCATTTCTTGGGCTGAAGGATCCAGTATTTATTGGATATGATGTGATAGAGAAAATTACTTATAGAACGAAAAAAGCTTTTATTTCAGGAACGTGTGAGCTTACCGTTTACTTTGGCGGGACGTTTTCGGAATTTGGCGGTAATCCTCATTTTATCCGATTCTTTATTGAGAACGCGCATATCATCAAGGAATGCGCTCCCCATGTGGTGATACGGGATATCTCGTAGCCCTTCGGGGTGGACGAGCGTTGGAACGTGGATAGGGCAACGAAATGGGGGTGGGGAAGCTAGGCAACAGACAACACTCCCGATTCTTCGGCGATATCACGGAGGGCATCGCGAAGGCCCAAGATCTGTTGGCGGTCGTGGCCTGCTGTGATGGCGATGCGCAGTTGTGAACGACCTCGCGGAACGACGGGGAAAAAAGCTGCCGAGACAAAATAGCCGCGTTTGATCAGCTTTTGTCCCCAGTCTATGCCTCGGGCTTCTTCGCCCACAAAGACCATCCGAATCGGTCCAAGGCGACCGTCGATCGGTCGATCGTGTTCGTTCCATGTCAAGAAAGGAACCATCACGTCGTGGTTTCGGGCATTTGGGTGGGTTGTGTGGCTTGAAGTTGCCGATACGGGCGGAGGGGTGGGTTGATGGGCTTCGCCGTACACAAAAAGGGAGATATGTTGGTCGAGTTGGGTTTGTAGGTGTCGAACTTCTCCGTTGCGGTGGAGTTCCAAGGCCGCGAGCGCACCGCCGATCAGAGAAAAGTCGAGCGGGGCGGAGAAGTTGTAGGTCTGTCCGAATTGGCGGACCAAGCGTTCGGTGCGTGTGTTGGGAAGGACGATGCCACCGCCATTGCAGCCGAACCCCTTGGCGAGCGAAAAGCACACAAAGACTTGTTCAGGGAGCGGCCCTTGGATCTGGCTGAGGACGTAGCCTTCACCTTGTTCGCCAAAGATGGAAGTTCCGTGTGCGTCGTCGATGTAGAGCGCAAAGTCGAGTTCTTGGGCCATGGCGATCAGGTCGGTGACAGGACACATCCCGCCCATGGAGTAGACGCCATCAGCCAGATAGACGGCGCGTTGTCCGCAAGCATGGGCTTCTTGGACTTGGCTGCGCAGTGCGTCGAGGTCGTTGTGTGGGATGGTGCAAACTTGCGCTTCTTCGGCCAATACAGGTTTGAGGTATTGCATCGAAGCGTGGGCAAAGCGATCAAAGATCACACGCATCGGGCGCGGATGGCGATCGTCCAAGAGTACGCCACTCGCAAGCAACGGAAGAACCGACATATGCGTACTTGTGACGGATGGGAAAGTGATCGCTCGCCCACGAAACAGAGCGGAGAGGCCGTCTTCGAGGACAGCATTGGGGCCGATGGAAAAGCGCGAACGCGCACAGCAGAAATGAATCCCCCAGTCATCCAAGACCTGTTTTGCGCCAGCGATCACCGCAGGATGCAGATCCAGCCCGAGATAAGAGCAGTTGATAAACTCGGTGACAACGCGGCCATCGTCGAGGCGGACGCGCTTGTTGGCGCGATCTTGGAGTGTGACGTGCATCAGGCCGGCAGAAACGGCTTGATCGAGGATCGGCACGGCGCGCCCGACCATCGCTGCGGTATTTCGTAGCGACTTGGTGGGTTTGGGATCTTGTGCTGCGGTGTGTTGTAGCGGCGTGGCGAGTTTGTGATCTTGTGTCAAGGAACGGGCCTCCATACTTGCGGATCGACGGCGATCATCCGCACTTCACTCACATAACGACGCCCCGTCGCATCCGATAACCACGCCTCTTCGGGGCGCGGCAACATCTCGCTCAGATGCAGCGCAGCGTCTTCGGCTTGTCGGACCAGATGACAAAAGATCTCGACAGAAGGGGGGCTGTGGAAGTCTACGTAGATCGGTTTGGTTTCTTTGGGGGAGCGTGCAAAGACAAAACGCGGTATCTCGGCAGATCGGGCCCAACGATAGGCTCCTGCAAAACGGCTGCTTGGTTGTGTTTCGCGTGCAAAAGCCATCTGTGCTGCGGAGATGCGCCAGCTTTCGCGTGCGATCACCAAGCGGCCTAGCTGGATGCGCGGGCGATGGGCCCACGAAGGCAAGTAAGAAAAATGAACCGCTGCGCGTAGTTTGAGCGAGCGCTCGATGATCTGTAAGATATCGAAGCGGTGCTGTCCGTCGCGGGTTGTGGCCTCGACCCCCCGACTTGAGGGGCGAACCGAGAATGCGCCGATGGGGAGGACTTGATCGGGGCCGCGCCAACTTGCCCACGGTGCGCCCATGTCGAGGTGCAGATCGCGAGGAGCAAGCCGCGAATCATGGCAGGAACGGGCAAAGTCCACGTCAGGGATAGGAGCGATCCCGATATCGGGGATATCTTGCGCGTACAAGGCTTGAAGGGAAGCCAGATCGGGGTGTTGTGTGGTCATGGAAAGCGTACACAGTGGGTTGATCCCTGCGTGAAGTTCGCCGAGTACAAACAGCCCTTCGCCGCGTTGCAAAGCCGCGATATCAGGGGTCGCAAACATCAGATCAGGTGCATGATGCCGAGCGCAAGGCCAGCCGGGATGCGGAGCCGAAAAAGCCGCCATCACCGCTTCTTTTAACGCTGCGGGATCTCGTTCGATACGTCGCTCGTCGGTGGATTCTGAGATATCGAGGATCGCACACCAGCGCTGTTGTAAGTCATCGACGATCTCTTCGACTGCTTTGGGAAAAAAGGGATCGAGCCAGTCGCTCGCTTCTTGCCACAAACGCACCAAGGGCAGATCGCTTCCGCCCTCGGTCGCAAGAATCTGATCGCAAAGCCCCCGTAGATGCGCTTGATACGCCGTCGCGATCCGCCAAGTATACCAACGCGCACTCTGCAACATCAGCGAAAGCGGTTGGGCGATCTGTGTAAGCAGCGTATCGGAAAGTTCCCAGCTACCGTCTCTTTGGCCATCCAGATACGTCAGAGTCCGCCCTGCGTACGTTGCGCCTTGGTTGCGCGTGGCCGACTCGCCGCTTTGAGCCACAAAGCAAGCCTCCAAAGCTCCCAATGCCTCGGCCAGATCTCCCGCATCTTCGGTGGTTTTAGATACGGCATCGAAAGCCTCCAACAGCGGCGTAATCTGTTTTTTACAAGCTGCTTGGATGATCGGATCTTGCTGACCTTCGACGACGCCCAACAGGCGGCGTTCGGGATGGGCCTCAAAGGCCATATCCAAGGACCAGATCACCCAACCCTTTCGCACTAGATCGCAAAATACTCGGTACGCTTCGTTCCAATCTCCGAAAAGGCTCGTGTTTTTGGCGACATCCGCCAAGATCGAGCGCGCTGTGTGGCGGGCATCGCAGCGCATCATCAGGGCGTATTCTTGGGGGGTGAGAGCGCGGCTCTTGTCTCGGCCTCTTGCGCCCGGGACGCCCAAGAGTCGGCCTTCGGTCAAGGCACACAGCGGATGCACACGCGGCGGGATATCCAGTAAAAAGGCCGGTGACTCGCTCCATTGGCGCGCAAACACCGCCATCGCCCACGGCTCAAAGTACACGCCTTGTCGCACCATCCGTTTGGAACCCGCCAGAACACACGTCTCCCCTGTGCTCCAAGAACCCCATCCCACGGGGCCAAAAAAACCGATGGTGTCATTTTTGGTGCAGTAGCGTTGAAGATAACGGTGGGCGATCTGCCTTGCTTGGCGAGCACGCTTGTTCTGTTCTTCCGATGCCATCGAAGGGATCAACCCAAGCCCGTGGATCGCCGCCTCTCGATTTTGCCACAGCACCGCACGCATGAGATCGCCTTGCGCAAGCAGCGATTGAAGTTCGCCATGTTCTCGATGCAGTCCTTCCACAAAAGCTGCTTCCCAAGCAGCACGCGCTTTTTCCCAAGCCTCTTCGGCCTCACGCACCGCTTGCGATGCCTCGATCAACGATGGAGCAGGGGGGATGGTGTCGTTGTGTGGCATAGAAGGCGGATGGATGGGCGTTTGTGTATGTGTTTGTGAAGAGGGCGGATGGATGGGCGTTTGTGCGTGGATTTGTGAAGAGGGCGGATGGATGGGCGTTTGTGCATCGTTGTGTGAAAAAGTCGAAAGCTTGTCGATGAGGCGGTGCGCGTGTTTGATGTGTTTGCGTGTGGCGTTGCGCTCGTCGGGGGTTTTGTTTTGTGACCCTGTAGCGATCAGTGCGAGGCAGGTTTGGCGGAGTTCGGCTTCTTTGGTGAGGTAATGCTCCAATGCTGCGAGGAGCTTGGGATCTGCAAATTGGAGGACTTGATCCAGCGGAAACCCTGCCCCCCGCAAGGCAAATGGTCGCCAACACGCCCATCCGTCGGCCAGTTTGAGCGTGGTTTGATTCGTTGCGGATGTTTCGATCGGGGGGGTTGGGTTTGGGGGAGAACTTGCTTGTGGGGAGGGTTTAGGTGCCGAAGACATTGGTTAGCCCCATATTTTCGGGTGGGGGTGACATCACCAAGCCTTCGGCTTCGGGCGCATAACGTGCGATTGCGCCTGCATAACGCCCTTCTACCAAAAACGGCGACAACTCGACGCGCACAGGCACCCACTCGATATGCTCTCCATCAAAGCACATCGGCATGATCGTTTGGGGCATCGGCTGGTAGCGTTGTAAGACGTAGGCTTTGCTTTCGAGGGCTTGGGCCAATACGCGATTCCACAGCCGCCCTGCGGTGGAGATGCCGACATGGGTGTCTTTGCCATCAAAGGCCCGTTTTAAGACGTATTGGTCTTTGTTCAGGCGGTATTCTGCGGCCCCTTCGCTGCTGGGGTAGGTTGTCCAAGGGATCTCCACGCGGAAGTTTTCTTCTGCGCAGATCGGCCATCCGCCAAGAGTATTCATCAGCGGCAAGGTGCCTTTGTCGATGCACAAGGAGGCCAAGGGCTTGATCAACGGAGCATCGCCGATCTTGGCGCTTGTCAGGTGGGCGAGTGCATCTTCAAATAACCAAGGTTCGTCCATAAATGACGTTCCGATGGTGAATTGCAACACCAGATCGACGCGCTGTCCGTCTTCCTTGAGGTGGGTGTGGCCGGATTCATCGATGGAAAAGCCATCTTCGTACACCACGCGTGTGTCGATGCCTTGTTCGGCCAAGATCTGCTGCGCGAGATAAAGCTGTTGGATCACGCGCTCTTCCCATGTTTGGATGACTTGGTGTTCCCAGTGGTGGCAAAACAAAGCGACAAAGTAGCGTTGTTTCCCCGCAGGTAGGCGAGAACGGAGCATCTCGATCAGGCGTTGGAAGGGTCGATCCAGTCCTGTGGAGGGCCATCCGATTTCCCGAAATACGGTCGAGCCTTGGAAATAATCAAATAAGATCTCGGTGTAGGCGTTGCTGATCAGCGAACCATTGCCGAAGTTGGGTTCGATCAGCGCGTAGCGATCGGAGAACAAGAAGCCATCGGGGCGAAGTACCGAGAAGAAGGCTTCTTTGGACAGGCTTTCTCGGAAGTTGAGGTGCTGAAATAGGGCGGGGGGGATGGGGAGGTGTTCGGCCAACCATGCGCTGTCTTCGAGATGATCGAGCAATGCGATCCGCAGGCGTTCAAAGCCTTCGATCAAAGAGCGCCCAATCTCTTCGAGGAGACGGCGTGGCAAAAACAAGGGGCGAAGCGGAAAGCCCGCGCCTTTGATGGTGGTGATCCCCCGTGCTGCGTAGCGTTCCATCAGGGCGGCGGCTTCTTCTAACATCGTTTTGCCATGCTTGCGCAAGGCGCGGTCGTAGGCTTCGACGTGCGCTTGATCTTCGGGGAGCTGCTCGATCTTCATTCCAATTAGTCTTTGTTTTTCGAGGGAGGAAGGGGCGAAGAAGCATCTTCGGGGCGTTTTTGTGCTGCGGTGTGTTGGAAGAGCAGCCCTGCGACGGAGACGCCAACGCGCCCTTTGGGCGGATGTGCGGGGGCGGGAGCTTGGATGGTTTGAGGTTCCATTCCGAGCAGTTTGGCGGCAGCATCGCTGAGTTCTTGGGTGCTTCCTTCGGCAAACAGTTCGCGCACGAGTTCTTGGAAGCCCCGTTTGAGGGCAGGATCGACACCTGCTTTGGCATAGTAGGCATCGACCGCTTCGTTGAGTTGCGCGCCGTCAAAGCCTTCTGGCAGTCCAAGCCCTCCGACAAACTCGTCCATCAACCGTTGGATCGGGGGCGTCCATGCTTGTGGTCCCCACTCCATCGCGATCTGCATCGCCAACAGCGGCAAAAAATGGCGGACGGCTTCGTCTTCGTAGAAGTACGTCCCATCTTCGTTTTGACGCTCAAAAAAAGCCAACAATCGGCTTGTGTTTTTGGGTTGATCCATGATGAGGCGTTCCTTTCCGATCCATCCGCCCAAAGGCAAGACGATTTGGAGCGATCCGTCAGGGGCAAAGCTATTCCAAGAGGCCGATGCCAACTTGTGCGCCAGCGGTGGATTGGCTCAATTGAGCGACGGCTCCGGCCAGACCTTGGCCGAAGACTTGGCCGACTTGTGCGCTCGAAGCCCCTGTTTGTTGTTGGAGGGTGTTGGAGAATTGCTGTGCAAGAGAGGGGTTGGTTTTGATCTGTTGGAGGGCGGAGCCGATCTGCTGGCTGTTGCTTTGTTTGATTTGTTGAGCGCCGACTTGTTGGACTTTGGGGGCATTTTGGGTACTGATACGATTTGGCATGGTTGGTTTCCTTTGAGTGGTATGGAAGGTCGCAAGCGGGCGCTCTGTGAACAGGCGCTCGCCTGTTTTGCGAGGTGTACTAGCCGACAAACGATAGATCACGCTTCGTAAAAGAAAAAGGGGGCAGCCTACATATACGATATCCGAGAGGTGTGTACACAAAGGATCGTACGTAGACGCCCTATTATTGGGCAGCCACAGGGGGCTGCCCCTACGTAGGCCGATCATACCTCGGGTTGATGCATCATCGGTGCTTTTGGATCCAAAGTTGCCTTGTGCTCTCCACCCCACTTCCACCACTTCGTCAAAGGTCTGAACCATCGAGAGGGCGGGACTTTTGCGGTGGACAAAACCCGTGTTCGCGCCCCTTCAAGCGGAGCCGTTGTAGGTTTGGAAAAACGTCTGTTTGTCCCGCCAATACGGGGTCAAGGGAGCCACGCTCCCTTGCGGGGCGTGGGGTGGAACCCCACAAAAACCATTCGAATTGTGTAAGTCCTACCTGACTTATTTTTTGATGAGGAAGACGGGTGTGATGGGGTTTACGGGGATGGTGAGGTTGCCACCAGAGACGGTGATTTGCCCGCCAGCGAGGGCGTTTTCAAAGACGGTGCCATCGGAGACGCCGAGAGCGCTTGCGGAAAGGGTGACGGTGCGTTGTCCGCCGCGATTGAGGATGATCACGGCGGGGCCGCCTTGTCCTGTACGCAAAAAGACAAGGTGGTCGCTGCTGGCTTGGAGGGTGGAACCGAGCGCGCCGCGACGCAAGGCTTCGTATTGTTGGCGCGCTTTTCCGATCTTTTGCATCATGGCGAGGGTGTTTTTCTCGAAGGCGCTTAATTGGCTGTCAAAGCGCATCATGCGGCGGTTATCGGGATCGCCTGCACCCGGGAGTCCGAATTCATCGCCGTAATAGACCAAGGGGATGCCGGGCAGAGCGAAGATATAAGCGAAGGCCAGCAAGAGTTTTTTGTAGGCGTCTTCGGAGGTGGGGGCGGTGGGCGGGCCGTTCCATGATTGGGCGCGGTTGCTGATTACGTCCCAGATGCCGCAACGGATCTGTCCGCCAGCCATGCTAACAAATCGGGCGATGTCATGGTTTCCGATGAAGGTGGACATTAGTGCATCGCTGCCGTAGGACGCCATGATCCCGCGTGCGGCTTGGTCGAAGGAATCGAGGCCGATCTCGTTGCGAGCAAAGGCTTTGAGGATCTGGAGATTGAGCGGGAAGTCGAATTGCCCGTGGACTTGGTCGTTTGCGATGTACTTTTTGATCAAGCCCGTGTCGCCTGTAAAGGTTTCGCCCACCATATAAAAGTCGACGCCTGTGCTTTCGAATTCTTTGGCGGTGCGTTGGCGAAGTTGGCGGATAAAGCCTTGTTCGATGTGTTTGAGTGCGTCGACCCGCAAGCCATCGGCCCCTGTTTTTTTGACCCAGTCGACGACGTGATCGAGCATGATCTTGGAGATGGCGGTGTTGTTGTAGTTGATATCGGGGAGATAGTCGACGAACCAACAGGTGACGGGTTTGTTGTCCCATCCGACGTTGTCGCAGATCTCGGCGGGTGTGTTGAAGTAGCCGCTGTTGGCGTGTTGTTTGTAGATCGGGGACTCTTTGTGCAAATGGTTGACGGTAAAGTCGAGCAAGATGCGGATGCCGCGCTTGTGGGCTTTGACGACGAGGTCTTGGAGATCTTGGAGCGTGCCAAAGTGTTCTTCGACTTTGTTGGTGTCGACGGGCCAATATCCGTGATAGCCGCTGTAGCGGGTTTGAATCCATTGGATGTTGGGATCTTTAGAATTCATATTGCACCAGTGGCTTCCCGGGCGTGCGCCGGGTTCGGCGTAATCGGGGTTATCGATCGGCCACGTGATCCAGAGTGCGTTGATGCCCAGAGCATCGAAGTATCCGCTATCGATCTTTTGGCTGAGTCCTTTGAAGTCGCCGCCCATGTAGTTCAACAGGTCGGGTGTGTCGGCGAAAGGCTTGTTGTTGGCTGGATCGCCATCAAGGAAGCGATCGATCATCGCGAAGTAAAGGGAGACATCGCGCCAGTCGGTCGAGAAGCCCACATAGATCTTGAGTAATTTGACGGCGGAACGTTGGCCGTTTTGGTCTTCGACTTCGACACGCAGATCGTGGATGCCTTTGGCAAGACCTTTGAGATCGACTTTGATCGTATTGCCCGAGTGGGTGACACTGCCCGCAGGGGCGGCTTGGTGATCGAGGGTGGCGATGACTTTGGAGACGCCCGATCCCGATGCGCCCGACTTAAAGAGCAGATCAGCGGTAAAGTCGCTGTTGGTGGTTTTGTGGGAGGTGACTTCGACGGTGGGATCGGTACAAGGAGCGATCTCGATGATGCTATTTTGTCCGCCAAATCCGTCTGGTGCGGTGCGTGGGTTGTCAGGATCGGGGATCCATTTCCCATCGACGACGAACTTGTATTGGTGCGTACCTTCGGGGAGTTTTTGTGTCACTTCCCAAAGTGAGCCTTGGGTGTTGACCATCGCATACGCGCCCTTGGCGACGCTATCGGCCCAACTGTTAAAACTGCCCGCCACAAAGACCGTCACGGGGGTCTGGCCTTTGGCATCATAACGAAAGGTCGTCACACCGCATCCTGTCGGTTGTGTGGGCTGATCCGCTGTTTGCTCGGGAGGGTTGGCTTCGGAGTTCTGTTCGGGGGTGGGTTCCGTTGAACCGTCGGGCGTTGTTTCGGTCGAGCCATCGGGCGAATGGGGTTCGTTGGTTTCGGGGCGGCCCTCTTCGGTCTTTTCGGTGGTCGTGGTCTCTGTTGGGGCAGGTTCGTTGCTTGATTCCGTTGGTGTGTTCTCGCCCGTCCCTTCGTTGTTTTGTGTCCCCTCTTGTTTGGTTTCTTGGGTGTTCTCTTGGGCCGACTCCGACGGGGCCAACGTGTCGCACGCCCACATCGACACTACGCACCACAACACCAACACGCACCACGCCGCCCCTCGTCGAATCCACCGTTGCTTTTGTCTCTCGAACATACGCCCTCCGAAAAAAATCACAAACAAAAACAAATACATCGACAATGTTTGCCAACGTACCTTCAAAACGCGGCACACTATAACGATTCCTTCCCAACAAAGCAATCCTGTTTTTTCCTGCCAAATCCTTGATCTTTCAAGTTGAATTCTGAATCCTGATTCACTCTGAGGGCAGCGGTGTGGTTCAGTGGTCTTTGTGGGGCGTTTCTTTTGAGGGGGCTTGTGCCGTGTTGTGGAGCGTGGCACCAATTGTCGAGCAAGGGCGGTAAATTGCCGAACGAAGGGCGTTTGATTGTCAAACGAACGGCAAGCAAGGGTGTTTGTCGCGTCTTGCTTTGGACGGTGTTGCAACCTACGGAAGATTAGGCGGCACTTGTGTTCGTGGAGTACCGCGAGGTCGGTGGATTGTGTGAGGGGAAAAGATCATGCGGATAGGCTTGTGGTGTTGGGCTTTTGTAGTGTTGGGTGGCGTTGCTTGCGCTCCCAAAAAGCCGCCGGATCAGACGTCTGATGCGGTGGTGGTGGTGAAAGCGGGGATGCGTATCCAAGACGCCATCGACGCGACAGCGTTGGAAAAGACACAGATATTGGTTGAACCCGGCGAGTATACCGAGAAGATCTCGTTTCGTTCAGGGATTCACCTCAAGGCGACGGTTGCGCTTGGAGCGGTGATCCGTCATCCCGCGCTGGTTGCAGGGGAAACTGTTGTGGGTTGGGGAGTGAAAGATGTGACGCTTGAAGGGTTTGATATCCGAGGTGCGGTGCATTTTAGCCAGAAAGGAAACGATTTCACCCAACCCACCGAGCGTTTGAAGATCTTGCGCAATCGCATCTCGGAAGTTGGAACCAAGGACGCGATCAAGATCTCCCATGCCATCGACTTTGAGATCTCGGAGAATGACGTCTCGGGATCGACGGCGGAGCAAGGGATCGATATGGTGGCGGCCAAACGTTTTCGCGTCACCAAGAACAAAGTGCATGACATCAAAAATCGCTCGGGGATGTGCATCGTTGCGAAAGGTGGTTCGTTTGATGGGGAGATCTCAGAGAATGAGGTTTCGTTTTGTGGCAACGCCGCGATCGCTTGCGGCCAAGTCAGCGACGAGATCGTGATCTTGCCCGAAGGTTTGGCCCAACGATACGAAGCCAAGCAGATCGTCGTGGCCAAAAATCGCATCCATGATCACGAGAAGATGGCGATCCTCGTGATGGGGGCGAAGAATTGCACGATCCAAGACAACGAGATCGGTGCTTCGGTCTACTACACAGATATCTTTGTGGGCGGCTCTTCGATGACGCACAACCCAGCGTGGATATCGGAGGATATCCAGATCCTCCAGCCTCGGTTGCTTCGGGAGCGCATCGACCTAGAAGCCGGTCAGAAGGGGATCACGTTGAACGGCCAAGCCATCGAAAAATCGCCTTGAGTTGTTCGATGAGTGGGTTGGGGGGGGTTAGAGGTTGGCGGCGGATTCTTGGAGGCGGTTGCGGAAGTTTTTACGGAAGGTGATCAGACTTTTCATTTTGTTTCGTGCGCGGCCTGAGTAGAGGGACATCATGGGCTTTTCGAGTCCACCCGTAAGAGTCGTAGCTTCAAAGTCGATCTTGGTGACTTTTCGGTACATGTAGGAGCTTTGGTTGGTGGGTTCTGGTTTGGTTTGGGGCTGGGCTTCGGCGAGGTTTGCGCCGAGCAGACTGGACGAGATCATGGCGGCGGCAAGGATGGATTTGATCTTCATGGCATCGGCTCCTTCGAGGGTATGCGCTTTGGCGCGGTTGGGTATGGAGGGTCGGGTTGGGTGCGTTTGCATCGGTCTTTTTTTCAGACGGCGAGGGCTGCGGCTTTCTGACGGATGGCGCGAGGTGTTCGCTCCCATCGAAGCCGCAGACGAGGCCGAGGTGGTCGAAGAGAAAGACGTGATCGGCGAGACGGTGATGACATCGGTTTGTGGGCGTGGTGTGAGCGAGAACACGCCGACCACAGAGGCCGTTGTGACGGTACTTGTCCACACGGCTACGCTGGCTTTGCTCAAGAACGCGGTTTGGGAAGCTGCTTTGGCTGTACTGAAAGAGTGAGCGAGCAGTTGTTTTCCGCGCACCAAGAAAGCCCATGCCATCGCCCCGACAGCGGACAACAAGGTCCATGCTTCGCGCATGATCGGGTGATGTTTGAGTCGTTCGCGTGCGTGGGCTTCGGTGGCATAGACCGTTTTTTCGGCGATATCGAGCGTTTGTGCGGTTTGTGTGACTTCGTTTTCTTGGAGCACGCGCAGCGCGATCACGGAGCGTTGGCGGGGGGGCAGTTCTGCGACCGCTGCGTGAACCAATTGAAGCCCTTGTTGTTGAGCGATGCGGTTTTCGGGAGAGATATGCGTACACGCCGTCTGTTCGGCCTCTGCGAGCGGGGCGATCGAAAGACTTCGACCTTCGTGGCGCAGCCAGTCGATGGCTTTGTTTCGACCCATGACGGACAGC
>CAUJFU010000082.1 GCA_963169055.1 Myxococcota bacterium
CGTTCAGACGAAGAGACCTTGCTCGGTGTAGCCGATCCCGGTTTGTAATTGTCCAACACCGCGAGATCTTCGCCCTCATCGGACGGGATCGTTGGGAGGGGTGGAACCGATGCACTGGTCGCCGTTTTTGCAACGGATGGAGCCGATGCACTCGGCGCAGTTTGTTGCTCCGTTTCGACCAGCTTTGCCCAACGATCATCTCCGCTGAGGTTAACGGCTCCAACCAACATCTGCCAGCGTTCGCCCGCGTTGCGGAACAAAGCGATCCCCATCCATCCCACCGACAGCATCGCCACAGACACCGACGCGGAATACAACAAATGCACCCACGCCACAGGCAACAAGCTCGAACCAAACAGCAACGCCAAAAAGGCGAATGTCGCAAGTCGTAGCCGCTGAATCCCCTGTTGTAGCGGGCTTCCTAGAACCAACAGCACAACAAACATCACCAAAAACGCCGCCAGTTCCAAAGCCCATTGCAACCAAGGACTGCGGAAGGCCACGTTGACACGGACGTTTCCAGAGCGCGACACAAACGCTTTGTATTCTGCACGGCGCGGGAACTGCGTAGACATCTCGCCCGCCGCCCCCACAAGCCCCGAATATTCGCCCGATAACGTCCCCCAAAATCCACCATCCCACGCCGACACCCACAACGCCTCACGCAAGATCTGCCACATCCCACGCACATTCAAACGATGCCACATCGACGTATCGTAGGCCACATACGACGGATTCTTCGGCAGATGCAGACGCAACGTACTTCGCAACACAGGCGTGTCCATCAAGATCGGACCTTGGTAAGCCAAACTTCCCGACCACTGATCCAATCGCGTCTTGTTGGGCAAGGCATGACGATAACGCACGATCAACGGAAAGACTTGACCGTCGTTTCGTTGCACCAGATCCACCAACAACTCACCCTTCGCATCCAACTCAAAACGATACCGATCGCGCTCGGCCACCCGCAAGGAAAGCACCTGCGCTCCTTGTGGCAGCTTGACCTTCAAAAACTGACGGCCTCGATTGCGGATCTGCGCCATCGCCAAGACTTGGACTTCGCCTTCCATATTGACTACCGCTTCGATGTGCATCACGGGAACCACCGCACTCAACACTTGTGCATAACGATGGCGGCGCAAGTAGATCTTTAAAGCAGGCGGTTCTTTTTCACGCGAACGCAACACCCGAGACACTTTGGTCCCTGACGCAAACGACGGGATATCCGACACATCCACTCGCGTGATCCCTCGCGTCTCTTCGTCTTGCAACGACAAACTCTCTTCTTTCTTCAACCCCCAATACACCTCTTGGCGCAAAGCCCCCGGGATCACAAACGAAGGCAACACCACATCGCGCAACGCTCCTACATCCATCGCCTTCTTGAAGGGGTAGGCGTATGTGAACGATACCAAAAAATGCGCATCACGCGGGATGCGGCGATCCAACAACAAGGTATACGTTGTTTTGCCTTGCTTCTCTTCTTTGCGGGTTTCACGCACGATCGTGGTGATCTGGATGCGCTTTGCCACTTCCGAAGACACCGTAAATTGAAGCTGTTTGGTCCCCGCAAAGCGCACCTGATAACGTAGCGTCCCTTCGATCCGATAACCGTCTTCGCGCAGTTGCACCGGCAACCAAGCCTGTGCTTCGATCGCCGTTGCTTTCCGACGCAGCTTGACTTTCCCCTCGGCAGGACGGCCCACATAACGAAACGCTTGGCGCAACGGATAACGACCACCATGCCCCAATGCCGCCACCTCGTCGATATCTTCAACCGACATCAACCCCTTCAAACCTTCGGTTTCAAGATCCAGATGGCGCGGCAACAACAAGCCCACCTCGCCGCGTTCGCTCTCTAATCCCAACGGCTCGATCAACGGAACCGCCAACGTATCCGCCAAGGCATGCTTTCGCTGCATCCGAAGGTGACAACGATGCACCAAACCGCTTTGGTAACGCACACGACCAAACAGCCGCTGCAAGGCTTGGAGCGAACGCGGACTCGTTAGCCGCTCGCGCAACAACCTCTCCGAAGCCCCGATCTGTTGCAATAGATCCCATCCCATCTGGTGTTTCAACGTTGCCCAAAGCTGGTTCGCTGACACTTGGCGGATCTGCACAGGCCCCCCGATCTTGTCCTTCAACGTCACCACCAAGATATCCTTCCCTTCGCGGTAATGATCTTCCATCGAAGGACACGTCACCTGCAACAGCTTCCAATCCGCAGGGATCCGAAAACGCAGGCGATCCACACCCGCTCGCTCGATCTGAAACGCCACATTTGTCCACAACATCGCTTGCTCTTCATCCAATTGAAGCTGATGAGCCACACGGCCCCGCAAGCGCGGCTGGATCTTTTCAAGCGTCACCGTCAAACCGTAATCGGTCGAGAGATACGAAAAAGCCTGTTGGGGAGCGCTGGTCTTGTTGATGCGGGCGTATTCTTCGGGATCGATCTGGTTGACGCCTTGCTGTGCGGGGATCTTGATCTGCAACGCACCATCCACGCGCAATGCGATCCCTCCGTGTTGCCAAGCGGCACCCTCTACACGCACTTTCGGAATCTCCACTCGCTCGGGCGTCTTCGGCCAGATCTGCTCGAACTCCAAACGCAGGGACTGGCTGCCTTTCAACGTCTTTCGCCACAACAACACAAGAATCTGCGCGTCCTTGTGTTTGCGCGTGCGCCATCGCAAGAGCTGTCCTCCCGCATCCACCGAGATCAAACGATTTCCCGCCGGCAAATGGATCTCCGTCTTGTCCTGCCCCCCGCGCAAGATCCGCAGGCCGATATCTGCCCGCATCCGCAACGCCCCGTCACTCAACACGCAATCCAGTTGGGTTTGCGCCGACAAGATCGTCCGACTCCCCGTCTGGACCTGCTGGCGCGGAAACCACCGCAACAACAAGCCACTTTGCGGACCCAACTGCAACGTCGCTGTCGCTTCGTCGCCCTTGCTCACCAATGGCGCAGCTTCTCCGTTGACGGACATCTGCAACCCTTTGCCTTGCACGCTGATCTGCAACTGTGTCTGTGGCGTCGGAGGGATCGAGATCTGCGCCTCTCGCCAACCGCCTTGGCGCTTTGCTTGGCCTTGAAACACCAAGTGCAGCTTGTGAACACCTGCTCCCTGTACCAACAAGTGCGGCGTTCCCCCCTGTCTTGCCGAAGAAAACAACAACGCGGGCTTTCCGTCGAGATGCGCTGTCCACAGCGGCAACCCTTGGAAAGGCAACGACACGCGCACCCACCCTTTGTCTCGCAACACACGCAGCGCGAGATCCGCCTCCAACAACACCTGCTCACCCTGCACACGCACCCGATACGTCGCGTGCGTCAACACCGCCGACACAGGCACTTGTTGAGAACGCTGTTTCTGCCAACGTTTCAGGATATCCATCAACACGCGGTACTGCTCGCGTGAAAGAAACACCCCCTCCTCCTTCATCACTTGGCCGAGCCGATGATAAGGCACATACACTCGCACTTCTCGCAACGTCTCAAGCTTCTCGCTGTTCGTCGGACGCGAAGACGGCCCACTCTCCGCCTTCACCACACCCACCGCACCCCACCATGACCCCAACAAGGCCAAAGCACACCATAGACCGCACCACCGTCGTCTCTCAAGCATCCTCTTCCCTCGCTTCTTTGCTAGGTTGTTTTGCCAAACACAGATCGGTATAACACAGATCCCACCCCAAACGCATCCCCCAAAAAAACGATCTAACTCCGCTCTTCTCCGATGTCCTTGTGGCTTAATTTCGCCCCATCATCTCGGCATCTTCAGCGTAAAAATCCAGATACCACGCCACAAACCGCCGCACGCCCTCTCGAATCGATGTCGCAGGCTGAAACTGCGTCACTGCCGCAAGCTCCGAGGCATCTGCGTACGTCGCAGGAACATCGCCGGGCTGGATCGGCAACAGCTCCTTTTGGGCTTTCTTGCCAAGCGTCTCTTCGAGCGCTTCGATCATCTCCAACAAACGAACAGGTTGGTTGTTGCCGATATTAAACAGACGATACGGTGCGGAACTTTTGGCAGGATCGGGATGTTGCGTAGAAAAAGCAGGGTTGGGTTGCGCAGGGTGATCGAGCAAACGAACGATGCCTTCGACGATATCATCCACATAGGTAAAATCGCGTTGCATATCGCCGTGATTGAAGACTTGGATCGGTTTTCCCGACATGATGGCGCGTGTGAACAAAAACAACGCCATATCGGGCCTTCCCCAAGGGCCGTACACCGTAAAGAATCGCAAACCTGACGTCGGGATCTGGTAGAGATGACTGTACGCGTGGGCCATCAACTCGTTGGCTCGCTTTGTGGCTGCGTAAAGGCTCACAGGATGGGACACATCGTGATGTTCTGAAAACGGCATCGCCGTATTCATCCCATACACCGAGCTTGACGAAGCGTACAACAAGTGCTTGACGGGATGATGACGGCATCCTTCGAGGATATGCAAAAAACCCATCATATTGCTGTCGATGTAGGTGTAGGGATCGCGCAACGAATGACGCACACCGGCTTGTGCCGCAAGATGGATCACATACGTGGGCTGCTGTTGCGCAAAGATCCGCTCCATCACCTCGCGCTCGCACAGATCGTTGCGAAAAAATGTAAAGCCCTCAAATCCCCGCAAATGCCCAAGCCTCGCTTCTTTTAAACGCACATCGTAATAGGCATTTACGTTGTCGAGTCCGATCACTTCGTCCCCCCGCGCAAGCAACCGCAAACTCACATGATACCCAATAAACCCCGCAACTCCCGTCACAAAGATACGTGCCACATTCCACTCCTTGACCTTGCGTTGGCCTTTTATACAAACACACCATCGGACGATCTACCCTCAAACACCCGATTGGCCGACATTTTGGAACACTCACTTTGGGAGCTTCTTAAAGACTCCAATAACGAAAACCTGTCGGGACTTGGTGAGGTCTCAAGATCGACTTGATATCGCCGATCACACCACCCGCATTCAGTCCCGCAAACAGTTGCGCAACGGGCATCTCTCGAAACATCCGATGCGCCACCGCCAAGATCACACCATCCAGATCTCTCATCTCTTCCCAACCCACCAACGAGACACCGTACTCTTCCATCGCTTCATGTGCGTTGGCGGTCGGATCGAACACCAGCGTTTTGACCCCAAATTCCTGCAATTCATGAAGAATATCAGGCACGCGGCTGTTGCGCAGATCTGTCACATCTTCTTTAAAGGTCAAGCCCAGTACTCCGATACGCTTTCCCGCAGGGGCCAGCCCTGAACGCACCATCGTCTTGATCATCCGTTGCGCAACATACGCCCCCATGCCGTCATTGATCCGACGCCCCGCCAAGATCACCGCTGGATGATAACCTGTCGCCTCCGCCTTCGCCGTCAAATAATACGGATCCACACCGATACAATGCCCCCCCACCAGACCGGGGCGGAAAGGCAAAAAGTTCCATTTGGTCCCCGCTGCCTCCAACACGTCCGTGGTTCGGATGTCGAGACGTTCAAAGATCAGCGCAAGCTCGTTCATCAACGCGATATTGAGATCGCGCTGCACGTTTTCGATCACCTTGGCTGCTTCCGCCACTTTGATCGAAGAAGCCCGATGCAAACCGGCCTTCACAAATGCCCCATACACCGAGGCCACACGCTCAAGCGTTTCCTGATCTTCTCCTGCCACGATCTTCACAACCCGCTCTAGCGTATGTTGCCGATCTCCCGGATTGATCCGCTCTGGCGAGTAGCCTAGCTTAAAATCGCTTCGCGAAAGACCCGATACACGCGCCAAGATCGGACCACAGATATCCTCGGTCACACCGGGATACACCGTCGACTCGTACACCACCACATCGCCTTTTTTGAGATAACGCCCTACGGTTTCCGAGGCTTTCTCGACGATGCTCAAGTCTGGGTTGCGATCGGAATCGATCGGTGTCGGCACAGTCACAATAAAAAAAGTACACTCTCGCATCTGTTCAGGATCGATCGTGAATTGGATCGCAAGATCGCGCAGACTTTCGGAATCCACTTCGCCCGTCCGATCCACACCGCGCCGCAATTCTTCGATGCGGCTCTTTTGGATATCAAACCCCACCGTCCGAGAAAAATGACGTGCGCATGCCACCGCCACAGGAAGCCCCACATAACCCAATCCCACCACAGCAATCTTTTCCGACATCGTTTACCTTACCTTTGTCTTTTCTCACACCTCTCCCTTTGCGCAAGCTCCGCGCAAAGTGAGGTGTTGTTTTGTCTGAACCCTGCGCTTTTACGACCCATCGCACGTCTTAGCACACCCCAGCACGCACCCCAACACCTTTCCATCAAAACAACGGATCATGCCCAAGTGCTTGCGCTTCGAGCGTCGGGATCCGATACTCGCGCCGCGCCACCAAGATCAACCGCGAAGCCTCCAGATCATACGCAGCCCCCTCCAGATCCCCATACACTTCCAAGCTAATAAACCCACACTGTTTGCACATATCGCTCAACTCTGCTGCCGAATATAGCTGCATATCCCATGTGAATTCACGTGCCTCTGCGCCATTGATCACGATCCAACGGTTGTTGAGCGAACGCCACGCATCCATCACACGACGCTCCTCCAACAAATACACACCCCCTTCTTCGCTCCAACTGCGCGCAACAAAATGCCGAACCAACAACTCTTTCCCCAACAAGTCCATCAATAGCTGTCCCCCCGGGCGCAGCGAATTGTGCATATTCTTGAGGGTCTTGAAATTCTCCCTTGGGTCCGCAAAATAACCAAAACTCGAAAACAAATTCAGCACCGCATGAAAACGACCCGGGCGAACAAACCCGCGCATATCGCCTTGCACAACCTCCAACGACAACCCTTCGGCATCCGCTTGCAGGCGCACCTTCTCCAAAAAACTCGCCGTCCGATCCACGCACGTCACCGCATATCCTCGACGCGCCAACTCCAACGCATGACGCCCCGGGCCACAAGCGACGTCCAAGATCTGCGCTCCTTCGGGCAAATTCAACAACGCCAACATCTGTGTCACTTCTTGCTCTGCGCGCTCCCATCGCTGCGCCGAAAACAACACCGGCGATACCGCTTCCCAAAATGCATCGTCCTCATGCCACCTCTTCTCGCTACCACTGCTCATCGCTTTTTTCTCCCAAGCTGCTTTCGGGTGCTGTTTTCTCTCGAATCTTTTTTGTGGCCCACGCAAGCGCCAAGTCTGCCCGAAGCCACGCCATCAACGCAACCCCCGCTGCCCTCCAACACGCCCGCCCTCGACGACCACCTCGCCTTGCAGAACCACAACACCTTCGCTACAGTACCCTTCACACAAACGCGGCGCTTTCTCTTCTTCTCGCGGTCTGCACCAAGTTCACCGTTCTCACCCCATCCACCCACCACCGCGTTTCATTCTCTGACCCTTGCCACCGAGTTCTCCGCAAGGTGTGTACTCTCAACCAAACCCAGCCGCACACGCACACCTCACCCGCCGAGACTCGAACAAACATAGACTCCCCAAACCTCTAGCCCCCATGAGGTGGATCGTGCCTTCGAGACGTTTATTTTTATACGCTTTGTTGCTTGTTTGCCTCTGTTATACGCCGCTTTTCCTCGGCTGCGAAACCTATATGGCGATCTCTCAAGATCCGACCCAACGCCCAAAAACCGAACCCATCGCCTCCATCGAACCCACCCCCGAAGAACTCCCCCGCGAAGAACCTCCCCCCGAAGAACCCGAATGTGTCAACGGCATCCGTGACGCCTGCGAAACAGGCGAACCCGGCGTCTGCGCACCCGGCGAACGTCTCTGTACCAACGGGCGTTTTGGCCCTTGCAAACGCCTCCAAGAACCCAGCGCGGAGATCTGTGACAACCTCGACAACGATTGCGACGGAAAAACCGACGAAGACCTCCAACGTAGTTGCTACACAGGTCCCCCCGAAACCCGACAAGTCGGCGACTGCCGCGACGGAATCCAAGTTTGCAACTCCGGCCAATGGGGCCCCTGTCTCGGCGATATCTTGCCCAAAGAAGAGATCTGCGACAACCGCGACAACGACTGCGACGGATTTATCGACGAATACCTCCCCATCCAACAAATCGGCACCGTTCGTAACTACTCGAACCTCGGCGATTACAGCCACCTGTACATGGTCTCCACACCCAACGGCTACGCCTTTGGGTGGTCCGAACGCGCTCAAAGCGAGATGACGGGACAGATCCGCGTCACAGGTGTCCGCGCCGACGGCGACCGCGAGGGTTCCGATTGGCCCGTCACCAAAGAAGGAGAACGCGGAAATATCCACGGCCTCGCATGGATGGGCAAAGGCTTTGCCGTCGCATGGGATACAGACCAATCGCGTGGACGCGATATCTCCGATGCTTATATCGGAACCTTCAACCCCAACGGCAGCCGACTGCGCGGACCCTTGATGCTCGAACAAGGCGGACGTGCCGCCAACACAGGCGTGGCCTACGGCGCAGGTTTATTAAGCGTTGGCTGGATTCGCTACATCGACGAATCGAGCGGATACATGCGCCTCCAACTCTTTGACACCGATCTCAAACCCCAAGGCGAGATCACGCCCATCCAGCCCGAATACGCGCTGCTTCCTCAAAACTCTCCCTTCCCCGCCATGGCTTTCAGCGGAAACCAAGTCGCCGTCTCTTGGTCCGCTCCCCAACGAAAACTCAAGCTCGGCCTCTTCGACAACAAGGGCAAACCCACCAACACCTTCTTCGATATCCCCAACGCAGGACTCGCCCCAGCCGACCCCGCCATCGCGGGCTACAATGACGGCTACCTCCTGCTATGGACCGACCTCAACAGCAGCCCGCCCGGCGCTCTCTACGCACAGCGTCTCGACCGACAAGGCCGCACCATCGGCGCACGCCAAACCCTCAGCAACGAAGGCAGTCGCACCCCCACCCTCCAAGTCACCTCCTTTGGTGCTGTTGTCGCATGGTACCAAGAACAAACAGGTGGAATGGGCGTTTCCATCGGTCGCGTCGACCGCGACGGAAAACTCCTTGCCCCCGCTTCTTGGTTCTCTGTCCCCAACATCCAACCCTACATCACGATGGCTTGGACCGATCTCGGAAAAGGCTCTGGACGCGGTGCCATCGCTTGGATTGAACGCGAACAACGACTCAATGTCGATCGCATCATGGTCGCCCCCCTCGGCTGTCGCTAACCCTCCCAAACAACCCCGCCTTTTGGAGATGGCATTGAATCGCTCTTCTCTCGCTCGAACGCTCGTCCTCCTCGCTTCTTTCCTCTTGTCCTTCACCTTTTGGCAGCTCCTCGCCAGTTGGCATCAACGAGTCCCCCCAAACGAAACGGTCTGGGGCCTATTTCAAGGAGATATGCCCACCTATCTCGCCAACGCACGCGCCACCTCCCCGCGCTTCTTCCACCTCACCTACGCAAGCCCCCTCGATCTCTCTCCCCAAAAACACGATTACCTCATCCAACTTCCCATCTCTTTGCTCTCCCTCTTGTTGAAAGCCGGCCTCAGCGAAAGCCAATCCAACCAGTTCCTCACTTTGTTCTTTGGAACGCTGATGTTCTTCAGCCTGTTTCTTTTGATCGAGAACATACTCCAACGCCATGCCTTTCGCATCCTCCTGTTTTTCCTTCTGTCTTTTGGCGGCGGACTGGCTTGGCTCTCCAGTCTCCTTCGATCGGATGTCGGCTTTTGGGCGGGCATCCGTTTTTTTGAACACCACTACTACTGGTGGTTTTTTAATCTGTTCCGCAACTTGATCTACCCCCTCGAACTCATCCACCACTGCATCTTTTTTTGGTATTTGTTGTGCCTAGTGAGACTCCACGGGATAAATCCCGTGGCTTCTTGGGTTAGGCGGCCTCAAAAGAGAGACAACTGCTCCCAAGCAACGTGACTCCGCTCACAGGGAGCACTACTGGCACAAACGCCAGATACTTTTGTGTTTGTCGGTTTT
>CAUJFU010000083.1 GCA_963169055.1 Myxococcota bacterium
TGGTGGGGTTCCACCCCACGCCCCGCAAGGGAGCGCGGCGCCCTTGACCCCGTGTTTGGCGCACAGATCACTGCTTTCCAAACCAACGACGCTCTCGCTTGAAGCGGCGCGAACACGGGGTTTTTTTGTCAACTGCGTAAGTCCTATTATTGGTGTGTTTTTTGTGCGCTTGACCTTGTGGAAAGGATGCGTACCATCTCCTCTTTACCCAGCGCGTAAGCCCGATATCTCCATCCTACGAGGGAAAAGACCGTGCCTAAGAAAAAAACTCCCCCATCCAAGACGTCATCGAAAGAGACATCATCGAAAGAGACATCATCGAAAGAGACATCATCGAAAGAGATGTCATCGAAAGAGGCATCATCGAAAGAGACATCATCGAAAGAGACATCATCGAAAAGTGGGCTGCGTGTTCGGGCATTGCGCCCCAAAGCCGATCGCAAAGCCATGTCGGCGATCGCCCACCGTCTGCCCGAATGGTTCGACGAAGAAGCGCTCGAAGAGATCGACGAAGATCTCGACGAATGTCCCGGATTTGTCGCTGAGATGGATGGTGTGGGTGTGGGTTTCATTCAATACTACACGCCCGGTTCGATCCCCGCAGCGAGCCGTGTTGAGTTGATCTGGTTGGCGGTTGATCCTGATCATCATGGTGCAGGGATTGGGACCGCGCTGCTCGAACGCCTCGAAAAAGAGTTGGTATCGCTCGATCCCGCTGCCGAAGTGATCGTGTGGACAGAAGCAGAAAGCTCCAAAAGCGAGCATTATGCGAAGACACGGCGGTTTTATCGCAAACATGGCTTTGAGGATTGGTTTATTGATAGCAGCGATATGGAGTATTGGGAGGTTGAGCGCTTGTATATGAAAAAGCGCTTGGGTTCACAAAAGCCCAAGAATACGTACGTTTCTCGTCGAGAAAGAAGGCGAAATCATCACTTCCAACAGAAGCGCGAGCGCGAAGCTTCTGCTTAAAGGGAGTGGTGGTGGAAGTGTGTGGAGTGTGCGGTGGGGGGGGGAGTGGAGGGGAGGACGCGTGCGAAGCCGAGGGGGATATCTTCGGAGCGGGTGAGGTTCCAACGGCGTTGGAAGGGAGAAGAAGAGTCCCAAGGTCGGGGTTGATGAGACCAACGGGCACAGATTTGAAGTTGATCGAGATGGAGGTAGAGGGCGGCTCCGAGGGGGAGTTGCAAGCGGTAGCCTTGTGGTGTGGGGTGGATCTTGTGGGTGTGTTTGAGTTCATCGAGGCACTGCCATGTTTTGCCGCGCTGTAGAAAGCCTCGCATGGTGGAGGTGAATTGGATCAGGGCGCCTTTGGGGTGGAATTGAACGAGAGTGAAGTGATCCATCGGAAGGAGGGGAGTTTCGAGGGCAAAGTCATTTTGGGCAGAGCGACCGATGGAGAAGGATTGTCCGTATTCAAGGGAAGTTTGATAGAGGATCGTATCGTGTAGGCGAAATTGGAGTTCAAGGGATGGGCCTTGTTCAGCGGGGATACCGAGGAATTGGTGTAGCCATGTGTTCATCGAAGAAAGCCTCCATCGAACCATCGTGGTTGGGTGTGGGGAGGGAGAGCTGAGTGCGATTTTCCCTTTTGGAGAGCAATGATGGACGGCAAGAGAGCGAAAGAACGTGTTGGGAACGACGAACAGGGTATGTGCGTGGTTCGCGCACAGTTGTTTTTGTTAGCGCGAGAGGGGGTGGTGTGTCAAGTTGTACGGTGGTGGGGGTTGGCGTGTGGTGGGAGTGTGGGTTAAAGAAAGAAGGTGTGAGAGGTGCGGTATGCCCAAGGAGTTGTGTGCGAGGGGCGTTTGGGTGAGGCGTTGTATCATCGGTCGGTGGGAGTTTGAATTGGTCGGTCGGCGGTTGTTTTTTTTGTGCGTGTGGTGTGTGTGTTGGGGGTGGAGTGCGCGAGCAGAAGGGCAATTGTTGCAGTATCAGGATCTGATCGTGGGGCAGCGTGCGTTGGGGATGGGTGGGGCGTTTACCGCGATCGCGGATGATCCGACGGCGGGGTTTTACAATCCGGCGGGGTTGTCGCAACTGCGCCAATTGCAGTTAGAAGTGAGTTTGCCGATCTATGGGTTAGAGTATCGGATACGCCACAAGGGCTTGAAGCTGGTGAACAGTGACGCGACAACGAATTTGCAACACTTGAGCTTGACAAGTATTCCAGCATCTGTGGGGATTGCGACGTTGTTTGGCCCGAAGGATGAATCGGGGCGCCCTGTATGGGGGGCGGGGTTTTCGATCTTGGTGCCTTGGCAGTTGCGGGAGCATTTGGAAGAGGGCTTGGATGCGGGAAATGCAGGGCAAGTGATGTATGTTTTGCAGCGTCAACAACAAGTGTTGTTGGCAGGGCCGACGCTATCGAGGCGATTTGGCACCGTATCGCTCGGTATATCGGCGTATTATGCGCATCAGCTTTATCATTGGATCGTGTCACAAGGCGGAACGGAGGGGAGTTGCCAACAAGGAGTGTGTCGCCAAAATGAGGCATACAGTCTGAACAGTACGCTGCTTTCGGTCTCTGGGAGTTTGCAAGTGCGTTTGGGGTTATTGTGGGAGATCAACCCGCGATGGCGTTTGGGGTGGATGGCGAGTTTGTCTTCGTTTCGTTTGTTTGGTTTGGGGACGTTTCGTTTGCAGCGGCATCGCTTTTCGGTTGTGCCGAACGCTCCGACGACGACGGAAACACGGTTGATCGAGAAAGAAAACATTGGTGCGCAGCCTCCCTTGCCGTGGGAGTTTCGGATCGGAACCTCATGGCGTCCAAACGAGAGGTTGTTGTTTGCGGTGGATCTTTCGTTTTATCTCCCACAAGAATTTGATATCCTCGATCCCGCCCAGATGACGGCTCAAGACGTCGAGTTGTTTGCGTATCCCAACCGTGTGCGGCGCAACTTTGTGATGAACGTGAACGTGGGTGGTGAAGTCTATCTCACGCCGACGATCCCTTGGCGTTTTGGGGTGTACACCAACCTGACCGCCGCAAGTCGTGTGGTGTTGGGGCTGAGCAATCCAACCGTGTCGATCGAGCCCGATACAGCGGGATGTAATCTTCGGGCTTGTGTGCCGTACCTCAACGGGATCGGAATGACGACAAGCGTTGGTTTGAAAGTGGGGCGGGGTTCTGTCAACCTCGGTTTGAATGTGGCGTATGGGTTCGGTTATGTCCAACGTAGCCGCGTTTCAAGCGCGCAAGCCTACGAATGGGCAAGCACTGATCAAGTCTTTGTGTATTTGTATCTATCGGGGGCTGTCGAAGCCCTTGGTTTCAGCTTCTTGGAACTGTTCAAGGCTCTACAAAAAGATCCGACGCTGAAAAAATTATTTGATGGAGCCTCGACCTCACGTCCCACAACAAAACCTCGATAAGATCGGCGTTGTGGGATGATTTGTGTGGGGCGCTGCCCCACGCCCTGCAAGGGACTGTCGCCCCTTGACCCCGTGTTGGCGGGGTGATCGGTGGTGTTTCAAACAAACAGCACAGCCGCTTGAAGTGTGGCGAACACGGCTTTTTTTGAGATGCCATACGAAATCCGCCCATCCATTAGGAGGGTTTGAGTCGGAGGGCTTGGAGGAAATTTTGGAGGGTTTGGTGGAGATCGTCGAAATTTTCGGGTGATTGGGCTTTTGTGCTGATACGCAGGCTGATCAGATAGCGTGTGAGGGGACGTTGTGCGAGGACGAGGACTTCTTCGCGGGCGAATCGTGGATCACGGAGTGGGAACGCCAACCAGACCGCAGCATCGGCTTGAAAAAAGGCCGTCCGTTTGGGATGAAGGGTCTGCGATTGGATATCTTTGGTGGGGACTCCGCGCCGTTCGGCATAAGCGATGCCGTAGCGCAAGAGCCAAGGGGCATCAAGGGCTTCTTCGGGGGTACTTTCGGCGAGCAAGGGATCTTTGCGGATCTGGATCTCGACCAGCGATGTGGGATTTTGCAAGATCACCTCAAAGCGCGTTCCAAAAGGATCGGGATCAAGAGCCAGAAAGCGCAGCGTGGTTTGCGGTGGGGTACAAAAGCGCAAGCCTGTGCGTTGGTCGTAAAAGCGGGTGCATTGGGGTTCGTCGTGAAGTTGAAAAGGGATCGCGATCGGTTTTTTTTGTTGGGTGGAAGAGGTCGCGCAACTGACGAAACAAAACGCAAGGATTACAAGCCCGAACAAGCAGAGAACAACGGGCGTAAGGATGGGCTTTTGGGAGAGGATTCGCAGGGATAGCATTGACAGGTGATTTCTTTCTCGACTACTGTGGGAGACTGATCTGTCGTGCGTAAGGTCTACCCCGCGCAAAAGTATCTGTCGAGGGGTTAACCCATCGCTCTCCCTTATGTTTGAACGGCATTTTTGTGGCAAGGAGGTTTTTATGAAGCGCATGGATTTTCGGATAGCCTTTTTTGGGCTGGCCATGCTTCTCGCGAGTTGTTCGGGAAGTGGCTTGGGGTGCGGGGGATGTGCCTCGACGTGTGGGGGAGATCCCAATTACAAATTCCAAGGAACCCCTCTTGCCAACGGTATTCGTACACGGATTACACAGCAAGGTTTTGACTTTATCGCACAAAACCTCAAACCGATCATCGAAGCGGTGTTGGCGAAAGCAGGTCAACAGCTCGATTGTAGCGGCACAGGGATCGTGATTCCTGATCAGGCATTGGGCAATTCCCCCCAAGGATCGGGCGTAAAGCCCGACGGAAACAACTGCACCACCACCGTCAAAGGACTCAGCGCGGGTTGTACAGGACCACTGCCTGCAAGCGGTGATTTTTGGTACTACGCCGCCCTGAAGGGCAACAACTTTTGCGGTCGTCTCGAAACCAACTCGCTCAAGATCACCCTCAACGAAACCGACAACAGCGTGACGCTGGGCTTTTCGATCCCAGAGATCCAAGTGCGCAGCAAAAGCCCTGAATTGGGTGTTTGCGGGATCTATCGCGGAGTGCCTGTGGTGGGCGGCGATGCTTGTGGTTACGTCCAAACCATCCTTACCAACGTCGAGATGAAACTGACGAACCTATCGGGAACCATCAAGTTTCAGTTTGTCTCTGACCCCGCCACAGGAAAAGTCGGGATGAAGGTGGCCCCCAACGGGATCAATATCGGCGGAAACACCCGCTTTACTATGAAAGCAGGCTGCCAAAACCTCACCATCGGATTGATCAAGATCCTCGGCCAAGAAGTCAAAATCAACCTTGGTTCGACCTTTTGCAACACCATCGTGGGTGTTCTCGTTGGCGCGATTAACGGAACCCAGTTCCTCCAGCCTTTGATCTTCCGCGCATTAAACGGCGTGATCGAAAATCAAGTCAAACAATTTGACCTACTCGCGGAAGCCAAGGCCGAGATGCAGATTCCGCTCGCCCCGATTGTGGGCGGTTTTGGTATCCCCGGTCTCGATCGTGCCACGCCGCTTGGTTTGTTGATGCGCCCCGGAACACAGCTAGGTGTGGTCAGTGGCGGTTTGAATCTCGGCATGGATACGGGCTTTGAAGCAAGCCCCAACAACAAATGCGTGCCGCTGCGCCCTGAACCTCAAGACAAACCTTCCGCAACACCCGCACTCAACGGACAATATCACCTTGCGGCCTCGCTTTCCAAAGCCGCCACCAATCGCATGATGTGGGCCGTCTATCAAACAGGTCTGTTGTGCATCCGCATCAATTCCTCGGATGTTCATAAACTGAGCGGCGGAGCCTTCCCCCTGAATGCCGGGATCTTCTCGTTGCTTGCGCCCAACCTGACCAAGCTCGTCCCCCAAGATGCGCCCGTTATGCTTGAGCTTCAACCCACCCAAGCCCCCAAAGTCCAGTTCGGTACAGGCCAACAAGTCGGCGGCAAAACCGATTCGACCCTGCAATTGTATGTTCCCGATATGGGGATCTCGCTGTCGGTGTTGTTGCATGATCGATTTGTTCGGTTGTTCCGCCTTGTTGTGGATATGGATCTTGGCCTTTCGCTGATCGCAACGCCGAACAATTCGCTCGAAGCGGCTTTCGATACGGATCGTCTGAACCTCCAAAACGCCCGTGTTGAACAAGCCAATCTCGTCGATGCAAGCGATATCAACAGCCTCTTGCCCACCTTGTTGACCTTGATCACCCAAGTCCTCGGAACCAACAAGATCAGCTTCCCGATCGATATCTCGGACAGCATCTCCAAAGCCCTCGGCGTGCCGATCACCATCAACATCGACGGGATCACTCGCGACGGTGTTGGCAAGGACTGGCTGACCTTGGCGTTGACGATGAAGTATTCGGGCAGCGTGCCGCTGTTGCCGCGTCCGATGACCACTGCACAACTCGACACCCAAAACCCCGGCTGGACCAAGACGATCAATGGAAAACTGAGCCCCACGGGAGAAGTTCGTCTGTTTGTTCCTCAATACCTCGGACCTCACGAACTTGAGTATCAATACTTTGTGGATTATGGCGCATGGTCGGGCTTCCACACCGCGCCCGATGGCGTGTTGACAGTCCGCAACCGCTTCCTCAACTTGCTCGGAAAGCACACCGTGTATCTACGCGCCCGTCTCAAGGGCGAATACCGCTCGCTCGAAGAAGAACCCGTCAAAGTCGAATTCACGTTCGACCCAATCGCGCCCCAATTGAAACTCACCCAAAAAGACGGTGTGTTGCACGTGGTGGGCAACGACGCTGTTTCTTCTCGCGAAGAACTCCGCTACGAGGCCAAGATCAACGGTCAATGGCAAGAGATCACGGGTGGAACCCTTCCCCTCAAAGAACTCCAACAACCCACCCTCCAAGTCCGTGTGACGGACGCCCAAGGCAACACTCGCCAAGTCAAGTGGTCCACCGCCCAACAAAGTCTCACTGACGAGCGCACTTCTACCGCTCCCCAACAAGGCCCCACGCAAGCCCCGGCCTTTGGTTGCCATGTCGCCCCCCAACAAGCCCCACAACTTCCGTTCTGGATGTTGCTCTTGTTGGTCTTGCCTTTCTTCCGCCGCCGCCGCTAATGCGCCCCATCGTTCTTGCCTCCACCTCTTCTTATCGACGCACACTTCTTCGCCAGATCGGACTTCCCCATCAAGCCCATGCTTCGGGCCTTGATGAGGCTCCGTTTCATGCGCAAGAGGCTGATCCTCGCCGTCTTTCGGAGATCTTGGCCGAAGCCAAAGCCAAAGCATTGTGTGAGCGTTTTCCCGATGCGCTGATCTTGGGAAGCGATCAGGTCGCTGCGTTGGGGGAGATGATCTTGCATAAGCCTGTGACGGTGGAGCGGGCGTGTGCGCAGTTGCGTGCGATGTCGGGGCGGGCGTTGCAGCTTTGGACGGCGGTGTCGTTGGTGGATGCGCAAAGCGGCGAGACCCACACATACACATCGTTGCACACGCTGAAGATGCGGACGCTGCGAGAAGATCAGATCAGGCGCTATGTCGAGCGAGATCAACCCCTCGATTGTGCGGGTTCTTTCAAGATCGAGTCCGAAGGTATCGCTTTGTTTGAATCGATCGAAGGCGAGGATTACACGGCGATCATCGGACTTCCCTTGATGGCGGTGGTTTCGCTGCTCGAACGATTCGGCTTGTTTTATCCTTGGGAGTGAGCGTCGAGCTTGCGTTGGATGGCGTCCATGAGTTGACCGCCGAGGTCGGTGTCGTAGGCTTTGTTGATCTCGCGCATACCTGTGGGGCTGGTGACGTTGATCTCGGTGAGGTAATCGCCGATGATATCCAGTCCAACGAAGATCATCCCTTTTTCGCGGAGGGTGGGGCCGACTTGTTGGGCGATCCAGCGGTCGCGTTCGGAAGTGGGCTGCGCGACACCTTTTCCGCCGACGGCGAGGTTGCCGCGAAAGTCCGTCCCTTGGGGGATTCGTGCGAGGACGTAGGGGGCGGGTTCTCCATCGATCAGCAAAAGTCGCTTATCACCGAGGGTGATCTCAGGGACGTATTGTTGGACCATCGCAAAAGCCCGTCCTAGGCGGGTGACGGTTTCGATGCAGACGTTGAGGTTGGGATCATCGGCTTTGAGGGAAAAGATCGAGGCTCCGCCCATGCCATCGAGGGGTTTGAGGACTGCGCGGTAGTGTTGTTGGACAAAGTCTTTGATCTGCGCGGAACTGCGGGTAATCAGCGTTTCGGGGGCGCATTGTGGAAACCAAGAGAGATAGAATTTTTCGTTGGCATCGCGGAGGGCTTGAGGTTTGTTGAAGACCAAAACGCCCTCTGTTTCGGCGCGTTCGAGGGCATAAGTGGTGTAGATGTATTCCATATCAAAGGGGGGATCTTTGCGCATCAAGATCGCGTCAAGATCGCGAAGCGGGGCGAGTTTGTCGGAGAGGATATCGAACCAATGGAGGGGATGGTCTTGGACTCGGACTTGGCGCATACGGGCGTGGGGGGAGCCATCTTTGACCCAGATATCGCCTTGTTCCATGTACCAGAGATCCCATCCACGGCTTTGTGCGGCGAGCATCATCGCAAAGGTCGTATCCTTGGCGACTTTGATACTTTGGAGGGGGTCCATGACGATGCCGAGTTGTACTGTCATGCGCGGTTACCTCGGAGGTTGGGGGGAGTTGGGTGGTTTAGGCGGTGATTCAGGCAATGCGACAAAGACGCGCTGTTGTTCGTCGATTTGGATGGGGAAGCTGGCGATCGGTCGCGTTGCGGGGAGGCGACAAGGAGATCCATTGCGGATATCGAAGGTGGCTCCATGAAGGGGGCAAGCAAACAAATAGCCTTCGAGCCAGCCCCGATGCAGCGGGATATCGCGGTGAGAACAGCGATCTTCGACGCAATAGATCTGCCCGTTGACTTTACAAACGAGCAAGGAACGCCCCGCCAATCCGACTTGTAGGCACATGCCTTCGGGGATCTCGTTGGAGTGGGCGAGTAGATGCCAAGCGGTGGACGAGGTGTGTGCTTCTTGCATAGGAATCGAGGTCCGCTCGTTGTGTGATCGTAAAGGTGTAGGGGCAGCCCCCTGTGGCTGCCCAAGAATCGGGCATATACGAGTGATTCGTTGATCGCACATCACTCGGATTTCGTATAAGAATCGAGGTCCGCTCCGTCAAGCAGGAGGAAAGAAGGGGAAAAAAGCATATCTTGGGGATTTGTGCAAGCACCTGTGGGTCTTTGTTGGGGCGCAGGAGGTCGGGCGAAGGCAGGCGCAAAGCCTTGGCGGGAGAAGCGTCTTGTGCCATAAGAGCAAAAGACGGAGCCGACCGTTGGCGGCTTGGTAAAGCAGGAGCGTTCGATGTGGCGAATGGTTGCGTGGTGTGTGTTTTGTGGTGTGGTGTGGTGGGGCTGTACGCAAGCCCCGACACTTCCCGAAGGTAGCGCCTTGTGGCCTTGCCAAGAAAACAAAGAATGCGAAAAGCTCGGTGTTGGGGCGCATTGCGAACAGGGGCTGTGTGTGTTTTGGAAGCGCGGTGATGCTTCGACGATAGAGACCTCCAAAGAAACCAACGCAGACCAGCCTTTCGAGCCACCCGCCGAGGGAGTCCATGATTCGACATCTTCCGAAGAAACAGCGATGTCAGAAGATGGCGAATCCGTGGCCGAAGCATCCAAAGATGCTGATGCTTCGATGGAATACGATCCAAACGAGCAAGTGGTCGAAGAGGCGGAGCCTGAGAATCCTTGCGTAGAGGGGAAGTTGTTTTGCACAAATGCCTGTGTCGATACCCAAACCGACCCAAAGCACTGTGGCCAGTGCGACAACGTTTGTGAGGCTGTGGAGGTGTGTCAGAGGGGGATTTGCTCTTGCGCGGACAGTAAGCGTTTGTGTGGCGGTGTGTGTGTGGATATCCAAACGAGCGCGCAACATTGCGGAGAGTGCGATGCCGCTTGTTCGTCGGGCCAAAGCTGTGCGGGCGGGCTGTGTCAGGCACCTTGCGGCACTGGGGAGATACGTTGTGGGACGTCTTGTGTGGATCCCAAGCAAGATCCGAAGCATTGCGGTGTCTGTAGTCGGGCTTGCCGAAGCGATCAAGGATGCCTCAACGGATTCTGCGGATGTGCGGGGAGCAAGAAAGATTGCGGCAGTGTTTGCGTCGATATCCAAACGGATCCTACGCACTGTGGGGACTGTGGGAAGTTTTGCGCGTTAGATGCGGCACCGTTGTGCCAAGGCGGCTCGTGTGTGCCTGCCTGTGTCAAACCAGCGGTTCTGTGCGGGAGTGTATGCGCGGATGTGGCGAGCGATCCGAAGAATTGTGGGGCGTGTGGGAGCGCGTGTTCGGTGGGGGCGACTTGTCAAGATGGGGCGTGCGTTTGTGCGAGCGGGCGGCGAGAATGTGCAGGGGAATGCGTCGACTTGCAGACCGAGGGGAAGCATTGTGGTAAGTGCGGGAATGTTTGTGCAACAGGTGCGATCTGTATGGTCGGAGCCTGCGCGTGTTCCAATGCCGTTTTGACGTATTGCAGCGGGAAATGCGTTTATACAAAAGCCTCAAACGAGCATTGTGGTGGGTGCGACAAACCTTGTCTCACAGGGGATGTTTGTGTGGGCGGGCTCTGTCGAAAGCCACCGTATGTCACGACGATGGCAGGGCGGGTTTCCTCGACAAGTGCTTCGCCGTTTGGTTTTCCTTGCGCGGTGGGATTTCTGCCTCAGGTGGGCTTTTTGGTGGGGGATCGTGACAAAGATCAGGTGTTGTTGGTTTCGGGGGTGAATCTTTCGGGGCCGTGGGCAGGATCGGTGGTGGGATATCAAAACGGTGCCAATCCGCTGGCGGCCAAGTTTTCCGATCCTTGCGGCATCACCGAAGGGCCGAATCGAGTGGTGTTCATCTCGGACACCTCGAACCACAAGATCCGCATGGTGGACCCGACGAAGGGCGTGGATTTGTTTGCGGGATCAACGTTGGGGGACAAAGAAGGAACAAGAGAAAAAGCGCAGTTCCACTTTCCACGAGGTATCGTCTACGACGCGAATGCCAAGGTGTTTTATGTTGCAGATATGGCGAACAATCGCATCCGCCAGATCACACTCTTGGGCGAGGTCTCGACGTTCGCGGGCAACGGGAAAGCCGGAACGAGCGATGGCACCTCGCTGGCGACTGCGCAGTTTCACTATCCTTTGGGACTTGCGCTGGATGGCCAAGGAAACCTGTACATCAGCGATTATTTATCCCACCGCATCCGCAAGATCGATCTCAACGCAAAGAAGGTGTCCACGGTGGCAGCGGGTGGTGTGGGATACGTCGATGGCCCTGCGCGAACCGCAAAATTTCTTTTTCCGATGGGGTTGGCATGGGACGGACAAGCCCTGTACATCGCCGATCGTGACAACCATCGCATCCGTAAGTTCGACCCCGCCACCAACCAAGTCAGCACGTTGATCGGAAAGACGCCGGGCTACAAAGATGGTGGCGTAGGCGACGCACAATTTCACCAACCTACGGACGTCTTGTGGTCTTTAGGTTCGTTGTACGTGTCGGATGGGATCAACAAAGCGTTTCGTCGGATCTGGATGCGGTGATCTTGATGGTTGGGGAAGACAATCGGGACAGTCCTTGTGCTGTGTGGGGGCGCGTCGTCTCTTTCGCGGTAAGTGTCTCGTGCCTTTTAGGATAGGTGTCTTGTGCCTTTCAGAATAGGTGTGTTTGGGAAGGCCGTAGTTGTGGGAGTTTGCGATGTTTCGGGGTTTGGCTGTTTTTTTGATGTTGTGTGCTGTGGGGATCGGGTGTGTCGACTCGCTCAAGCTGCCGAATGGAAGCGAAAAGTGGGTATGTCAACTCGATGAAGAATGTAAAAAGCTCGATGCTTCGGCTTATTGCGAGCGCGGCTTGTGTGTGTTGTGGGCGCGAAGTGAAAACGCAATCGTAGAGGATGTCAAAGAAACAAGTGCTGAAACCCCCACAGAGGGGGCGAACGAGCAAAGTCGTGAACCCCCCACAGATGGGGCGGTTGAGAAGACCGCCGAGAACACTCCTGAGATCGTCGCCGAAGAATCCACAAGCGCAGAGGCAGGAGAACCGAGCGCGGAGAGCGCCGAACCTTTACAAGAGGCCGATGCTGCGGTGGAGCAGCCGCCTAGTGAGCAAGAGATCGAAGAAGTCGAACCCGAAAATCCTTGCAACGGAGGAGAGAAGTTTTGTGGTGGCCAGTGCGTTGATGTGCAAACCAGCCAGACACATTGCGGCCAATGCAACAACGCTTGTGGTGGGGGTCTTGCTTGTACGGCGGGACTTTGCGCCTGTCCAAAGCAAGAGGTGTTTTGTGGGACGCTTTGTGTGGACTTACAGACCAACGCGAAACACTGTGGTCGTTGTGGTGTGGTGTGTGGGACAGGCGAAATCTGCGAGGCCGGAGTTTGCTTGATCGCGTGCGAAAAGAACGAGACTCGTTGTGGTGCGGAGTGCGTCGATCTTCAAACCGATGAAAAGCATTGCGGCCAGTGCGCAAAGAACTGCTCCTCGGGCCAAGTCTGTACCAAGGGGGCTTGCGGATGCCTTACAGGGACGGAGCTTTGCAACGGTGGTTGTGTGAACAAGCAGCAAGATCCGAAGCATTGCGGAGCCTGTGGGAAGGCTTGTTCGATGACTACGGTCTGTCAAAGCGGCGTATGTACGGCATCTTGCAGCGCCCCCTTGACGGCGTGTGGGCTCGTTTGTGCGGATCGACAGACGGATCCAAAACATTGCGGAACGTGTGACAAAGCCTGTCCAACGGGCGGTTCTTGCCAAAATGGGGTTTGTTCTTGCCCGACCAATCTATGGGAGTGTGGGGGCGTGTGCGTTTCGTTGTCGACAAACAACACGCATTGTGGGCGGTGCAACTGGGCTTGTCCGACCAATTCGCGGTGTACGGGTGGTCAATGTTATTGCATCATGTCTGGCCATAAGCTGTGCGGGAATCCTGTGGCTTGCGTGGATATACGCAGTGATCCCAAGAATTGTGGCGGATGTTCCAATTGTCCATCCACTCAAGTTTGTTATGGTTCGGTTTGCGTAGATGGCCCGTATACAGAGACCTTGGCAGGAGGCCCCTACACGACATACTCGTCGTTTGCGTTCCCCGCAGGGATTGTCAAGTATTCAGGGGGTGGATTTTTGGTTGCTGATACATCGAAAAACCAGATCCTTCGCGTTCATCCTTCAGGGAGTGTGGTGGTCTTTGCGGGAACAGGCATTCCCGGAAAGTTGGACGGGGCGGCCAATACGGCGACTTTCTTTGGGCCTCAGGGTTTGGCGTGGGGGGCCAACGGGGATCTGTACGTCGCGGACACCTACAACAACCGTATCCGCAAGATCACGGCCCAAGGGCAGGTGACAACTTTGGCGGGAAGCGCCCAAGGCTTCAACGATGGAACGGTGCAAACCGCGCAGTTTTTCCGCCCCACGAGCATCGCCTTCGACGCCAGCAAGTCGGTGCTTTACGTTGCGGATCAGTTTAACTACAAGATCCGCAAGGTCGAGGTCAGTCGTGGTGTGGTGACAACCTTGGCGGGGAGTACCGCTGGTTACCACGACTCGACGATCAGCACCGATGTCAAATTCGGTCCGACGCTCTCGTTGGCGTTGGATGACAAGGGGGATCTTTATGTGAGCGACACTGCGTATCATCGGATCCGCAAAGTATTGTCCCCGAACGGAGCGACTTCGACGGTGGTGGGGAATGGGAAAGGAAATTCGACGACAGGAAGTGGGATTTATGCGGGGCTTTCTTCGCCAGCGGGGATCTTGTGGCAGGCAGGGAGCTTGTATTTCACGGAGTATTCGAAGATTCGGCGGGTCGATATCGGCAACCAGTTTTCTGTGACAGATTTTACAGGGCAGGCTTTGTCGGGGTTTGTGGACGGAGACGTCCATACTGCACGGTTTTCGGGATTATCCCAGATGGTGTTTGTGCAAGAGAGCGGATACAAGAACCTTTACGTTGTGGATGTTACGTATCGTGCGATCCGACGGGTGTTTTTTCAATAAAGCGCAACGAATCTGTTAGAGGGAGGCGGCTTTTTTGAGGAGGTCAACGACGCGGCAGGAGTAGCCGAATTCGTTGTCGTACCACGAGACGGTTTTGACCATGCGACCGTTTTTACCGAGGACCATGGTGGAATCAGCGGCAAAGATCGAGGAGTGATGATTGCCGAGGATATCGGTGGAGACGATGGGATCTTCGGTGTATTCGAGGATGCCTTTGAGAGGGCCTTGAGCGGCGGCTTTCATGGCGGCGTTGATATCGGCGGCAGTCACTTCTTTGCTGAGGACAGAGACGAGGTCAACGACAGAGCCGTTGGGTACGGGGACGCGCATGGCAACGCCATCGATACGGCCTTGGAGTGCGGGGAGGACTTGGCCGGTAGCGCGGGCAGCGCCTGTGGTGGTGGGGATGATGTTGACGGCGGCAGCGCGGGCGCGATAAGCATCTTCGTGAGGGGCATCAAGGATGCGTTGGTCGTTGGTGTAGGCGTGGATGGTCGTCATCATGGCGTGTTCGATGCCGAAGCTTTCGTGGAGGACTTTGGCCATCGGTGCGAGGCAGTTGGTGGTGCAAGAAGCGTTGGAGATCAGCTTGTGTTCGGCTTTGAGGTCGTGATCGTTGACACCGAGGACGATGGTGGCGTCGATCGGATCTTTGGAGGGGACGGTGAGCAGGACTTTGGGGGCACCGGCTTCGAGGTGTTTTTCGAGTTTGGAGCGGCTACGGAAGACGCCCGAAGATTCGACGACAAAGTCCAAGTTAAGCGATTTCCACGGAAGGTTGGTCAGTTCGCGTTCTGCGATCATCTGAATGGAGCCTTTGCCTTCGATGTGCAGGATGTTTCCTTCGAGGTGGACGCTTTGGGGGAGGCGGCCCATCACAGAGTCGTACTTGAGCAGATGAACAAGTGCTTGAGGTTGGCCGATATCGTTGATGGCGACGACTTCGACATCGTTGTGTTTGTCCAAGACGTGGCGGAGAACTGTACGACCAATGCGACCGAAACCGTTGATAGCAATACGAATTGCCATGAATATCACCTCGTGTTGGGTGGAGACCTGCGGTGGCAGGAGTGATGAACGTGTGCGCACGCGAAGGGCGCACTGAGCGGAATGCGGCGCACTATACACGCCGCTTTGTCATCGTCAAGGGCGAAGGGATGGGTATTGCTCTTTGCTGCGTAGGCTGCGTCGTTTCGTTCGGGTCGAGCGCACGAGAGCGCAGGACTTTCAGGGGGAAAGGGTGGGGTGGATCGAGAAGGAATGTTTGCGGATGTGGACGCGAATCATGCCGTGGAGGTCGGTGCGCCAGAGGCGGATACGACGGCGTTTGTAGCGTTGGAGGGTGGAGGGATGGGGGAAGCCGAAGAGATTTTGTCGTCCGATGCCTGCGAAGGCATGGCGCGGCTGGAGGTGGTCGAGCAGACGGGCGGTGGAAGAGGTGCGGCTGGCGTGGTGAGGGATCTTGAGCAGATCGGCGCGCAGGTGGGGATAACGTTCGGTGAGGATCTCTTCGGCGCGTTCTTCGATGTCGCCTGTGAGCAGGAGTCGGGTCTTGCCGTAAGTGAGAAGCATCACAAGCGAGTTGTCGTTGGCGTGAAGAGCCCAGTAATAAGTCGAACCTTCGTGAGGACCGGGGAAAGGATGAAGGATATCGACTCGAACTTCTCCGATCATGCGGGTGGTGGGGCGAGAAAAGCTGTACATGGGGATGCGTTGTTTGTGCAAGATCTCGCGCAGGTTGCGGTAGTGCGGGTGTCCGCCGCGTTGTTGGTTGTGCCAGAATTCACTGACAGGGATGTGTTGAAAGAGCGTCAAAAAGCCGCCGAAGTGATCGGGATGAGGATGAGACATTACGACATAATCGAGGCGGTGGATGCGTTGGTGCCGTAGGTAGGGGAGGATCGCACGTTCTCCGACATCGACAGGTGCAAAGGCTTCGCCCCCTGCGTCGACGAGCATGGTTTGTTGGTTGGGAAAGCGGAGGAAGATCGCGTCGCCTTGGCCGACATCGAGAAAGTCGACTTGAAGGCTGGGGCGGATCGATCGCTGAAGTGCCGAGTGCATCGGTGGGATCCACAAAAGAAATGGGATCGAGGCCACAAGAAACAGCGACAAACGCCGAATTTTCGGCAAGACCGCGAGCGCAAGCAAGAAGCAGAGCAAGGCCAAGGTTTCATGGAGACGCAGCGGTGGGAGCGAAAGGATCGCGGATTGGAAAGAGGCCATCAGACGCACCCATGCGATCAAGCATGCCGTACAAAGATCGGCGACGCACAACACAGCGATCGCAAGGGGCGGACAGAGCCAAGACAGAAAAAGTGCCAACAACCCGAGCGCTACCGAAAGAAAGCCGCACATCGGGATCGCGATCAGGTTCACCAGCGGCCCATGAAGCGGAAAGTGTGGAGAAAAATCCAACGACACAGGCAAGGTTCCAAGCATCACAAGAAAAGAGGATAACAGCGGCAGACCCACCCATTTGGAGGCGATGTGCGCAAGTCGCCGGCAGCGGCGAACAAAGGGAGCGGCATCGTGTGGTTCGGAGGCATCGGGATGTTGAAGGCTTGAACCAAGGGTCATCAGCCAAAACACCGAACCAAAGGACAGCAAGAAAGCAGGGGTGGTGTGCGCGTTGGGATCCCACACCAAGATCAAGCATCCTGCGGTGAAAAGGCTGATCAGTCCGGCTCCTTTGCGCAAAAAGATCACGCCCAAGAGAGCGATGTTGATCATCAACAAAGCCCGTTGGGTCGAGACCGAAGGGCCGCTCAAAAAGGCGTACAGATACGTCGGTGGCAAGGTCAATAACGCAGCGATCTGACGCGGGCGCGTATACAGCAAGCACCACGTACTGCGGGACAACAACCAAGACCACAGCCAAAAGAAACACCCACCCACCAAAGCAAGGTGAAGCCCCGAGATGGCGAGTAGATGGGAGGTTCCTGTGCGCGCAAAGTCTTCGCGAAGCTTTGGGGTGATCTCGCTGCGGTCGCCCAACAAAAGCGCGAGAAAAAGTGCGCGAGTTTCGGCTTGTCGGGCGTGGGTTTGTAGCCATTGTCGGGCGTCTTGGCGGAGATGATCGAGAGCAGCCAGAGCGGCGGATGGTCGGGGGATATCGAGCGGAACGAGAGTGTTGTGTTTGGTGGATCCGCTATAACGGATGCCTTCGGAAGCGAGAGCGCGCCAAGGATCGGACTGTCCCGGATTTGCGTAACGCCTTGGCTGGCGCAGCTTCAAAGAAAGCCGCATCCATTGGCCACGTGAAAATGCCTTGGGGCCGACGATTTGAAGGATGATCTTTTCATGGATCGGCTTCCAAGGGCCTTGTCTATCGCGGGACCACCGCCGAAGCAAAAAGGGCGCGCTACCTAGATGTGTGGGCGGATCGCTCGGAGGAGGCTCTGCACCGTGAGGAACATGGTTGCAAACGCCCTTGGGATGGCGGAGATGGCGTTTGGGGATCGGGTAGCGGTATGGGGGGACGAGGCGCGGTTGAAGCGGTTGGAGAAGAACTCCCTCGAAGAAAAGGCGCTTGTTCAAAAGAGGAGGAGTGATCGCCTCCATCGTTTGGGCTTGTCGGGACATCGCAAGGATAGGAGAGAATGCCCCAAGCACAAACGCCACCCAACCTAACGCAAGCATCGTGGAAGCGTGAGAGCGCCACCACACCACCACCAAGACAAGAAGCGAGAGCGTCGTACAAAGCCCCCAAAGGATCGGCGAGATCGAAAGGTGTTCTCCACACAAACACCCGACTCCCCACAATAGCAGCCATACCAAAAAAGGCCGCACGCTAAGCCCCCGATGTTTGGGGGTGATCGGATCGCTGGTGTGGGCGGTTGTTGTGGCGCTGGCGTGGGCGGTTGTTGTGGTGTCGATAGACGAAGAAAGCGATGGTGGCATCTCGGCATCCTTGTGGATGAAAAAGTCGATGGGAGGACGTTCGTGTGGAGCCGAGCGCAAAGGATGTGCCTTTTGTGTTTGGACGATGAAAAGGGCGGATGGATGGGAGAGATGTGTCTTTGGGGGCGGCGCATCGTTGGGGGAGTGCAGCGTGGTGTTCGCCCAAAAGAGCGACGGGACAGAGAGATGGATCGAAAGGAGCGATGGTGGGTGTCTTTTGGAATCGTTGAAGTGGAGGATGGCGTTGGGCGACTTTTCGTGACAGAGCAAAGTGACTTGTCTAGGAGTGACGCAGTTGCCAAAAAAAGCCGTGTTCGCGCCCGTTCAAGCGAGAGCGTCGTTGGTTTGAAAAACGCTGATCGGTTCGCCAACGTGGGGTCAAGGGGCGATAGTCCCTTGCGGGGCGTGGGGCAGAGCCCCACAAAATCAAACGAACCCCCCAAACCATTTCGAGGATGGATTGAAAGGAGCGATGGTGGGCGTCTTTTGGCTTGCGTGGTGGGGTGTGATTTGCTAAAAGAGTGCGGAAGTTGGGATGTTCGTTTTGCAGCAAAGGGAGTCGTCTTGGAGAAGC
>CAUJFU010000084.1 GCA_963169055.1 Myxococcota bacterium
TCTTGGCTGGGTAGCTCGCTTACGGGTCGCTACTTTACCATCGGCATCAATCGCCGTCGCTACGGTGAAAAAGAGATGGAAGACCTGCTCAACAGCGATCCTGAAAGCAAAAAAGCCATCAGTGCAGCCCCCGCCAAACAAGCCACGGCTCTGGTCTTTCAGATCCTCGGCTCCCTTGCCATCGGCGTGGGCGGCTATCTATTCCTCGTCAACCGCGACGACTTCCGCAAACAAGAATACATCCCCCTCAGCATCGCAGGAGGAGGACTGGTGTTCTTTGCTGCAGCCATCCCGTTGATCGTCAGCCAACACAACGATTATCTCGAAGGGGCGCGCATCTACAACAAAAACCTCGTCGACAAACTCAAACTCGATCCCAACCAAGTTGCCGATGCTCGCTCCCTGCCCAAGCCTCGCCCAACCCCCGCTCCCACCGCCCCTACCGCTCCCCATACACTTCTCGGAAAACAATAAGCTCCCCCTATTCTTGAGCAGCCCTGCGGCTGCCCCAAATCTTTGCTCACCCAACATCAAAATATCGGATAGACCGCGACATCGACCCGCGTTGCGTACTTCTATATGCGCAAGGTCCGACTAGAGCTTGGCGTTGGTCATCTTGCGCACTTGCTTTAAGATATCGTCGATATCTTGTTCGAGCGTGAATCCCCCACGAAACCATCCACGCCATGCGGCATCTTGCTCGGGCAGTTTTCCCGTCCCCACCAACAAGTTCGGAAGCGCGGCACTTTGCAACAACGGATACGTCTGTTCACGAAAGAATTTGAGCGACATGCGGATCTGCGCGGCTTCAAAGATCACAAGGCGAGGGGGTCCAAAGCGGGCAAGGTACAACGGGAGCTGTTGCAATTCATCGCAAGATTCGACCAAAAACCCGACATCTTCGAGTTGTCCGCGCAACAAGATCTGCGTGATCGTGTTCATGTGCGCCAACAAGATCCGAATCGAGGAAGGATCCACCGCCACCAGTTCTCCACTCGAAGCCCGCACCACCCGCTTGAGTTGGAGTTGTGCAAGTTCGCTGGTCTTGAGGGACTCTTCGTTTGCCCCAGTAATCGAGAGAGATCGCGTTTCGGTGGGTGCGATGACGGTTTTGGCAGAGGCAGGGCGCGCAGAAGAAGCCGATGTATGGGGAGTTTTTGCATTTTCCGAAGCAGTAGGGGGCGATTCGGACTTCTTCCCCCACAACCAACTCCAACCACGGCGTTTTTCGCTAGACATGAAACCATCCTTGATGCCTGATTCTTTTCGACACGAAAGCGAAGGACGCAGCTTGGGACTCTTGCACAACGAAACCTCTCGGGACTATACTCGGCCCCCAGAGTGCCGTCAACAAAAGCAACTTCCACGCGGGTTTGCAACCTAGCACACGACATGGAGAGAAAGCAACGTGGCGACGATAGACCGCTTCCTCAAGCCGCTCGCCGAAAAGCGCGCAGAAGAACTTCATATCTACGCAGGCGTTCCACCGACCTACCTCCAAGAGCAAAAGACGGTCAAGACGCTCGACAAAGTCTTCACCAACGAAGAGCTACAGGTCGTCTTGCGCGAGATCGCTTCCGACGCAGAACGCCAAACTCTCGAAGAATCGGGCCGAGTCCGCGTCGACTACCAAAACAACCTTGGGATCTTTCGCTGTCAGATCCGATTTAGCGAAGGCGAGATCCGTACACGCTTCACCTTGCACCAAAGCTTTGTCCCGGAAAGCAACACGGCCAACAGCGCGGCCTTTCCCGCTCCCATCAGCGCACCCGGCATCCACTCACCGATCCCCGCGCAAGGTTCTTCGGGAAGCCTCAACGTCGCCACCGCTCTCCCCCCAAACGGCGAAAGCCTGCTCAAACCCGCTCTCGCAGCCCAAGGGATCGAAGCCCACACTCTCGCACAACCAGCCCCTGCCACTGCGCCTCGCCACGTTGTCGGCGAGGACAAAGACCTGATGAGCACAGGCGAACGCACCATCATGAGCGCGCTGCGAAGCGTCGATCACTCCGCCCCCCGTGAGATCGATCGTCTGTTTAAACTCATGGTTCGCGAACGTGCGTCCGACCTTCATATCTCCAGCGGCGAAAAACCCATGATCCGCGTCGATGGTCGGATACGCCGCATCGATCACATCCCCATCCTCCAAGGCGAACAAGTCTCTCAATTGATCGCACCGATCATGCCCCCTCGGAACCTCAAAGAATTCACCGATCGGTGGGACACGGACTTTGCGTACGAACTCGAAGCCACGGGCCGCTTCCGCTGCAACATCTTTATGGACCGCAAAGGCATCGGTGCCGTCTTTCGTTTGATCCCCTCCGAGATCGTCACCGCCGAACAACTCGGACTCTCTAAGGCGATCACCGATCTGTGCCACCTTTCCAAAGGTCTCGTCCTCGTCACCGGCCCCACAGGATCGGGGAAATCCACCACCCTTTGCGCCCTTGTGGACTTGATCAATCGCGTCCGCGACGACCATATCATCACCATTGAAGACCCGATCGAATTCGTTCACCCCAACAAGCGCTGCCTCGTCAACCAACGTGAAGTCGGTGTCCACACGAAGTCCTTTAAGGCCGCACTGCGGGCCTCTTTGCGCGAAGACCCCGATATCATCCTCGTTGGCGAGCTTCGAGACCTCGAAACCATCGCCATCGCCATCGAAACAGCGGAAACAGGCCACTTGGTTTTCGGGACGCTTCACACCTCCTCGGCCATGAGTACTGTGGACCGCATGATCGACCAATTCGAAGGCGACCGACAAAACCAGATCCGTATGATGCTCTCGAACTCCCTCAAAGCCGTGATCTCACAAACACTCCTTCGTCGCGTCGCAGGCGGACGGATCGCCGCCATGGAATTCCTCTTGATCACGCACGGGGCCGCCAACTTGATCCGCGAACGCAAGATCCACCAACTCCCCACCGTCATGCAAACCAGCCGCGCCCTCGGGATGCAGTGCCTCAACGACGTCCTTCTTGATTACGTCAAGCGCGGTATCGTCGAGGTCCGCGAAGCCTACTCCAAAGCCATCGACAAACTGAACCTCCTCGATATGTTCCACGAGGCCGGCATCAACGTCGACAACATCCACGCAAAAGCCAACGCCAACGATACCTTCACGGGTTAACGACCACCGCGATCCGTTGCGATGGATCGGGCGCTTTCGGGCTGCCCGCCGCCCCAACACGCCCCCCCCCTTGTCGTAGCGCCCAACACCCCTTGTCGCAACGACCTCGGCGCTCAGTTGCGATGCAAAAGATACAGTCGAAAGCGCTGCTTTTTCTCGATCAGCACAAGCTTGATTCCTGCGGGTACTTCGGGATCAGGGACACGGGTTAGCAGATAATCCCATCCTTGCAGCGAAGGCAGCGAAGATCGCTCAGGATGCGGAAGTGACTGCTTGGGGCGCAGGTAGATCGGCCCCCAGTGCATCGAACGCTGCGGAAGATTCGCCCCTCCTTGGTTTTCGAGCATGTGCAAACCGCCGATCGCCGCGTAAGATACGGAAAGATGGCTACCACTTCCCACCCGCCACAACAACAACCGCTTCTTTGCAGGAACTCGCTGCGCCAAAGAAGCCACCGCATCGGCTTCTTGGCCGTGACGCCAAAAGGCTTCGGCCACCACCACCGCCCCGCCAAGGGACAACAACACACACAGCGCGATCAAAAGCGCTCCCACGCCGTAAGGCTTGAACGACATCCACGTCGAAAGCAACAACAAAAACACCGCAACACCCGCATGAAGCTCCAACGGCACGCCTCGAATCTCCTTCGGAGCCAAGACCAACAGCACCCCATATCCCACCGTCAGCATCGGAAAAAACCACCGCCGCCGCCATCCTTCCTGCCCACGACGCAAACCACCCCACACCGCACCCAACAACCACAGCACCAACGCCCCCACAACCACTCCCCCATACGGCGGCGGAAACAACAAAAAAGATTGTTGCTGCAAAAATCCCAAACGCTCCGACATCGACGCCAACGTAAACCACCCCGATGCACGATCCCACCCCAACAACGGGGCTTCTGCTGTCAACAGCCCCAAAACACAAGGGGCCAAAAACACCGAAGAGATCAACACCAACACTACATGGCTGATCCCCTCAAAAAAGCTCTCCCCCAACAAAAAGGCCGACATCAAGGCCAACACCAAAAAGATCAGCCACATCCCCAGATCCAACGGGATCAACAAAAAAGAAGCCACAAACAGCACCAAACCACCGCTACCTTCGCCTCGCGCCATCCAAGCGTAGATCCCCCCCATCCCCCACAACAAGATCGGCATCGCCAACACCGCCCCCAACGAACCATACAAAAAAGCCCCATGATACAAGAAAAAGAAACCCCATAGCGCATTCCAACGCGACAACCCCGCCCGCGACATCAACGACACCAACGCCAAAGGCAACGCCACCACATACCCCTGCAACAACACCAACAACGCCACCCGCGCAGGCAAGATCGCACTCAACAACGCCAACAAACCTTCCGTTGCACCGTTGAGATAAAACAACACTTCGATCCCAAAGATCTTCGTAAACCACGTCCCCGTCTCCGAAAAACGCAAGATCGCCGCCCCCCCCATCCGCAATGGGGCGTCCTCCACCGGCAACCATCCCGCCAACCACAGCGGCACAGAGTAAGCCGCCATCAACAAAAACAACGCCAAAGCAAACCAACCGTCCGGGTCCACAGGCGCTCCCTGCGCAACCACCGCACGATCCTCCGTCGCCTCAACCTTCGACAAGACGGCTGGCTCGGCCTTGGGCGGCGTCGGAAACGGCTGGTTTGAATCAAACGCTTTCTTGGCTTTCGGCATCGTCTGCGCAGACCTCGATCCCTGTGGCAGCGCAGGCAACTTTTGCGTCATCTGCTGCTCTAACGGCTCCGTCTCTTGATCCCCGCGAAAAGCTGGAAAACTCCCCGTCAATAGGCGATCTTCATCTTTGACCCAGAACCGCCACCATTTACGTTTCACCCCTGCTTTTGGCTTTGGACGCAGATCCACGGTCTCTTCCAAAAACTCCCCCTGCCCGCCTTGATCTGCCGCCTTCTGCTTCGTCTCTTTTGGCTCGGACTCTTTGCGCCAAAACGCCCACTTCGGTTTCTGCTTGCTCAATCTAGCCTCCTCTCCGTCCACGCCGACACACCACGCGAAAGGCTGCAACCTATCACGATCCCACGCTCCGCTTCGAGTGCCTCCTTCACAAACGCCCTTCCGAACGAAGCATCTGTTTGGGACTGAACAACCGCGCAAGCGGCTCGGGGCTTGACAACAACGCACATGATCCACAACCACTTCTTTCCGAACAGACCTTGCTTCTCCACGCAAAAAACCGAAGATGTGGGGGATCTGGCTCATCCCACCTTTTGCGTCCACACCAACACGGAGACTTGATCATGCCCAAAGAACGCCCCCCCAAAGATATCCCCGAGCATCTTCGGCCCTTGTTGGAGGAAAGCGACGAAAAAACCCGAGCGGCCTTGGAAGCCGCCCTTGATTCCGAAGGCGAAAAGCTGCGCACAGGCCGCATTGGGCGCGCCCTTCAGATCTCGCGATTCGCGCTCTCAAGCAGCAGCCGCTGGATCTCCGACAAAGCCAAAAGCGCCTTCGCTTCGGACGAAGAAAACGAAAAACGCAAACAAGAATCCGCACAAGCCCTTGCACTTCAAATGGTACAGACTTTTTCCAAGATGCGCGGAGCCGCCATGAAGCTTGGGCAGATGCTGAGTTATCTCGGCGATGTCTTGCCCCCCGAAGCCCGCAAAACCCTCGCCGTCCTCCAACGCGACGCTCCCCCCATGCCTTGGGAACAGATCCAAGACCAATTCTTTGACGAACTCGGAAAAGATCCCGAAGCCCTCTTTGCTTCCTTTGAACGAAAGCCCATCGCAGCCGCCTCCATCGGCCAAGTCCACCGCGCTACTCTCCACGATGGAACCCCCGTCGCCGTCAAGATCCAATACCCCGGGATCGAAGAGGCCATGCAAGCTGATCTCCGAAATGGCCAATTTCTCGGCCTCTTTCAACAGATGCTTTTCTTTCGCACCGATACCAAGGCCATTATGCAAGAACTCGAAGAACGCTTCCTTGACGAATGCGATTACCGCAAAGAAGCCGAGTACCAACGCCGCTTTGCCGAAGTCTTTGCAACGCACCCTTGGATCGTTGTGCCCCACGTCCATGACGCCTATTCGACCCGCCGCATCCTCACCACCACCTTTTACCAAGGCAAGGGCTTTTATGAATGGTTGGCCACCCAGCCGAGCGAGACCGAAAGAGACCGCGTCACCCGCCTGTTCTATCGCTTTTATCTCGGTTCCTTTTACCTTGACGGACTTTTTAACTGCGATCCTCACCCGGGAAACTACCTATTTCTCGATGATGGTCGGGTGGTCTTCCTTGACTACGGATGCACGCGGCATTTTCCCGATGATCGGCGCAAACTCTGGATACAGATGTGTCGCGCCGTTTACCTCGATCAATACGAGGAAATGGAACAATTGGCCTACAAGATCGGCTTCTTCAAACAAGGCGTAAAGTTCGACTCTTCGGCATTTCGGGATCTGATGCGCTATCTCTATGAGCCTTATCTGATCGATGAACCCTTCATCTTCGCCGATCACAGCCCCGAAACCACCTTCCGCAAGATGTTCACCGAAAACCCCAATCTCTTTAAGCTCAATATGCCCGCTGACTCGGTCTTTCTGAATCGCATCGGCTTTGGGATGGTTTCGCTGCTCGCCCAGATGGACGCCCGCCTCAACTGCCGCCAATACGCCGCTGACTACTTCGTCGGCAACGATCCCGATTGGGAAGATGACCCCATCACCCATCGCACCCGCCTTGATCCCCCCTGACCGTCACTTCGGCCTTATTTGAAGAAGCCCGGCCACACGAAGCCCAACACATACAACAGCAACAACACCACCGCCGCCGTTCCCAAGAAAAGGGGGATCTTGCTTGATGTGGGAGCAGAGGGTGCGACAGAAGGCTGACGCATCGGCATGGTGGATTGGGGGGGTGGCTTCTGCGCCGATGGTTTGGGCGTTGGTGCAGACATGGGTGCGGCCCCGCCCATCGGACCGGCAACACCGGGATGAGCAGGTTTTATGGGTGCGGCCCCGCCCATCGGACCGGCAACACCGGGATGAGGGGGGGGCGATGAAAGCCGAGCGGCAGCGGCTTGTTCGGCTTGTTGGGCAGCAAGGCGTTCTTGTACGGCTTGTTCGATGGCTTGGGCAGGCAAGAGCGCATCAAAGAACGAGTCGATGGGCGCTCCGTCTTGGAGAGATCGAGCAGCAGGGGCGTTGGGATCCAATGTGACAGCAAAAACGGGCCGTTCTTGGGCTTTTTGAGCAGGAGCGTTGCGTTGTTGGAGGGCGGCTTGAACATCTTCTGCGCCAAACATCAACGTCTGTGACGCGGCTGGTTTCTTTTCCGAAACATTGCGTTGTTGAAGGGCGGCTTGGACGTCATCTGCGCCGAACATCAAGGTTTGCGAGGCGGCTGGCTTCTTTTCAAAAACAGAAGCAGGCGGTGGTTCCGCAGGTTTGGCGGCTTGTTGTGCCTCGCGTTCGTTCATGCGTGCTGCGCGTGCTTTGAAAGCTTCGGCGATCTCTTCTGCACCAAAAGAGACGGTTTGATGCGCAGCAGGAAGTTGTGGCGTTGGAGGCTCGTTCATGGAAACAGAAGCAGCGATTGGGGCCGAAGATGCGGCTTTTGTGGCGGCCTCTTGGTGGGCGATCTGGGCCTCACGTTCACGAACAGCGTCTTGAACAGCTTGCATCGAGATATCTTCCAGAGTCGACTCTGGAAATCCGCTGCCCATCAAGTCGCCGATCTGGATCCCAAAAGCCATCGTCTTGTTCATCTCAGGTTTTGCAGAAGACACGGGTGGTGTTTGGAACGAAGATGTTGGAACCAACGGAATTGGCGCAAGCGCAGCATCCGTAGCCTCCGAAGGTTCTCGCCGAAAAGGAGATGCCCCCCCAAAAGAGGTCGAATCAAAGTCGCTCACTTCGAAAGGCACTTCGTCCGACGCATCCGAAGACATCGCAAGCGTGGCCGTCGTGGCCTCGTTGGAAGCCTCGTTGTCATTTGTCATCGCAGCTTGGGCTTTTTGGAGTCCTTCGATTTGGGAGACATCAAAACCAAACATCAACGTCTGTGCCATCGCTCGTTCGGGCTTTTTTGTCACTTCTGAAGCCATCGTTGGGGCAACAGCAGGCGGCATCGACGGAGCGGTGGAAGCAGGTAACGCATCGCCACCAAGCGGCGGAGTTCCCCCCATCCGCACAGAAGGGGATGCCCCGCTGTGTGTGTGTTCCTCCGCAAATGTTCCAAACGGCGGTGTGCCCGTCGTTTGCGCAGAAGGCGGAGCAAGAGTCGATGGTGCAGCAAACGAGGGTGTACCAAAAGCCGGTGTGCCCGTCACCTGCGCAGGTGGAGGAACAGCCGACGAAGCGGGAAACGATGGTGTACCAAAGGCCGGTGTTCCCGTCGTTTGCACAGGTAGCGCTGGTTCGGGCCGAACAGCAGGCGACAGATCAGATGGCACAACAGGCGATGGTGTACCAACAGCCGGTGTTCCCGTCGTTTGCGTAGGTGGGGGCATCAAAACATTCGCTCCATACCCCCCCGTCATACTTCCAAAGGGTGGTGTCCCTGAACTATCCGAAGAAACCGCCGATTGTGCCACCGTCTCGGCGTGATCTTGTTCTTCGGAGAGTGTCTGAGCAGGGGTCACCGTATCCGAAGCGATGGCAATCGAACGCAACGAAGCGAGATCTTCGGGGCCAAAAGCGATCGTTTGGGCCATGCTGCGTTTTTTGGAGGATTCCGCCACAGGCTCTGTGGAGGGTGAGTGTAACATGGACGAGGCAACCGCTGCTTTGGGCGGTGGGGACGGCAAGATCGAAGCGGCAGACGACGGGGGGGGAAACATGGCAGACAAAGAAGACGGAGACGATGGCGGCGCTGAAAGCGGAGGCGGTGGGGTCGCGGGCTTGGAAAAGGCCGCAGGTGGAGGTGGGGGGGGCGCGGACTTGGAAAAGGCCGCAGGCGGTGGCTGGAGTGTCGGTGCAAAGTCCACAAAAGCCATCGCATCGGTCGTTTTCGAGGCGTCTTCAAAAAACAAAGATTGTTGATCTATCGAGGGCGGAGTGAAAGCTACAGCAGCGGTTGTTTTGAAGGCATCACTGACGGGCTCTGTGGGGATGGCGGGGGTAGGTGCAAAGGCTGCATTCTCGGAGGTTTGCGATGTGGGTGCAAAAGCCGAAGTATCGGAGGTTTGCGATGTGGGTGCAAAAGCCGAAGTATCGGAGGTTTGCAATGTGGGTGCAAAAGCCGAAGTATCGGAGGTTTGCGATGCGGGTGAAAAAGCCGAAGTATCAGAGGTTTGTGATGCCTGATGGAAGGCCGCGACATCGGTCGTTTTCGAGTCATCTATTCTTGGGGGGAAGGCTGGGGCGAGATCGGAGCGGAGGGGGTCGGGTGGAAGGGTCGGAGTGTTTGTTGTTTGGGGTGGTGACGGAAGGGGATCTAGTTTTTTGGTGGAAGAGAAGAAGAGATCATCCAAGAGAGAGGAGCCTTGCGTGGAGATTCCGCCGAACAGCGGGTCATCCGCCTTGCCGAAGAGATTGTCGAGGTCTTTGGAGATATCGCCAAAGTCAAGCGTCGCAAGAGCAGAAGTGGCGCTATTGTCTTGTTTTGGGGGGGCAGCAGGCTTGGCCTTTGGATCTTGATCCTGACTCATGAAAAACGTCTCCGAAAAGGAAAGAGTGAGCGCGGAGGATCTAGCGGGAAGGAGAACACGAGCGGGAGCAAAGTCTAGGGAAGATCTTTCGCGCAGCGGAATCCGACATCGAAAAAGATCCCGTATGCCCACGCAGCTTTTCGTGCGGTGATGCGGAGATCTTGAAGGGGCGAAGAGAAAGACCCACCACGGATCACACGCGCTGCATCTTTTGAACACGGACGTGCCACAGGATCTTGGCTCGGACTTTCGCGATAATAATCTGGCACGTAACAATCGGCAACCCACTCTGCGACATTGCCCGCCATATTGTGCAAACCGAAGGGTCCCGCTTCGTAGCGAGTGACGGGTTGGGGGACTTTGCTGTGTCCGCGCTCGCAAGGGTAGGTCGGAAGCGCACCGTAGTTTGCGCGTTCACAGGATATCTTGCCTTGGAGAGGATACACCGCTTCGGGTCGATCAGCGCGGGCTGCGCGCTCCCACTCGGCTTCCGTTGGAAGGCGTTTGCCGATGGCCTTGCAATAGGCTTCTGCTTGATGCCAATGCACATAAACGGCGGGGCGCAGCGCTGCATAATCGTTGAGCGGTTTTCCTGTAGGGCTGCAACGCCCCGACTGTACGCACTTTCGATAGGCTGACATACTGATTTCTGTACGATCGATGCAAAAACGACGCAGGCGGATCTCGCGCACAGGCTGTTCATCTAGCCGACCTTGCCGAGATCCCCGTATGTAGGCTCCCGCAGGGATCTCACTCATCTCCTTTGGACACGGTGAAGGCGCACCATCGGCTTGTTGCATCAGCCCCCATACTGCACCCAACCACACCACCCCCATCCATCCCAACCACCGTCGCCCCAAAAGCCTCAAGCGGGGTTTTTGCATCAACGTTGCCTCCAAAAACAAGATGTTTGACTGTCGTTCGACCGAAACGAAAGGTGAGAAGTAGCGCAGTTGCCAAAAAAAGCCATGTTCGCGCCGCTTGAAGCGACAGAGCCGTGGGTATGAACAACCGTGATCTGTTCGCCCCTCACGGGGTCAAGGGAGCCGCGCTCCCTTGTGGGGCGTGGCGTCACACCCCACAAAAGCCATCCAACCGCATCACTCCCATCCAAAAAGCAAAGAAAACGCTGTTCCCGCAAGACGCTGCCACGCTCGCCTTGCGCTGTCAACTTTACGACGCCTTGTGTTTGGGGTTCCCTTTCTTGGGGTGTTGTGCTATTTCGATGAACCCTGCTTGTGGGGTGCGCGATCTGGCGCGTGTTTGCGCGCCCGATGCGAAAGGTGAGGCAGAAGAGTGTCTCCCTCGCACCCGCAAGATTTGGCTTCTCGTAGCGCAAAGGAGCAGTCACCCATGCGGATCGGGGTCTTTGACCTAGGGACAAGAGCAGCCCGCTTGTTGATCGGCGACGACGCAGATCTGGGCTTTCGGAAAAACTTTGGACAACTTACACAAGTCGGCGAGTACTTCGACGATCAGGGCGAACTGCGCGAAGAAGGTATCCAACGCACGTTGGATGTGTTGCGAGGGTTTCTGCGGGAAGCCGAGCCTTTTGACGTCGAGCAGTATGTATTGGTGGGGACCGCTGTCTTTCGCAAAGCCCGAAACCGCTCGCGTTTGTTGGATCTGATCAAGGATGTGTTGGGCATCCAGATGACGATCCTCGAAGAAGAAGAAGAGGCGTACCTTTCGCTGCTTTCGGCTTTTTTTCATTTTCAACACGAGATCGAAAAGCGCCAACCTGTGTTGCTGATCGACCAAGGTGGCGGCTCCACCGAAGTGTCTTGCGGAGAATTAAACCAAGAACGGTTTCACTTTTGGGGCCTTGGGAGCCTTGAACTCGGAAGCGTCTTGCTCAAAAACCTGTTTTTGGAAAATCCACGCATCAGCGTCGGTGAAAGTTACCGTCGCGCCATGAGTTATATCGAGCGGGAAGTGGCGCAGCACAGCTTTTTTCCCGAACTACGGGACCGACCGCCGACTCGAGCATTTGGTATGGGTTCGGCCATCACCAACATCACAGGCGTGCGCGGAAATCGCCGTCAACACGGGCGAGTGATCACCGTGGAACGCATGCAATACTTGATCAACACACGGATCGATTTTTACGAATCGAACCACATGACCGTCGAACACTTTCTTCAACTCGCCGAAGATCAAGAACGCCAAGAAGACTTCGAAAACGATCTGTTGATGTTGTACGGATTGCCCGTATACCAGAGCCTTTTGCGCACATACCACCTCAACCGCTTGACGGTTTGCGGGTACGGCTTGCGTTACGGCGTCTTTATCTACCTTGCGTTGCCGGGCATCTGTGAGCGGGACTTTCATTTTCGGCTCACCCACCGCGACGAGCTGCGCGCTCCTTGATCGCTCGTGCAATCAGCCGCACGGCCTTGGCGGTTTGACTGCGCAACAGATCGGGAAGGGTGTCATAGCAAAAGAAACGCAGCAACGACCGTAATGCTTGATCTTGGGGGCTTCGGAAACCCGTGGGGGACACCTCAACATGATGCTTGGATTGTCGGATACAGGCCAACAATCGGGGCAATACAACACATTGCAAGGCTTCCCAAGGCGACCGAGGCGTCGGTGCAAGCGGTAGCAGCGGCGTCAAAAAAAGCCCTTGGATCAACGCATCAGCAAGACGCAACAGCCCCACACATCGCCAACGCTGCGCATTCCTCCACAAGCTCTCGCGTTCTTCTGTCGCCTGTTGGGCAAGCAACAACAGATCCACCACCGACAGCAACGGGGCCTCGCTTGGATTCATACCGTTGCCGCGCAGATGAAACAGATGCAACAACAACAACATCGCGGGTGGCAACACCAAACAAGCAGGAGCCGCCCCAAGCGGAACCCCCAAAGGAAAAAGCGCCGAGACATCAAAAAGTCCCTCTTGCTCGGGCGAAAGCGCCAGATGAACATCAAGAAGGGTTGCGGTGGGTGGATGAAGAAAGCCTTGTTCGTGAGGATGATGTTTGATCATCCTGTGATATCCGTGTTGTTCGAGGCGCAGGCACAACGCTTCGTAGGCAGAAGCCGGCACGATGATATCGGTATCGACCATCGGTCGCAAGCCAAGATCGGGATACAACGAGCGCTCGTAGGCGGAACCTTTGTAGAGGATCGCGTGGGTGTTGAGCGATTGGAGGTGGTGGGCAACATCCTGTAGCAGAGCCTCTTGGAGCATGGCGGCCTTTCGCTGTTGGCGAAGGGCGCTGCGAGCGCGTTGGCGGATCTCGTCCGAGAGGTGTGGGATTTGCGATCGAATCGAAAAAGGCCATCCATCGGGGCGTTGTAGCTTCCATGACAACAAGGGCAACAAGCGTTCGTGTTGCGCACGCTCAAAAAGCTGCGCAAGATCGGGCGAAGGCAGATGACGGACCATCGCTTCGAGATCAAATGGCGAAGAAGCATCAGGCCGAACAGGAAAGCACAGCGCCATCAACCACATCTCATCTGCCAAAAACAAAGAAGAAGATAGACTGATCGTCAAGCAAAAGCCCTCTCGTTTGATCGCGCCAAACAATCTTTCCGATGGACAAGGTTTCACTGCGCGTATAAAAAGCATAACAGTCACACGTTGTCAAAGCACAGCGAAACAGCACCGTTCGAGAAATACAGGAAGAAAGGAAGAGAAATGGATTTCAAGATCGCAGAGCAGGATCTCCAAGCCAAAGTCGATATGTTGGCGGTGTGTGTAGGCGAAATAGACAAAGATGAAAGCTTTTCGGCCTTGGATGCCGCGATGGGCGGCCCCTTACAAGACCTCGCAAAAGCCCAAGCATTCGAGGGAAAAGTAGGTCAACGGCTACTGTTGACGCCGATGGGTCGTTTGGCTGCGCGGCAAGTCTTGGTTGTCGGTTTGGGCAACAAAAAGCCCGTCCAGCCCGCCGAATGGCAAAGTCTCGCCGCCAGCCTCGCCGAAACCGCCAACCAACAAAAAGCCACCAGCCTTGCGATCACCTTGGGCGACGAACCCGAAGAATGGGCCGCCCAAGCCTTTGCAGCCGCGATGGGGGCTGGTTTGGTCTCTTACCGTTTCTTGACCTACAAAACCAAAGATCCCCAAGCCGCCAGTCTGAAATCCTTGTGGCTGCAATGCCCGAAAAAACCCAACGCGGCCCAAAACAAAGCCCTCAAAGAAGCCTTTCATAACGCCAAGATCTACCTTGACGCGATCTTTGCGGCTCGCGATCTCGTCAACGAACCCCCTTGTGTCCTGCATCCCCCCGAATTTGCCAAGCGCGCCCAAGAGATGGCCAACGCCCACCATTTGGTTTGCGAAGTGCTCGACGACACGCAGATGCGCGAACTCGGAATGCACATGTTTTTGGCCGTCGGATCAGGCAGCGCTCAGCCTTGTCGCCTAATCCGCTTGATCTACAAACCCACCAAAAAACCCAAAAAAGGTTCGATGGTTCTCGCTCTTGTCGGCAAAGGATTGACCTTTGATTCAGGCGGCTTGTGCATCAAACCCGCCGCCAGCATGAACGGGATGCAAGCGGATATGGCGGGTGGAGCCGCTGTTTTTGGTGCCATGCAAGCGATCGCTCAACTCAAGCCTCCCATCGAGATCCACGGCTACATCGCAGCAGCCGAAAATATGACGGGTGCTGCGGCTTTTCGCGTCAATGACGTGGTGACGGCCTACAACAAAAAAACCGTCGAGATCCTCAATACCGACGCCGAAGGGCGATTGGTGTTAGGCGACACGTTGAGCTACGCTTGCGATCAAGGAGCCACCCATGTGATCGACTTGGCGACCTTGACGGGGGCTTGTATGGTCGCTCTTGGGCGTTACACCGCTGGCGTGATGGGCAACACGCCAACGATGGCCGATGCTCTCAAATCCGCAGGCGAAAAGGTGGGCGAGTCGTTTTGGCCGCTTCCTTTGTTGGAAGACGTGCGCGAAGGACTCAAAAGCAACATCGCCGATCTATCGAACGTTGGAGAGCGTTGGGGAGGAGCCATCGCGGGAGGCTTGTTCTTGCGCGAGTTTGTCAAAGAAGGCGTGTCTTGGGCGCACTTGGATATCGCTGGACCCGCGCATGTCGAACGCGACTACGGGATCTTGCGCCGTGGAGGAACGGGCTTCGGCGTCGCCACGTTGCTCGAATACATTCGGCTCGCTTCAAACGCTTGATGGCTGCATCACTTCTGGAGAGGAACTTTTTTCGATAGGCCATGTCCATCCCCCCCAGACGCGAAGCTGTTGGAGATTTTTGGCAAACAGAGGCGAAACAACGAGAGGATCGGATGCAGACATCGAATGTGGAAGAACAAGCGACCTTTTCGGATGACGAGTTGGTTCGTCGTGTCAAAAAAGGCGAAGACTTCGCTTTTTCTCTGCTGGTGCGGCGTTACCAAAACCGCGTCTTTAACTTGGTGCATCGCATCTTGGGTATTCCAGAAGAGACCGAAGACCTCGCACAAGAGGTCTTTGTCACGCTGCATCGATCTTTGGAACAGTTTCGCGGAGATTGTGCTTTTTCGACTTGGCTTTATCGCATCACCGTCAACCTCTGCAAAAACCGCCTCAAGTATCTGTTCCGCCGAAACTTTCACAAAGCCCAAGAGATCAGCGAGACCGCCGAGACCGATATCCAAACCCATGTCTCGATGGCTCTCGCCAACCCTGAACAACAACTCTTGGGACGCGAACTGGAGACCTTGATCCAACGCGAGCTGCTGGCGCTCGACGAAGAACACCGCATCATCCTTGTATTGCGCGATATCGAGCACCTGCCTTATGAACATATCGCCGAGATCACGGGCTTGGCCCTCGGAACCGTCAAGTCGCGGCTCCACCGCGCACGCAGCGCCTTGCGCCAACAAATGCAACCTTACCTTGCCACGGGAGCCTAAACCCGCCCACAGCAAGGTCGCCGCTTTGGAGATGATCGATGACGGTGGTTCGAACAACCCTCCCCCCCGACATGGAAACCGAAGAGATGCTGAGCCGCTATCTCGAAGAAGATCTCGACCACGACGAACGCGCTGTCGTCGAGACGCTTCTCCAAGAGCGACCGGATATCCGCGCAGAACTCGAAAGTCTGCGCCAAACCCTCTCCCTTATGCAACGCCTCCCTTCTCTCGAAGCCCCCTCAGACTTCGTGCAAAAGGTCAAACGAAAGGTGCGCCGACAAAAACGCACCCGCGTCGATCAACAGCCCCAATTCCGCATGCCCTACGAGATCCTCGGAATTATCGTCGTGATCTTGATGCTCGTTCTCTATCTTCTGATCCAACAACACGACACCTCTTCGTCCAAAAAGCCCATGCCCCAACCACGCGCTTCGCTTCAACCACGCCCCCCTACCCCTGCTGCCTCCCGCGATCGCTTCGTCCCCAAAACGAACACAACTGCCCCAACATCCAAGCCCTTCTCTTCGCCCTCTTCTCCTTAAAGCTCCGAGGCGTCGAGCGCGGGGGGAGAGGGGGATGGAGGTGGAAGCAGCTTGTAGGATTCGATGCGATCAAGGCGGAAGGAACGGTGTTCTTGTCGGAGGTGGCAATAGGCGTACAGGAAAGGGGAGATCAAGCGTTCGGGGGATATCTGCCGTTCGACAGCTTCGTTGCGTGCGTTTCTGTAGCGGATCAAGACTTGTTGTTGGTGTTGGATGGCGAGCCAAAGGTCTTTTTCAAGAGGGGGAGATTGTTGATGGATGGGGGGAGGGGTGCCGGGGAAGGGATGGGTTTTTTCGAGCTGAGCGAGGGTATCGATCTTTTGCTTTTCGGCTTCATGAAGGAGGAGTAAGAGCAAGTGCGCGGTGGTTTGGGCATCATCAAGAGCGCGATGAAAAGAACCCGAGGGGAGGGAGAAATGTTGGGCGAGGGCGACAAGGGCGTAGCTTTTTTGTTTGGGAAGAAGCCTGCGGGCGAGGTGAGCGGTGTCGAGGATGGGTCGTTGGTAAAGATCAACCCCCCAAGGCAAAGAAGCAGCGTGGAGAAAGCTCAGATCGAAGCCGATATTGTGCCCAGCGATCACAGAAGAGCCGATGAATCCGAGGAAATGGGGCATGACATCCGCGAGCAAAGGGGCATCTGTAAGCATATCGGGGGTGATGTTGTGGATATCGATCACTTCTTGGGGGATATCGCGTTGGGGCTGAACGAAGGTGGAATAGGTCTCCGCCAAGGTTCCAGCCTCCATGCGAACCGCGCCGATCTCACAGACGGCATCGACTTGGGGGCGGAGTCCTGTCGTTTCCAGATCGAAGACAGCGATGGGGATTTGGCGCAGGGGGAGGCTGTAGAGGTCTTCGAGTTTTTTCATCGTTTCTTCGGCGTGGAGACCCCTGCCTTTAGGCGGGGGAGGAAACGCTGTCCTTTCTTCGTGCGTAGGCGTATCCGTCGGTGTGTTGAAGGATACGACAGTGTTTGTAAGAAATGCCTTGTGTGGTGCCACTTCGGGTTTTGATGTTGAAGCTGCCTGAACTTCGCACGGCCACTCTTCCCACATAACACCCTGCTTTCTTTCCCTTTGCTACGACA
>CAUJFU010000085.1 GCA_963169055.1 Myxococcota bacterium
TCGCAAGAAATGTCGTCAACATAGAATAGACGTTCGTTCGCGTCCCCACTCTCCCCAAATCATCGGGTTTTCGCCTTGATCCCACCCCTGCGATAATCGTCAACATGTGCAGCGGCTTGATCAACATCCTCAGCGCCGCCATAAAGATCTCCCCCAACCAACTCAACCGTAACGCTGTCTCAGGAGACGCCACACCCAACACCACGCCCGCCAACAGCGCAAGAAAGATCTGCACCGTCGATCCCACTTTTTTTTCTGTTTTCATCCGCTCCGCCTAATCGCACAATGCGACACGCCCTGTGGCGTTTCAACACATCCGCTGCATTCTTTTTAACATACCCAAAAAGACCATCCCACCGTCGTTATCGAAGATTGGCGCGACGCATCCACCACAACAGCAACACCAGCCAACACCACACAGCGCTCTGATCGGCTATCGGCGACGCTTCGCAGCCTTGTTTGGGAGGAGGAGCCTCGTAAGATGGCCGTGGCTCAGGACAAGCCCGCCGACCATCCTCTACCGAAACCACTTCAAAGCGAAGCCGGTCCTCTGGGGTCTTTCCGTAGATCGAGCAGATTCCGTCTATATCGTCGCTCGCAAGATCTCGCTTTTTGATCTCGCCTGACGGAGAATCCGCATACATCGTTGCATCCGTATCGGTCGAATGCTCTAAGCCCAAAACGTGGCCAAATTCATGCACCGCTGTATTCATAATGTCGTGAAGCCCCGCTGGGGTCGGACTCTTCGTTGACCATCGAAAACTACGGCCATTCAACTGCATATCCGCATCCTGCAACTCACCCGTCGCAGGAACATAATTGATCGTCGTCAAAGCCAAAACCTCAAGAGAATCCGGCCAAGGTTCGGGATCTTCTACCCAATACACCACATTCTGGTTGCTGCCTCCTGCGGTGTAGGAGGCTTGGGGCTTTTCAACGACACCTTGAAACACCAGCCGCGCTTGCGAACAAGGCACGACCGACCAAATCGCCGCAGCTTGCTTGATCGCTTCGATCGCTGCATCGCCTTCAACGTCACGACTCCCCCCCTTGCCCACAAAGAAAGGGATCTCCGACGTCCCCCAATAGACAGGCATCCCAAGCGACGTGCGCGTCTGCTGAAATGCCCAAACATCCGCCGTTCGCAGTAGCAACACCAACAGAAACACACCACCCCTCCACCCCGCTCCATACCATACGCTCCGAACACAACAGTCAAACCAGCCATACACCCAACTCATCCATACACCATCCTTCCACACCATCCGTAGCTACAGCAGCGCACGCAACACCACCAACGGACGATTCGAAGAATTGCCTTTGGCGTCTGTGATCTCGACCTCCACTTGCAAGCTTTGCCCACGCTCTAGCGCGATACCCGCCAGATCCAACCACAAGATCGCATTGCCCTTGATCGCAGAAGGCTCCCGAACCTTTGGAAATGGACGCGACGACAAGGCTTTCCCATCCACCCAAAACCGATACGTCCCTCCCTGTAAATCCGACTCCATATCCAAATATTCGATGTAAATCTCCAACAATCGGCGGTTTGCGGGGTCTCGACCAAAATAACTGATCTGTTGGATCTCAGGCCGACCGGGACCACGCTCAAAACAGCGATAAGCCTCTTCTCCTCCCGCATCACCCGCCACTTCCTCACCCCACACCGGCGACGGGCCACAGCCCAACGGAACTCCCGCCAAACACCACCACCCGATCCCGACAAAGATCAAACATCCAAACAACCTGTCCCACCGTAAAAAACACAAACGATGAGCTTTGTTCAAGGATTCTTTTGCTCGAACCATCGGGATCATCGATCATACCTTTCAAAACAAAACATCCCATCGCCCAACACCACGCACTTCCAGCGCAAACACAAAGCACCTTATTCAGACAAACCTCTACCGCTGTTGCAACCACAACGCAGCCAGTTTGCGGATGGACTCGCGCTTGGCGGGTGAAGCTTCTGGATCATAACCAAAATCATCGCCAAATTCGTCGCGCAGATCTTCCTTCACCATCCGACGAATCCCTGCGTCTTCGTGGTTCAACGCATCCAAGATCCAGTGTTTTCGGCTCTTTTGGCTTTGCAAACTATACCACTGGTTCCACTGACGGCTGTCTAAGCCAAACGATTGCAGCGCAAGATGCCGCAACACCCGCTCACTTTGTTCGCGGACTTCTTTTTCTTTCGACGTCAACACTCTGATCAATTCAGGCATCGCCTCCGTAACACGCAACTCTTCGATCAATTGAAGCGCATGTTTGATCCGCCCCAACTCCCCGGACTGGAGATTGCTCACCAAAAAGGGCAGCAACTTTTCAAAACCGCCTTCCTCTTTGTAAGACAAGATCACTTTCCGAAGCATCCGACGCACAGCCCCGTCCTGCTCGACCAACAACTGCCTTATCAAGTGCGACATCGCGTTGGGAGACAACCATTTCCCCAACAACAGCAGCGCTCGCATCCGCGTGGGCGGAGCTTCTTTTTGCAAAACGCGGATCAGACGCAACAACGCCGGCTCATCGATCTTTTCGCAGACCATCACCATCCGCTCTAGCTTTTCCTCTAGATCCGTATTCTTGCCCACCACGTCTTGCGCAGGAAGATGTTCCAACATCGGAGAGATCACTTCACCACCAAAATTCGCCAAATTTTCCAGCAGTTGCGGAATCCGATGCAGCGGCGCAAGGAAAAGATCCTCCAATAAACGTGCGGGTGTCTCCGCCTCTTGTCTCGGACTGATGCTCTCCGCAGAACTTGGCGGAGGTTCTAGCGACGCCCCCAAGTCCACATCGATCTCGATACCATCGGTCGCACCGTCCTCCACAAACGATCGCCCTTGCAAAACCACTTGTGGGCGGTCATCTGTATCGTACGCTTTTTCGGCAGGCATCGCAGGTATCGCAGGCACTGTGTATGTTGACTCTTCACCGATCACCTCGGCAGGCCCTAACAACAGCGTCGGTTCGGCTTCCACCACCAACGGCGGAGCTTGCTTACGAAGCACCTCCGCACGCATCCCTGCCGATCGGCTCGACACAACGTCCTCATCCCTTTCCATAACGGAGGCTTTCTCCAACCGAACCTCCCTGCCTTGGCTCCCCATATCCTCCGCTTTTCTCGCATCCATCGACGTGTTCGACGCAGCATCCGCTTTTCTCGCATCCATCGACGTGATCGACACAGCATCCATCGGCGTGCTCAACGTAGCATCCGCTTTTCTCGCATCCATCGGCGTGTTCGACACAGTATCCGCTTTTCTCGCATCCATCGGCGTGCTCGACGCAGTATCCCCCCTCCGAATCTTTTCGCCTCTTTCTTCTGCGCTGTACGCCAAAGACATCTCTGACCCTGTACTCGTTTGTGCGGGCAACGCACGAGCCTTCGAAACGTTCGGCGATGCTGCGCCCGATGTTGCCGAAGAGGATAACGGCGTCGATGGTGCCGATGGTGTTGATAGAATGGACGGGGTCGATGGATTCGATGATGTCGATGGAGCCGATGATGTCGATGGATTCGATGGAATAGACGGTGTAGGCGTGTCCTCTTGTGCGGATTCGGGGGGAGATCTTCGGGAGGGGCGGAAGGCGTTGCGCAAAGATTCAACGGGTGGCAAGGCCAACTTGATCTCCCCTCCGTTGGTTGGTTTTTTGGAGGGTTCCTCTTTGTTTTCTGTTTTGTCCGTTGGGGCGTTGCGCTGTTCTACGGCTTTTTTCCCGATGGGCGGCTGTTGCTCTTCGGTTTTTTCGGCTTGTTGTGAAGGTTGTTCCACATGTTTTTGTGTTTTTGGAGAGGCCGGATGGATGGGCTGTTCTGCCTCTTTTGATGACAGTGGTTCCTTCGATGTATCCGCAGTTTCCACGTCATCGAAGCGAATGGTTTCGGATATTGATTCGGGGGATGCGTCTTCAACCAACGGATCGGCTTCGTCTTGACTCTCTTCGATCAACATGGCCGCATCCAGTTCAACCAAGCTATCTTCTCGGCGTATCGGTGGTTCATCGACAATGTACGCTTCGATCTGGGAAGAGATATCGGTTTTCTCGATCTGTGCCGTCTCTTCGATGGCTTTCGCGACTTCGTGAGGGAGGGAGAAAAGCGCCGATGGTTCGGCGTCTAACGTGTCCTGTTGTGGTTCGCTGTTGCGGGAAGCAACAGAACGATCGCGGCCCAAGGCGTCCGCTAAACGATGTGGGTCGATCGAAGAAGAGGTCTCGCGCAACGCAGCCACACTCCGAACAGCATCTGCCAACGACGGAGAAGGTTCGTGAGCAGCGGGATCAGCCCATCCGACGGGAGTTTGAAACAAGGTCGTTGGGAATCGTTGGCTCAGATGCAACCAGCGACGCGGCATCTTGTGTTGATAAAGAGCTTCCAATCCTTGAACAACCCGAAGAAAAGGCACGCGATGGATCTGGATCGTTTGGCCCAACCAGTACGACAACGGCCACTGATCGCTGAGCGTCCCCACAGCCGCGAGAAGATGCAAGACGCCGTGTTCTTCGCGAACGGGCAGCAACTCAAGCTGCAACGCCAGCACAGGTGGAACGCGCAATAGCGCCTCAAGATGCGGGCATTCCATCCACGACAACAACGGTGAGGGATCTTGATACGCCTGACACATCACCGCCTGAAGCCCGTCAGGGTCAAACCAACCAAGCTCCAACAAATGCGTATCCAATCCCCCCCCAAACAATTGTTGACGATGAAAAGCTTGTTCTACCTGTTCGAGCGTGAGCCGCTGTTGTTGCACAAGAAAGTGTCCGAGTCGAAAAGACATGGCTGTGTTCTCTTCAAAATGTACAGGTGTTTGCGTGGTTGCGCGATTCGTCCGTGACGGTTCGCATGGACGCTGCACTCTAACACTCCCATCCTCCGATGACAAGCGCGTTTTGTCTTCCTCTTTTTGCTTCGATCTCGCGTTGGATCTAGAACGCAAATTTTTTACATAAAAGTGTTGTCAAAGCGTCCAAATCGTGGCATAGAGAATCCACCCAAATCCGGTGTCGGCTCTTGATCCACGAAGCCAGCCGCTTCACCCCCACGGAGGATATCCCCTCCGTCAACGATCTCGCCCACAAGGACGCGATCCACAAGAGCAGAGACCTTTATGTGAGGAGGAATGCGTGCGTTTTCTGCACAACCCCATGAACAAAACAAGCCCTATCCATGGGCTTTCGTGGGGCGTTTCTGAGATCCAACAAGATCTCAAAAATCGAAAGGTATGTCAGGTCTCGCAAACAATCGGTGTTCACGGGGTCTTTACTCAAAACCCCGACCGTTTGTGGAAGTGTATGCTCGGAGATTAGCGGCGATTGGCGTTGATTTGCAACAAACAGCAAAAACGAACAGCAACAACAAACAGCAGGAACGCAACAGCGATCCGCAACACGTTTTGGCTGCTCCACCCGTTCTCAATGCCCCCAAATCGCCCCCTCCCATCCGGCGCTGCCGTCTTGGATCACGCGCTCTCTCTCCAACGCATAAATTTTCCTTGACAGACTGCCCTTCTTTCTTTAATCAAGCCACCCTATTTTTGCGCGTCCGGTTTAGAGGACTCGTTTCCCATGAGGGGAGACAAGTATCTTGAAAAACACGAAGCGCATCACGCTTCAGAACTGGTTGCGAGACGATTCGACAACCAATGGAGGATTATGGATTGAAAGCGCTAGGCCGTCAAATCATCCTTGAGTGTTACGACTGCGATGCAGAGATCATTAACGATGTCCAGCTTGTCGAGCAGATCATGGTCGAGGCTGCTCTCGAAGCCGAGGCAACCGTCATCAAATCAGCGTTCCATCCCTTCTTTCCCCAAGGAGTGAGCGGCGTTGTGGTGATCGCGGAAAGCCACTTGACGATTCACACATGGCCCGAACTTGGCTATGCCGCCATCGATGTCTTTACCTGTGGCGATCAAGCCTCCCCCGAACGCGCTTGCGAGTACCTCTTGCAAAAGTTCGGCTGCGGTCATCACACCACAATCGAAGTCAAACGCGGACAAATGGTCCCCGCCTCCCAACACTTTGAACCCCAACACTTCGAGGATGAAGTGGTTGTCCCGCTGCAACCCGTACTCCGAAAAAGTAGCTTCCGTTAAATCATCTCGGGATATCTTCTCCCACACCAGCCTCCCAAGTCGATCACCTAAAGGCAGGCTCACCCTATCAACCCCCCGCATTACCGCTGTTTTGCGACAAGCGCATCGATCTGTTCGCTCCGAACCGTCCAAGCGCACACGCTCAACAGCGTGCCATGCTGCATCGCCCTCGGAGACACCCGCGATGACCTCACACCTCTGGTTCCACGAAGTTGGCCAACACCACTTTGGCATCCAAATCCGCGTACGCCGTACGCTTTGTCATGTCCAATCCCCCTACCAAGAGATCATGCTCCTTGAAACCGAAGGGATGGGGCGCATGATGATCCTTGATGGTTGCGTCATGCTCACCGAACGCGACGAATTCTTGTACCACGAGATGCTCGCTCATCCCGCTGTGTGCAGCCATCCCAATCCCAAACGCGTCCTCGTGATCGGTGGTGGAGACGGTGGAACGGTTCGCGAACTCCTTCGCTATCCCGAGATCGAATCGATCGATCTCGTCGAACTTGACGAACAGGTCGTTCGCGTCTCTCAAGAATTCCTCCCCGAGATCAGCGCTGGATTGACCGATCCCCGCGTCACCATGCACTTTCGCGATGGCGTCGTCTTCCTCGAAGAACGCACCAACACCTACGATATCATCTTCATTGACTCCACCGATCCTGTCGGACCTGCCGCTGGATTGATCGCACAAGAGTTTTTCGCCAACTGCAAACGCGCTCTTCGCGGTCAAGGCATCGTCGTGATGCAAAGCGAATCCCCCTTCGTCCACGCCAAAGAAATCAAACAGATCCACCACAATCTCAGGCCCGTCTTCCCCAACCCACAACTCTACCTCTCCCCTATGCTCTCCTATCCATCGGGCTGGTGGAGCTTTACGATGGTCTCCGAAAAATTCGACGCTCGCCGCGACTTCGTCGAAGAACGCTGCCATCGTGTCTCCAAACAACTCGAATACTACAACCCCGCCATCCACCAATCCGCCTTTACTCTGCCCAACTTCGTTCAGCGTATGCTCAACGAACCCCAAGACGCTTGATCCCTCCCTCTTTTTTTGAGTCCCCTCCTGTCTTCGTTCGGTAGGTAAGTTCTATCGCTCACCGAAATAGTCTGCGATCCTTCGCTTGCGCTCGGTTCCTCCGTTCTTGACTTCGCTTCGAGAGCAAGATACCTTGGCCGACAAATGAGGCCAAAAACCCGAAAGTTCTTAATCCTGATGGCTGGCCTGTTTTGAAACGATCCTGCGCGTTCTTTCCCTTCCCAAAACGTACGCGGCTCCGCTCAAAACACGCCCCCACAAGAGTGGTGCGGTTGAAAAGATGGCGAAAAATCCCGGAAAATCCACAAACACCAATACCAAGCTCACACAGATCTCCATCCAAGCGTGGGTCAAAAGCGATGTCGGACGCGTCCGAAAAAACAACGAAGACAACTTTCTCGCAGATACCGTCAACGGACTCTTTGTTGTAGCCGATGGGATGGGCGGACACGAACACGGCGAACTCGCAAGCCAACGCGCTACCGAATCCGTCCGAAACTACATCCACAACGCCATGAGCGGCATCAAAGCCTTTGCCCTCGATCCCAGCCCCGAACGACGCGCTTGGCTCCAACAGATCATCGAAGGGGCCGTCCAAGCCGCAAACCTCGAAGTCTTCAAACTCGCCGAACAAAAAGGCGTCGCTGGCAACATGGGAACCACCCTCTCCATGCTGCTGTTCGTCTCGCCCAACGAAGCCCTGCTCGGACACGTCGGAGATAGCCGCATCTACCGCATCCGCAACAAAGAAGTCAAACAACTCACCGACGATCAAACTCTCGTCCAAGAACAACTCCGCAAAGGACTCGTCCGCATCGAAGATGCCGCCCACGTCCCCTTCGGCAACACCCTTCTCCAAGCCGTCGGATACCGCGAGCGCGTCGCTCCCGATATCCTTTGGCTCGAACTCGAACCCGGCGATCAATTCTTGCTCTGCTCCGACGGCCTCTCCAACTACCTGATCGAAGATGAGATCGTCACCGTCTTCTCCCAAGCACGCGGTGAACAGATCGTCCCTCGATTGATCGCCTGCGCCAATGCTCGCGGTGGACGCGACAATATCACCGCCATCGTCACCGAAATCGAAGATCCTTCCGCCTCCATGGCTGCCACACAACTCGATCTCAGCGCCGACCTGCTCTCCCAATGCCCGCTGCTCGAAGGTCTTGGTATGGCCCAGTCCATGCGCCTTCTCCCCATCGGACAACTTCGCCTGTTTATCAAAGACGAGATCATCCAAGCCGAAGGAAACCCCGGTGTCGGCTTGATCATGATCCTTGCCGGACGCATCGGACTTTATCGACGCGGAACTTGGATATCTACCGCCGGTTCGGGCGATCACTTCGGCGATGTCGAACTCTTCGACCAAAAAAATGCCTCCGAAAGCGCCATCTGCGAAGAAGAAACCCGCGTGATCATTTTTGAGCATGAAAAACTTCGCCACTTCTTCAATGAAAACACAGATATGGCCCAAAAGCTGCTCTGGAATATCGCCAAATACCAAGCCAAACGCATCCGCAATTACGAAGGGCGTCTCGCTCAACTCCTCGGTCAATAACCCCCCCCTTCACCCTCCACAACAGCCCATCCTCCCGCCCATACAACAAAACCACAACCCCAAAACAAGAACCTTGACAGAAAACAGGCGCTTCGCTAGTGTGTGGCGATCTTTGGCGCAAGGGCCCCAGCAGACGTAGACTCTACCGCCGATCCTTTCGGTCTCATGGTTTGTTTGAACGCCTCGCTTTTCTTTCCGCCCACTCGCCTTCTCCACGCGACAGATTCAAAAGTTTGTGGCTTTATTGTTATGGAAGGATATTCGATGACTGCTTTCGCGAAACGATGGAAACGATTCGGATTCTACGGCATATTGGGCGGGTGGCTTGCGATCACGAGCTACCTCGCCGCCTGCCAAGCCAATGTCGACTTGATCAGCGAAAAACGCATCATCGACAAGATCGAAGGCAGTCCCCGCTGCGAACAAGGTCTCCGCGTCGTCGAAGGGCAAAATGGCACCGCTACCCTTCGCGTCTATCTCGTCGATGACGGCAGCGAAGAGATCCCACCCGGTCGCTTGCAAAGTACCACCACACCCTTCACCGTCAAAGACAACCTCAGCCTCCGCCCCAACACCATCCGCGTCATCGACGCCGACACCGGCGCACAAGCCAACGGCGTCACCGCCACCCTCACCCTCGTCGATCAAACCGACAGCGCCAACTGGATCCAAGAAAACCCCAACTATGCGCTCGTCAAACAGAGCGCTGAAAACCTCCGCGCCCCTCGCGCTGTCTCCCTTCTCATCGACATGAGCGAAACCGCCGCTGGACCCGACTTTAGCATGACCCGTGGCTCCTCTCCCACAGGTTGGTTGCTTTCGGTCTTCAACCAAAACCAACAACGCGGAAACCTCGATGCCTTGGCCGTTTTGCTCATGAAAAATAACCTCTTCACTCGCACCGACAACCTATTCCTCGGTGCTGACACCAACCTCCAACTGATCGGGGCCAGCGCACAGCCCCGTGGATTCGTCGTCACTAGCGCCGACGGAAAAGATATCCTCAGCCGTGGCCTCCTCAACCTCAGCAACGGAACCGTCAACCTCAACGCCCCTCTCTACGGGACGGTCCGTGAAGCCGCTGTCCTCACCCGCGACGTAAGCTGGGATGAAAGTGCCAACGCCATCAATAACCCCGCTGTCATCGCCCTCTCCCTCTCCCAAGACGCGCACGTCCTCTCCCCCAAAGACGTCGCCGATGACTTCGCCAACGCACAAGCCGGATTGCGCGGACAAAACTCCCAATTTGTCCCCTTTATGGGCATTACCTACCCCAAACCCGCCGGTGTCAAAGACGATGCTTGGGAAGATCACCTCAACAAACTATGCGAACTCGCTCGTGTCGCAGGTACAGGCGGAGCCAACTACTTCGGCCAAGTCTTCTTTGTTCGCAAAGATCTTGAGATCGTCACAGGCGAGCGCCGAGAACTTCAAAACAGCGTCCGCGATCAACTCGATATGGCCTTCCACGCCATGGGCGGATGGCTTGAACTCAAAGTTTCCTACCAACTCTCAGGCGCACAAGCCGGAAAACGCTATCTCGTTGCCTTTGGACTCAATGGCAAGTTTCTTGGCGAAACCACCGAAAAAAGCAGCAAAAACAACGAATCCTTCTTGATCTTTGAAGTCAAATCCTAAATACTGCGCCGCCCTGTCCCTACGGTTGTCGATCCAAACCCGTCCAACACACGGGTCGCCCTATTCGGCTCTTGAAGAATCAGACCTGCCATCGACCTCGATCGATCGTGCTAGAAGAAGATGGGATTTCCACATGAGATATCGGTTCCGACTCCTGTTGTATGTTTTCGCTTTGTCTGCGCTGCTCCCCACCCCCCAAGTCTCCGCACAATCCGTCGGAGAACAGATCGCCATCATCACCGAACGCGCCAACCAAAAAAGCGGTCGATTCGAGATCGGCGCCTTCTTTGGTTGGGTCGCCAACAACCCCTACCTCACTTATCTACCCATCGAAGGCCGCTTGGCCTTCCACTTCGCCGAAGGCTTCTCCTTTGAAGGCACTTTTGGCTACTATCCCCCCTTTGGCTCCGGCCAAAACCGCTACTCCGGCCCCCTGCGCAATCGCCTGATCGAAGATCTTCGCAGCGACCCTCATTACGTCCGTGTCGAAGTCTTCGAACAACAAGAACTCTACGGACATTTTGACCTCCAATGGACCCCTCTCTATGGAAAGATCTACACCGAAGGCATCAAAGCCCTCGGGCATTGGGAGATCTACCTCCAACTCGGTGCGGGCTTTATCGGCGTCCTCGACTTTGAAAACTCCGGCAGCAACACCAACCGCGAACGCAACCCCATGCGGATGCGGCCCACCGTCAACTTCGGCGCAGGTACGCGCTTTTGGCTCCTTGATTGGCTCACCCTCCGCCTCGATGTGCGGCACTTCCTGTTCCAACGCCAATTCGGAAACGGTGGCGTCACCCAAAATCTCACTGTCGCTTTGGGCCTATCCTTTGTCTTGCCGAGCCTTTATCGCCGTTAATCCGCGCCTTGCGCGCTTATGATTGTTGGAGCATCCTCTCATGCGTATCCGAAGCCTTTTTGTCTTGTTCTTTGTTTTGGGACTGATGATCCCCCAAACCGTGCGCGCTGCCGAAGACGATCTCGACAAGCCTTTGGGCCATCCCCTCGAAAAAGGCGATCAAGCCGCAACACCCGTCGCCAAAGGTATCTTCCTCGCCACCGACGTCGGCTTGCTCACTTTCTTGCCCGGTATCGGTGACGGCGCGCTGATGTATCGCGGTGGCATGATGCTCACCTTCCGCCTCGGCGGACAGATCACCCCCAACATCAAACTCTACGGCCGCCTCGGTGCCACACTCCTTGACAACACCGTCTGCGCACGAAACCCCAATCCCACCGATAAAGAATGTGAAGGCTTCCCTTATCCGCCTCCTCGTGCAGCACGCCGCCCTCTCGCACGCCAAGGCCTCTCCATCTTCGCAGGAATCGGTATGCGTTGGGCCTTCCTCAACCTTGACGACCGCTTCATGCTCAACCTCATCGTCGAAGGACTCTTCCAAGCCCTCCCCCCTGACAGCCTCCCCAACGAAAGCACCATCCTCCCCAACGAAAAAACAACCCTCGAAAACAACCACAAATACCGCCTCAATCCGGCCTTTGGTGGCGGTCTCGGTGTCGGCGTCGGCGGTGAGTACTTCTTTTACCTCAAGCATTTCTCCTTCACCTTCGAAATCACCTACTATTTCCTCGCAACGCCCTTCATGCAAGTCGCACCCGGTCAAACCAATTCTGGCCTACTTGCCGGCTTGATGGGCCACGCCATCCTTACCTCCGTTGGACTCAAATACACCTTCAATTAATCCCCCAACATCCGCTCTCTACAACACCTTTCGGCCATTCCCCCCCAACATCCGCCCTCTACAAATCCTATCCCATCTCAAACGATTTTTTGCTTGCGCGCACACAGATCTTGTGCTAAACATCACGACCCGCGCTTCCAAAGGGTCTGTTCCCACCAAGCGGAACCTTATTCCCCCCGTTAGACGCGACAAATCAAACACGGGCGTTTTGCCCGAAGGTATGGGCTGCATCGCAACAACGCGATGCCATGCTGGCACCCTTTTGCCATCGAGGAGTCAAGATCATGTCCAAAGCATCCCCCAAAGAAAAAATCCTCTCCATCGTTTCCGTCTCGGGCGAAGGCAAGTGGAAAAAACAAGCCGCCGAAGCCAAAGGCAAGTTGGTTCGCGACCTCGCACAACACCTTGAACCTCGCAAAAACGAAACTGTCGAAGAGATGCAAGCACGCCTCCTCGGCGGAAAAGGCGGAAAAGGCGGACTCTCCAACAAGAAGCTGCTCAAACTCCATGGCGTTGTCCAACGTCTCAAAACAGAATTCGGCGGAAAAAAAGAAAATCTCGTCAACGCTTTGATGGACACCCAACGCGGAAAAGACGGCAAAGTCAACGAAGACTACCGCACCCACCTCCAGCGCAAAAGTGTCGCCACCCTCTTGCTCCAGTTCGATCACGCCAAAAAAGCCGGTCGCATCAGCTAATCCACACACATCCACACACCGCCCTCCACACACCGCCCCTCGCCTCCCCCTCCCCCTCCAACATCCCAAGCACCCGCATCCTCTGACCTCTACCCTAAGGCCGCGTGTAGAAATACACCAACAAGATCGTTGCCATCGTCCATAGATAGGGCGTAAACCAATACAGTTTCCCTTGACGCACCACGCGCAACAACCACGACAACACAAAAAATCCCGTCACTCCCGCCACGATACCGCCCACCAAAAACGGCAACAGTCCCTCCAAGCTCTGCAACTTCCGCAACTCCAACAGCGCAGCCCCCACGATCGCTGGGATCGCCAACAAAAACGAAAACCGACCCGCTTCATCTCGACGCATCCCTACGATCAACGCGAATACGATCGTTGTCCCCGAACGACTGATCCCGGGCGTGATCGCCAACCCTTGCGCAATACCGATGATCAACGCAGGCATCCAGCCGAGGCTCGCGCACGTCCGATCCCCTTCCCGCAAAAAACGCGTCATCAACAACAAGCCCCCCGTCACCACAAACATCCATGCCACCGTCACCGACGACACTCCCTCAAAATACTTCTTCGCCGACAAACCGATCACCGCTGTTGGAAACGTCGCAGCACCGATCCATAAGATCTCCGACAAACCCTGCCTGCGTTGCGCTTGCTCCAACCCCATGCCTCCCAACACAGCCTTGACATACACCACCAGCGAATCCCGAAACGCCCATAACACCGCAAACAACGTCCCCACATGCACCACGATACTAAACAACAGATCCTTCTCGTTGGAACCCAAAAAATGCTGCGCGATCTTCAAATGCCCGCTCGACGACACCGGCAAAAACTCTGTGAACCCCTGAATGATCCCCAAGATGATAGCCTCTAAAAAACCCAACGTTTTTTCTCCTTTTCACTTGAACATGCCCTGTGCTAAAGTGGGGTGCTTGCTGGTACTATCACCAAGACATCACGCCACACAAACCCATCTACCCAACAAAGGACGCGATCCGACACACAAGATCAAGAAATATCACCGCGCACTCCCTATCCTCCGAACATCCGTGCGCTTGGCACTTCTCGAAAAATAGGCGGTCCATGCACACCATCCAACGCAACAACCGAATCCATCACCCCTTGGGACTCTTCTTCTTCGCGCTTCTCCTCGGAGGATGCGCTTCCCAAAAAGCCACCCTCCACGACGACCACCTCTTCGGCGACTCCACCGCACACCAAGCCCTCCTTCATTCCACACCACCACCGCCAACCTCCGCCCCCACCCCCCTCCCAAAAGAGATCGCTCTGCCCAAACTTCCGCTGTCTGTTCCCGGTGTTGTTTCCCCCCTTCCTTCCGCTCCTTCCGCTCCTATCACTCGCATCTGGCCCGCCCCCGCACGTTTTCCACTCTGGCAGTTGGCTTCGCAACCGCGCATCGCTCTTTTGCGACAACGCCTCGTCCATCTCGCAAATCAACCTCTCCCCTCCCAAAAAATCTTGCGCTATCGTGGGCAATCTTTCCGTTTTGACTGCTCTGGCTATGTCTCTTTTGCCTACGCGCACCTCGGATTCTCCTTGCTCACCAACACCGACGCTCTCGATAGCGCCGAACCCGCCAACGGCGTCAAACGCATCTACCATTACAGCCGACACATCGGCGCATTCCACGATCGCAAGATCCCAAGCATCGGTGACTTGATCTTTTGGCACGGCACGTACGACGTCAACCACGATGGCCGCCTTGACGATCCGTGGACGCACATCGCCATCGTCGAATCCGTGGATCGACGCGGCACCATTACCTTTTTACACGCGGAAAAAAACCGCATCCGCCGTGGCCGCATGAATCTCTTGCTACCGCACCATCAACGTGATACCAACTACAACACGTCTCTGCGACGCTGTCGGTTTCCATCCGATCGCTGCCACACCAGCGAACTTTGGGCTGGATTTGCAACCCTTCTCAAAAACCCGCTGCCTCCGCATCTCGATGGATCTTTCCTTGCCTCCCGACGCTCGCAACGCGAACCCACAACACCCCGTCTCCCTATCCATTCACGACCCCCACGCCACACACGATCACGGCGATGGTTGGTCCAACGAGACCTCTAAAGCATCGGCAACACAAGCATCATGGCCAAAAAAAACCAATCCCCCAAGCCCGAAACTCCTGAAATTCCCACGAATCCCCTCCCTGCACTACCTGTCAAAAAACTCTCCGCTACCGCTCGACTTTTGCTCGGAACCGACCGACCGCGTTCTGCTCCTCCATCTCTCCCTCCCACAAAAGCCCTATCTTCCGAACCTACAAAACAGACCTCCACAAAAGCCCTATCTTCCGAGCCTACAAAGCAAACCTCCACAAAAGCCCCATCTTCCGAGCCTACCAAAAAATCTGCTGCAAAGGCCCCATCTTCCGAGCCTACCAAAACATCTGCTGCAAAGGCTCCATCTTCCGAACCTACAAAACAGACCTCCACAAAAGCCCCATCTTCCGAGCCTACCAAAACATCTGCTGCAAAGGCCCCATCTTCCGAGCCTACAAAACAGACCTCCACAAAAGCCCCATCTTCCGAGCCTACAAAACAGACCTCCACAAAAGCCCCATCTTCCGAACCTACAAAAACATCTGCGGCGACGGACACAACCGCCAAGGCTACGAAAAAAACCCCCGCAAAGACCAAATCCTCTAAGCCTACGGAGCAGACATTCGTAAAAGCCGAACCGATTGCGTCGATGGAAAAACAACTGCCCAAGCCGTCGACAAATCCTTCGGAGGCGCCTGCATTACCGAACCCTCTCCTCCCCACAGTCGCCGTCGAACCCACCCATCCCATCCCCGCTCCCTTCCCCTCGATCAAAGAGCGCGAAGAAGCCATCCAAGCCAACCGTAAAGCACGAAGGCAACCTTTCGGCCCGCGCCCCCAAGACGTCCTACAAGAATTCGCCCAAGAGATGCTCCAAGATCAGCAAGATCCCGTCGAAGGTCTCTCCCGCCTATTGACCACCCCACCCCACCGCCGTACCACCAAACCGCGCCCGAGCGCCCCTCAACACGCTGTGGCTCAAAACACCGCCCAAGAAACACACCACACTCCCCGCCCTCTCGCGCAAACACGCCCGACCACAGCGCAAACTACCCTACCATACGTCGAGTCTTCGACCTCTTTGGACGCTCTTTCTGCTTCCCCTCTGCATGACGAAAAGCCTTCTCCCCCACGATTCGCGAAAACGCGCAGCGACCGAGAAGACGAACCTTCTTCCGCTGCATCCCTCCTTCCCCACGAACGCACAGCTCACACTCTTGGCGACGA
>CAUJFU010000086.1 GCA_963169055.1 Myxococcota bacterium
GAGCAACAACGAACACCTCCCTCTCCCAAAGCCATCCAACGCTCCGCACAAGCACAACAGCAACACCGCACAAAAAAAGTAAGGGGGGCGCTAACCCGCCCCACCCCGGAGCGGGACTGCGCGCCTTATGAATCAGTTCAACACAAAAGCATGCCTCACCCCTTTTCCGTCAGAAACGAGATAATCTGCATCTGTTGTACGATTGACGGTCTGTCGAAAATGCACAGACACCTCGTACTGCCCATCATAAGGGATGGAGATCTGCCATGTTGCGGTCCCTTTTCGGGGGATATTTTGTCCTTGATGGCTTAGATAACGATACGATCCTCCATAAGCATCCGCGCTGTTCCAGCTTGCCCATGCGTTTCCTGTCTCGCTGTATCCGGGATCTCCATCATCAACGATCTTTTCCCACGCGCTTTGCGCCTGCGCCTCCCCCCAACCTCCCGCCCACACCAACACAAAGACCACCCCCACAAACCACAACTTCATCGCTTGTATCGTCTCGGCCATCGTTCGATATCTCCTTGACAGCGCGGATCATCACCGCCAACCTCACACCACCCCACCCTCTCAAACATCCATAACCCACACCAAACTGCAAGGTATTTTGATGACCACAACCCAACAGCCTACCACTCCCCCTCCGACATTTTCCAAAGCCGTTCTTCGCGTCGCGCTCATGACCCTGTTTGTAGGTACACTTCTCTTCGGTGTATCGGGCGATATCTATTGGCTCGGCGCTTGGATCGTCTTTGGTCTGATGATCCTCAACGTCGTCTCGAACGTTGTGATCATGGCGTTCCTCCATCCCGACCTGATGCTGGAGCGGATGCGTTGGAGAGAACACGCCAACGCCAAAGCGTGGGACAAAAAGATCATGCCGCTGATGGCGGTATTTGGTTCGCTTTCCATCCTCTTGGTCAGTGCGCTCCAACACCGCTTTGCGCCTTCCCTGACCGCTCCTTGGCAATGGCTCGCGGGGACGAGTTGTGTGCTGCTCGGCCAGATGTTCGGAACTTGGGCGGTGGCCTCCAATCGCTTTTTCTCGGCCATCGTGCGCATCCAAACCGACCGAGGCCACGTTGTAATCGATCATGGCCCCTACGCGATCGTCCGTCACCCCGGATATGCGGGAGCCTTTCTAGTTTATCTCGGTATCCCTTTGCTCTTGGGGGCTTGGTGGGCTTTTGTGCCTTCGGCCTTTGCACTCGGTTTGCTGTTTTACCGAACAGCCCGCGAAGATCAAACGCTGTGCGAAGAACTCGACGGATACGCCGCTTACACCCAGCGCGTCCGTTTTCGCCTATTCCCCGGCCTTTGGTGACAGAAAGAAATCAATCGCCCTCCCCACAAAGCCCCGCGCACCCTACTTTTGCAGCTTTTTCAACAGACTCCTCTCTCGCATCACCGACCGAATCGACTGGATCTCCTGACGCAGACGCTGGATCTCTTTGGATTGCGCCTCCACCGTCTGCTTTTGCGCCTCAAAGGCCCGCGCTTGCGCTTGCATCGAAGCCACCACCATGCTCGTGTATTGATACAGGTCCACCATGCTGCGCTTCGCATCCACCGCCGGACTCTCTGGCTGATCTTCAAGAATAAATCCGAGATGCTTTTTGCTCTTGCTTGGATCAAAGGTGTAGCGATAGGTCGCAAGCCGAAAACCCATCAACGTTCGGTGGATGGCTTCTTGCTCGTGCGCTTTAAGATAACGGATATCGCGCTTCAAGCGGCGCGTCGAGATCGGACACCCTCCCACTTGTTTCTTTGGGTCGGTCTTGCTGCACAAAAACAGTTGATTGCACGAATTGATCGGATCGCACTTCTCGCCCTCGCTCGCACACGCCGCCCCTTCTTTTTGGCTGGTACAAGCGCTCACCCCTTGTTGCGGGCGATGCCCACCACACGCGGGATCTCCGCAGGTCGTGTACCACTTCAATTCCCCAGCCTCATCGCCCACAACACCCTCTGCAACGCCATCGTTGACACCACCATCCTCCACTTTTTCGCTCTGTACTTTTTCCTGATCCACAGGACTCACACAAGCTTGGCTGCCCACCCACAGCAACAGCCCCACACACACAAACAACACGCTCTGCAAACGCGCCATCAAACACCTCCCTTCCTTCCCAAAGCACCTCGCGCTCCCGCGCAAGCCTTGTTCTGTTCCTTCACGATATCGCGCCTAAAAAAGTATAGGCAATAAAAAGAAAAAGTGATAGAAGAAGATTTACTTCTCTTTGTGGCTTTGTTTTCTGTGCTTGTTCTCTTTTTTCACCCCAAACTCATGAAAAAAACAAGAGGTGTGCATGACCACTGCCTTTCAAAAAACCATCTCACAAAAAGCCTCAGAAGCTTTTTGGAACCAACTGTCCCCACCCCAAATTCCCCAAGAAACCGACGTCCTCGCCGCAACCACCGCCGCCCGTGATACCGCATTTCGCACACTCACCAGCGATGATCATGCCCTCGAAAAAGAATTTCCCAAACTCTCCGCACAAGCCCGCAAAAGCATCCACTATGATATGCTCAACCTCGCCCCGCCGCTGCGACTCCCGACTCCTGCGATCTACCTGCAACTGGCTCCTTGGAGGCTCGCCTTTGTCGCTTTGATCGGTGGTTTTCTCGGCCTGTTTTTGCTCACCCCACCGATGCTCTACCTACTCAAGATGCGCGATCTCGGACTTTTTCTTGGTGGCCCGCTCGGTGCCTTTGCTTTTGTCTGGCTTAGCCTCCGTCTCACCGAAGACAACTTTCTGCGCAACACTCTTGGCGCGGCCCTTGGTGTTGCCGTAACCACCGAGATCTTTCTTTTCCTCCAACAAAGCAATCCTCTCTCCCAACTCTGGTCGCGCCTGTCTGGGCAACAACAACAAAGCCCCTTCAAGCGTTTTCTGTTGTATGCTTTAGGTTTTTTTCTTCTTTTGCTCTCAAAAAAAGAACAACGGCTGGATCGTGAGCGCTATGCCGAACAAATCAACGCGCACATCGACATCTGGGTGGCAGCCCTCTTCAAGTGTATCCACCTCTACAACGGAGAAACTGCCTCCGAGGAGACCTCTTCTCCTCAGCAAGATATCATCACAGGTTTGGGTTCCCTGATCCTCCAACTCCACCGAAGCAGCGCCGATACCCTCAAAACCGCTGCCCATGAACTCATTGTCGAGAGCAAAAACCTCGGATTTGAGGGATTACAAGGCGAGCCACGCTTCTTGTCCGATCAACCCGACTCCCTCGATCCCAAGACCTTCGTTTGGGCCGATGAACACACCGAATCTTACGAAACCTTTGGAGCCATCGAAGCGGGCGATCGTGTCCAAGAAGAAAAACCACCCGTTGTACTCCAAGGCATCGTCACGCAAAAAGGTCTCGTGCGTAAAGTACGAAGACGTTAGGAGAGATTCTCGTGTCAACACAAAAAGAAGTTCTTGCGATCGACTTTGGAACAGCCAACACGTATGTCAGTCGGTGTGGACTTGATAACACGAAAGCTTCGGGTATCGATCTAGACGGTGGGCGCGATGGGATGTCCACGGCCTTGCTCTACCGTAAAGGCAAAAGCACACTCATCGGCGAAAAAGCACTCGAAGAATTTGGCGAAGCCACCCCCGAAGAACGCCAAGACTACACCCTCTTCATCCAATTCAAGCCGGATATCGCCCACAGCCCCAAAGCCCGCCAAGCAGCACAAGACTTCCTTACACAGATCATCGCAACCGCCGAAAAAGCCAACGTGTTTCTCGATCCCACCCAAAAACAAGTCCTGTTCGGTATCCCCAGCGAGTCTTCCGAAGACTTCATCCACACACTCAAAAGCGTTGCCAAACAAGCCGGTTTTGGTGATGTCGAAACCCGCGATGAACCCGAAGGAGCCTTGTTTTTTCATATCTCCCACGGCGAGATCCCCGCGCAAAAAGCCCTCTCTGGTGGCCTTGTTGTCGACTTTGGTGGTGGGACTTGTGACTTTGCCTTTATGCACCGTGGAAAAGTTCAACATTCTTGGGGAGACTTTGAACTCGGAGGCCGTCTTTTTGATGATCTCTTTTTTCAATGGTTTCTCGAACAATGTCCTCACGCAGCAAAACAAATGGAAGAAAAAGGCGATGCTTTTTTTGTTCATGCCTACCGCTGCCGCGAAGTCAAAGAATACTTCTCCCGCAGCATCGAACAAGATCGCAAGAATATCTTGCGTAAAAAAATCGGCGAGCATGGCCAGATGCAAGAAGTCACATGGGAAGCCTTTCTTCGACGCGCTCGCTCCTTTCGACTCTCGGATATGTTGCGCGAACACTGGACTTCTTTGCAAATCCCCCTTGGACGCCTCGGCCAAACACAACCGATCGATCTGATCGCATGGTTTCGAGAAAGTCTCACCCAAGGCTGGAAAGAAAAGCATTTCGATGTCAAAGATATCCAATACGTGATCCTGACTGGGGGAAGCAGCCAATGGCCGTTCGTCAAAGATATCGTCCAAGAAGAACTCCAACTCCCCAACGAATCGCTCATCCGCAGTTCGAAACCTTACGCGGCGATCTCCGAAGGTCTGGCTGCTCTCCCTGCCCTCAAGATCAAATTCGACAAACTTCAAAGAGATCTCACCAACGAATTTCCTCTGTTTTTCAATCAAGAAATTAAATCTATTTTTTCAGAAAAAACGCCTAAAATTGTACAAGAGATCGCAGAACAAATCATCGCCCAACTCTACGATCGAGAACTCAAATCCCTGCTTGAAGATTTTCGCCAAAAGGGCGGAGCCATCGCAACGTTGAAAAAAAGCATGGCAGACTGCACACAGCGCACCATGCCCGCACTCGAAACCATCGTCCAAGAAAAGATCACCTCTTTCTTTCAAGCCCTTGCCGTCGATGTTCTCCAAAAAACCAACCGATGGCTCAAAGACAAAGGACTCAGCCTCGAAGAACGAAAGCTCCATCTCTCCGAAAATCCTGTGCAACACATGGATTCATGGGAACTCCCCGATCTCTACGAAGAGATCGCTTCCACGATCACCGCGATATCCGTAGTGATCGTCGGCAGCCTCACCGCCATGATCAGCGGAGGCGCAGGCACCGCCTTGATCGCCACAGGCCCCTTGGGCTTGGTGATCGGCTTGATCCTTGGCGCGATCGTCAGCTATCTCGCCCTTCGCTACGGCACCAGCAAAGCCAAAGAGATGGCCGAAACATGGGAGGTCTCTCCTTGGATGATCGGCTTCGCACTTTCCGACAGCAAGCTCGCAACCATCCGCAGCGATCTCTACAAACAGATCGCTGACAAACTCACACAAACCCTGCTCGAAGCAGAACAAAAACTGCTCCAACAACTCGAAGAACTAGCCCGAAACGAACTCAGCGCTCTCTCTGAGATCAACCAAATTTAATTTTTTTCACCTTCTGCAACGTTTTTTTCCCACCCCTAAGGCAATCTCGTTCGGGAGACATCACCCGCAACGCGATCCGCAGGATCGTTTTTGCCGAAGGGAACACAACATGGGAAAAGAACACACCTCTCCACAAATCCCCACCCTCGACCCCAGCGAACAAGCCGCCGTTATCATCGAGACCTATCTGCGCAAACACTACAACGACAGCCTCGCCGAAGAAGCCTCCGCTCTGTGGAAAGCTTTTCACCACGAACAACCCCTACGCTTCCGAAAAGCCCTTTCTCACGCAACGGCTTTTCTTTGCGCATTCTTGCGCCTGCGCCTGACCCATCCCCCCCAACAACAGGCCATGCTCCACGAACTCCAGATCTCCACCCACGCTGTCACTCGCTTAATTTCCCGCTACCACGACTTTTTATCCCCACAACTTCCGCCCCCCCAGTCCAAACGATCCTCCGCGCCTCCCCCAAACCCCTCCACCATACAACCGATCCACCTCTGCACCGCCGCCCCCAACGATCCTTTTCTCGAACAAGAGCAAGACTTTCTACAACACCTCCACACTCTCCATCCACACAACCATCTCCCTGTCCCTCCGCGCTACACCGTCCAATCCACCCCCCTCAACCACGCGCAATACAACCCTCTTCGGCGACTCCCACAAAGCGACGAGACGTGGATCGTCGGCGTCTTCGCCCCTCCGCCCTTTTCTTCTCCACAACGTGACGCCGATCTTTGCGCCCTTTGGATGATCAAAGGTCACTTCTTCCCTCTTTCCTTGACCTACTTTTCAAGTAGAGACTCCTCTTTTATTCTCCCATTTAGCTTCCTTGACACTACAGCCAAACCGCAAATCGGCACTCCACGCCTTCCCAAACGCGTATTGGTTGCTCAACGCAATAGCTTGAGATCTTTTAAAGATTTTTTCTCTCCGCTTGAGATTGAAGTTCTACATGACGGCCAAGAAGATTTTACCCGCCTTGCTTGCACTTTCTTCTTACCCACGACACAACCTCGACAAATCCCCATCCCTCCGCCCAATTCGAGCCTATCCCCGCACACTCTCACACTCTTCCACCAAACCACCACACAGTTATTCGACGCCCTCCAACAACAACCCATCCCTTGTTGCACTCCTTTTGGCTTTGACCTCACGCCTTGGGGCGGCCCTCGCTACATCGCATGCACCTTTGAAACGCATCCTCCCATCTCCCATCTCATGATCTTTTCTTCTGCTCATGATTTACGACTTTTTTCCCTACTCCAACGCGCTCCTTATACCCTCTCCACGCTCCAACTTCCTCCGATCTATGCTCTTTTGCTGCGCTTTGCCTCTCCAAAAGAGATCCCCCCCAGTTTCCGCGATCTCCACCCCACCCCCTTACACTCCGCCCATCCGACCTTTCCCATCCTTTGCGAGTGGTCGATCCACCAACAACAATCCTCCCACGCAACCCCCGTCAAACACGAACACACCATCGCCATCGCCGACGCCTTCACGCAACTTTTGCGACACCCCGCACACCCCACCACTCTTTCTTCTCTCCGCTCCCTTGATTTGTCTCTTGCGCTCTCCTCCTTTCCGTCAAGACCCCCGATATCACTCCAATTTCCCCACCGCTCTGCCCCTCAATCCTAACCGCCCAACACGGGGTCAAGAGGGCTTTGCCCTGTCGTGGGGCGTGAGGTGACACCCCACAAGACCATCCAAACGAGCAAGTCCGATCCCATTCGAACAAAAAATTTTCCTTTTGCCTTGCGCTTATGCAGACTCAGCCCAACGTGCGACGAGTTCGCCCGTTCCCATCTGTTGCAGGAGCGCTCGATTATGGCTAAGCCGCAGCCCCCCACGTCCCCTTCTACCACCAAAACACCCGCAAAGCCCAAAGGCTCGAAGCTTCCGCCTCCTTCTGCCCCGCCAAAGACACCCGATCTGCCTGCCCCTTCTGCGGCCTCCAAAGCCCCCACCCCAGAACGCTCGCTGGAAGATCTGTTGCGCAACAAGCTCTCTCCACAAGCCCTCGATGCGATGGAACGCGAGGGACTGTTTGCCCCCGGCGCACAAGACCTTTGGGCTGAACACCAAAGCCTTCAAGACGATGACGACGAAAACGAAGAAGACGGGGATCTCGATTTCTCACAAGTCTGGGGTATTCTGGATTTTTATGACGAAGAAGATACCCGTACACTGATCCAATCCCTTGAAAAAACACGGCAAGAGCCTCAGGCTCTACAAAGTCTACTTATTCCTCTCAGCTATTCAGACTTTACGAGCGAACAAGGGCGAAAACTCGGAACACTTCGACGCTCTGAAGAAACTTGGATCGTGGGCGTACTTCCCACATCCACCTTCACGCTTTCATCGCTTCACCCTGCCCCTGCCGCGATCTTGTGGATGAGTGAAGAAGAGGAAACTTTGATCGGAGTCCTCCCTTTTGATCCAAAGACTCAACCGCTAATGATCCTCGAAAGCCTCCTCACGATCGCCCTTTCCCCCACAGACAAACGCCCTCGCCTCCCCGCACAAATCAACGTCAGCCAACGCCGATGGGTCGGCCCCTTCCGAAATCTACTTCAAGGATTCGATATCCCCGTCTTTTATGGTGGACGCCGCCACCTCGAACGCCTTGCTGGACACTTCTTGCGCCAACAAGATTCGCGCTCTTCGCCCTCCCCGCTGCGTTCTCTTTCGCAAATCCCCGCAGAAGTCGGGCAAGCCCTTTTTGCAGCAGCCGCCAATTTGTACAAAACCGATTTTTGGCAGCAAGTTCAAGAAGATCAAGTCTTTTTGGTGGATCTCAGCGCATGGGGATATGGCCGTTATACGCTCAGTCTTTGTGGAAAAAATCACAAGAATCCCGGGATGCGTGCCTTTGAGACCCTACGCGACTATCGTATCTACGCTCTTTTTGGACTCGATATCGATCTACAAGCCCGCATCGGAGAACCCGGATTCCGCTTCTTTGCGCTCGACTACGAAAGCAAAGACGATATCCCTTCGCAAGCCCAAAAGCTCCAACACCAAAAAAAGTGGCCGCTTGCGGCGTATGAAGCTTTTCCTGTCCTTTCAGTGGTCGGCCCGGACTCTGCGATCCATCCAGCCGATGAAGAAACCTACCGTATCGCAACGCTTTTGTGCCAAACCGCCGAAGCCTTGGTTCAACGCCATGGTTATTTGTTTGCCGAAGAAGGCCCCCCTCCAACACAATCCTTTTCCTTTTCCATTGCACAGCAAAAACGCAGCGCCACCGTGTACATCCCCCACCCTGATCTCCCGCACGACGAAGACGAAGAGTCCACTCTTTGAGCTTCTCTTCTCGCCTTGGCCCCCAACCCCCACCGAGCGCACCTTTTTTTCCTTGCAAAAAACCAATGAATGGTTCAGAACACCCCCCGACTCTTCCCAAAGCACCACCACGCCGCTGTTGTGCAACTCCCCACGGTGCAAGGAGACCCCATGCAAACGAACCCCATCCATCCTCTCACCACCCCATCCTCTGATCACAACGCACGCTACTGGCTGCTCGGCCCGCCTGCGCTCTCGGATTTCCGCCGCAAACGATGGCTTGATACGCTCCGCCCTGTCCTCCCCTCGCTCCACGACCTCGACGCAAGGCACCTTTACATCCTTGAAAGCGCACGCCCGCTTACATCTCCCGATGAATCCGCACTCCACTCTCTCCTCGGCACCGACGAACCTGTCCCCGATATCTCTGCGCACAACGCCCTTTTTCTCGTTGTGCCTCGCCTTGGCACGCGCTCAGCGTGGTCTTCAAAAGCCACCGATATCGCGCAGATCTGCGGTATGCCGCATATCCAGCGCATCGAACATGGCATCGCTTATTCACTCGATACACCCGCCTCTTTGGACGCCGTCCATTACAAACAGCTCGCTGGCCTTCTCCACGACCGAATGACCGAGAGCGTACTCGATCACACCCAAGCACTCGGTCGCCTCTTCACAGAAACGCAACCCACCCCCCTCTCGACCATCCCGCTGCTTGCGCAAGGAATCTCCGCCCTTCAAGACGCCAACCTCGCGCTGGGTCTCGCCCTCGCTGACGACGAGATCACCTACCTTTTGCAAGCCTATCAAGCCCTACAACGCGACCCCACCGACGTTGAATTGATGATGTTTGCGCAAGCCAACTCGGAACATTGCCGCCACAAGATTTTTCGCGGATCATGGCGTATTGATGGGCAAGATCAGCCCGAGTCTCTGTTTTCCATGATCCAACATACCGCGAAAATCACTCCAAACGGCCTATTATCCGCCTACCACGACAACGCGGCAATCTTTGAAGGATGGGACGGCTCACGGTTTTTCGCAGATTCCGATCACCATTACCGCGCTCACAACGAGCCGATCCACATCTTGATCAAAGTGGAAACTCACAACCACCCCACCGCCATCGCCCCACATCCCGGCGCAGCGACGGGAGCAGGTGGCGAGATCCGCGACGAAGGTGCGACGGGGCGCGGTGGAAAACCCAAGGCTGGACTCTCTGGCTTTAGTGTCTCGCATCTGCGCATCCCACACGACCCGCAACCGTGGGAACAGCAAGACCCGGGCAGGCCCGAACGCATCGCCTCCCCCCTTCAAATCATGATCGACGGCCCCCTCGGCGCAGCGGCCTTCAACAACGAGTTTGGACGCCCCAATCTCCTCGGATACTTCCGCACCTTCGAGGCTCTTGCCGCCCGTCAACCGACACTCACTCACCCCGCGACAGAAACACCCGCTACATCGCACATCTCGGAACCCACTCCATCTTCCTCGCACATCTCGGAAACCACGCCCTCCCCATCGCGCATCTCGGAAACCACGCCCTCTCCATCGCACATCTCGGAACCCATGCCATCTTCCTCGCACATCTCAAAGCCACCCTCCTCGCAGATGACCGTCATCCCGAGAGAATGGCGCGGCTACCACAAGCCGATCATGATCGCGGGTGGACTCGGCAACATCCGTCCCGAACACCTGCACAAAGCCCCCCTCCAAGACGGCGTAGCCATCGTTGTTTTGGGCGGCCCTGCGATGTTGATCGGACTTGGCGGCGGCGCAGCGTCTTCGATGAACACAGGGCAGAGCCGAGAAAACCTTGACTTTGCTTCGGTGCAGCGTGCCAACCCTGAGATCCAACGGCGCGCCCAAGAAGTGATTGATCGATGTTGGGCGCTGGCGGGACGAAATCCGATCTTATCGATCCATGATGTCGGAGCAGGCGGGTTATCGAATGCTGTACCTGAGATCATCCATGATGCGGGTTTTGGTGGATGTTTTACGCTGCGAGATATCCCCAATGCTGATCCGAGTATGAGTCCGCTTGCGATCTGGTGCAACGAAGCCCAAGAGCGTTATGTCCTTGCCATCGCCTCCGACGCTCTATCCACTTTCCAAGCCATCGCTCAACGAGAGCGTTGCCCTTTCGCTGTCATCGGCCATACCACAACCTCTCCACAACTTCTCCTACAAGATGCGCATTTTTCCAACCGCCCGATCGATATCCCGATGGATCTGCTGTTTGGAAAACCGCCGCGTATGCACCGTGATGTTCGTCGCCTTCCTGCTTTTGGCGATAGTTTCTCCCCCGATGTGATCGATCTTTACGATGCAGCGATGCGCGTATTGGCCCATCCCACCGTCGCAAGCAAACAATTCCTGATCACCATCGCAGATCGCAGCGTGACGGGCCTTGTGGCTCGCGATCAGATGGTCGGGCCTTGGCAAGTCCCTGTCAGCGATCTTGCCGTGACGGCCTCGGGCTTTGAAGGCTACACAGGCGAAGCGATCAGCATGGGTGAACGCACACCGATTGCGCTCCTTGATGCCCCTGCTTCGGGAAGAATGGCGATCGGCGAGGCGATCACCAATCTTGCGGCCACAGCGATCCGCGATCTACGCGATATCAAGCTCTCCGCCAACTGGATGGTTGCCGCAGGGCATCCCGGCGAAGATGCCGCACTTTACGATACGGTGCGCGCTGTCGGACGCGATCTCTGCCCAGCCTTGGGCCTTGCGATCCCTGTCGGCAAAGATTCCATGTCGATGCGCACGCTCTGGCGCGACGAGGCACAACAAGAACACTGCGTGATCTCTCCGCTCTCTCTGATCATCTCGGCCTTTGCACCGATCCCTGATATCCGAAAAACTTTGACGCCGATGCTTCAACAGACCCATAACACCGAAGCAACGGTACTTTTGCTGATCGACTTGGGTCACGGAAAACATCGGATTGGCGGCTCGATCCTCGCCCAATGTTATGAACGGCTCGGCACAACCCCTCCAGACCTCGATCAGCCCGAGCGATTCAAAGCCTTTTTCCAAACGATGCAATCTCTCCACCAACAAGCCTTGTTGCTCGCTTACCATGACCGCAGCGATGGGGGGCTTTGGGCGACTCTTTGCGAGATGGCTTTTGCGGCGCGTACGGGGCTTTCTGTCGATCTGGCCTCGCTTGGCGATCGCCCTAGAGAAGCCCTGTTTTGCGAAGAACTCGGAGCGGTGTTGCAGATCCGCAAACAAGATCTTTCGGCTGTTTGCGCGATCTTCCAACACGCTGGACTTCAATCCGATCTCCATGTCCTCGGTTCTCCCCAAGCAGAACCCAAAATCGATATCTTCTTGGGCCGCCAACATCTGCTCCAAATGGATCTTCATAAGGCCCTCGAACGCTGGTCGGGCGTAAGCCACCACCTCCAAGCGCTGCGCGACAATCCATCGTGCGCCCGCGAAGAGCAAGAAGCGCTACACTCCGATCAACCCGCACTCTACGCCGAAGTCGACGCCTCGATCTTTGAGGATATCGCGGCCCCATTCATCCAACGCGGTGCGCGGCCCAAGATCGCGATCCTCCGTGAACAAGGCGTGAATGGGCAGACTGAGATGGCAGCGGCCTTTGATCGTGCAGGCTTTCAATCTGTCGATGTCCACATGACCGATCTTCTTGATGAACGGGTGCAGATCAACGAATTTCGTGTGTGGGTGGCGTGTGGCGGCTTTAGCTACGGCGATGTCCTTGGAGCGGGTGTTGGATGGGCGCGATCGATCCAGTTTCATCACAAGATCCGTGATGACTTCCAACGCTTCTTTGAACGCCCAGACACCCTTGTACTCGGTGTTTGCAACGGTTGTCAGATGTTGGCCCATCTGTCTCCGTTGATCCCGGGCGCACAAGATTGGCCGCTTTTTTTACGCAACACTTCAGAGCAATTCGAGGCACGCCTCAGCATGGTTCGGATCGAAGACTCGCCCTCACTCTTTTTCCAAGGTATGCAAGGGGCCTATCTACCGATCGCTGTTGCACACGGCGAAGGGCGTGCAACCTTCCGAACGCCTGAACAACAAAAGGCCGCACATCCGCTAGTTGCCCTTCGCTACACCGATCCCCACAAACAACCCACGCTTCGCTATCCCTACAATCCCAACGGATCACCCGATGGCATCGCAGCTTTGACCACTCCAGATGGCCGCGTCACGCTGATGATGCCTCACCCCGAACGGGTGTTTCGTACCGTCCAACTCTCTTGGCATCCCAAACAATGGCCCGAAGAAAGCCCGTGGCTTCGCATCTTCCGCAATGCTCGTGCTTGGGTCGACTAATTCGGATGGATCTTCTTGAGCGGATCGTGCATCCAAAGCAAGTCCCTCAACCAAGGAGCGGAGAAGACGGATGGGACGGCCAGCAGGACGCACGAACAAAGGACACGAGACAGAAAAGCAACGGCTCGCGGGCTTAATCGCGGCTCGCCTTCTTCAAGCAGACGGAACCAACGCCAGTTTCCAAGAGCTTGCAGAGGCTTGCGCAGTCAGTCGTGCGACGTTACGCCATTACTTTCAAGATCATCACGGAGCGCTCCAAGCGGCGATCGATTCTCTTGCCCAACAAGGCGACGAGCACATCGCCAGCGTGGTCTCTGCGGATCTCGGAACGGCTCGTGATGCGATCTCCGCGCTGATTCGGCTGTTTGCGCTTGCGTGGCAACGCTACGGAGTCGGCCCGATCCAGCGCATGGGCCTTGCGATCGGCCTTCACGACGCCCAGATCGGCCCGTTCTACATCCAAAAACTCTTGGAACCCACCCTCCAAGCCTTTGAACAGCGCTTGCAGATCCACATCCAGCGAGGCGAATTGCGCCCGATGGATACGCGCACAGGCGCGTTGTTGTTGTTGTCTCCGTTGATCCTCGCGCTGCTCCACCAAGAACAACTCGGCGGGCGCACATGCCGTCCTTTGGATCTTGATGCCTTTCTCTCCGAACACCTCGACGCTTTCTTTCGGGCTTGGTCGCCCACACCGCCCCTCCCCGAACAAGGGTCTTGATAGTCGGATCGACCTCTCGTCTCCGATAGAGATGACGCCGTTGCCAAAAAAGCCGTGTTCGCACCCGTTCAAGCGAGAGCGCCGTTGTTTTGAAAAACCTGTGCTCTCTTCGCCAATACGGGGTCAAGGGGCGACAGTCCCTTGTGGGGTGTGGGGTAAAACCCCACAAAACCATCCCAACAAGCGGCACACCTACCCCACAAAACCATCCCAACAAGCGGCACACCTACCCCACAAAAAAAACCATCTCAACAAGCGGCGCACCCACCCCACAAAAGCGACGCCCCTCCCCTTTTTCGTCGATCCTGTTGTACGCTGTGGCGTTTTTCACGAAGCCCTCGCTTCTACAACTCCATAGGATCGCCCCATGCGAAAGTTCAGTTTTCTTCTTCTCTTGTTTTCTCTGCTTTTGTTTCATCCGCTGTGGAACTGCACCCCCACCGTCAACAACGAAGAAACCGCCGCCGACGCCTCCCCTTCTGAGCAAGGCCCCCAATGCGTCGCTGCACGCGAATGTACGGGCCTTCAAGATTGCGTCGAGGGAAAGTGCGTTCCCACCACCCCCTGCAAGGCCCCTGCGGAGTGCCAAGAACACCAAACTTGCTACAAAGGCCGCTGCATCAAACGATGCGAGATCGACACCGATTGCCCGACACTCCACGTCTGCGTCAATGCCCAGTGCCACAAGCCCGTCTGGAAAACAGCAGATCCCCCAAACAAGGGCAAGACCACTCCCACGCCACTCCAAGCGGGCCTTGGTATCGCGCCCCTTGATGTCCCGCTCGGGATCTCGATGGCCGGATATGGCCTACGTGTCGGCCCCACCAGCCCCTATGCCGAAGGATTGGGCGCAACCACGGGACAATACGACCGCTTCTTCGTCAAAGCCATCGCCCTTGATGATGGTGTCCAACGCATCATCCTTGTTCGCAGCCCGATGTGTTGGGTGTCGGACTTTTTAAAAACACAGATCACCCAATATATCATCGAAAAAATCGGCCTCGATTTCTCTAAAAACCTGATGATCACGGCCACCCACACCCACTCCGGCCCTGCGCGGTTTTGGAATCTACTTCCTGAAAAAAAGCTCGGATTCCTCGGATACGACGAGTTCTTGCCCGAAGGTTTCCGTCGGATCGTCGCTTCTTTTGGCGAAGCGATTATCGCGGCCCACAACGACCTCAAACCCGCTCGTTTTGGGTATGCCGTCAATCCTGACTTCGACAAGGAAGGAGAGATCTTTTCCGATCGGCGCGGAGCTTCCCCCAACGAAAAACATCCGATCCTTACCGTCGTGCGGGTGGATCGCGCCGATGGAACCCCTCTGGCCGTCCTCTTTAGTTTCCCAATGCACGGCATCATCCACGAGTTCAATCACTTTTCGCTTACCCAAGATGCCGCTGGTGGCGCAGAGATGGGTGTGCAAGATTACTTTGAACAGCGCACACAAAAACGCATCGAAGCCTTTTTCTTGCAAGGCCCTGCGGGCGATGTCTCCCCACGCGGCGATAAAAAACGACACAAAGATATCCGCCGAATGCAGATGATCGGCGCGCTCACCGCCCCGCCCGTCTGGACGCTCTACGAACAGATCAAACCACAAACCGACACACGCCTTGATATCGTTCATAAGCGAATCGGTGTTTCTCGCAAACTGATCGGCTACAAAGACGATGAGTTTTACGAAGAAAAAGATGGGAAAAAAATCCCTTATCGGTTTGGCGGACTCAAGTGCGTAGACAAAGCCTTCAGCTACACCGAAGAACCCGACAAACAACACCAAGACGGAAAGCTCGGTTGTGTCCTGAACGTCGAGATGATCAACGACGGCGCACCGATCCCCCAATTCGCCAAAACGCACCTCACTGCCGCTCGTATCGGCGATCTGGTCTTGGCGACCTTCCCGGGAGAGGCCACTTCTTTTCTCGGACGGCGGCTGCGCAAGGAACTCGATACACAAGCAGGCGGCAAGCTCAAGGATCTTCTCGTCCTTGGCTACTCCCAAGATCACCACTTCTACCTGCTCGAAGAAAAAGATTGGTGGCGCGGTGGTTACGAGGCTTCGATGAATATCTGGGGGCCGCGCCTTGGTGAATATCTGCTCAAGCACCTCACCGAACTCACGCTACAGCTTTGGATGAACCCAAAGCCCGACAACAACACAGGCATCCTGCCCCAAGACTTTTACAAACTCGATCTGTCTCCCACCGTCCCACGCGAAAAAACGCCCAAAGCCGGCCAGATCGCCACCCAACCCCCCAAAACCTATATGCGACTCGATCACCCGATCCGCTTTGTTCTAAACGGCGGATTCATCGGCGTAGACAACCCACGCGCCATCCTCCAACGCAAAGACGGCGAGACCTTCACCGACGTCAAACTCACTGCTGACCGCCCCTACGACGATAGCACCCACCGCATCATCATGACCTTTGCTAAACAAGAACAAGATTGGCACTACACTTTTTCTTTTGAAGAGCTACAAGATTTCCCCACAGGGACTTATCGTTTTCGGATCGAAGGCAAGCAATGGGATGGCGAAAAGATCGCCCCCTATACCGCACAAACCGACACCTTTGACATCGTTGTCTCCAACCAGATCCGCTTGTTTGAAGCGCAGCGCAAAGACAAAACATTCGAGATCTTCGTCGGCTATCCCCCAAGCTCCAACGACGATGGAAAAACCCCCTTTGAAAAGCTCGCACCGATCGGGCATCGCCTACGCTCACCGTTGACCCATTGGGCCGCTCCCAAGCCGATCACCCAACACGACCAAGCCACCGCCCAGATCACCGTCACCCAAGCCGGCAAACAAGCGCTCTCGCTCTCCACAAAGCCCACCCCACCCCAAGAACGCA
>CAUJFU010000087.1 GCA_963169055.1 Myxococcota bacterium
CGATGTGTCCGAGTGTTAGGGGTGGGGGCCAACCATGGCTTAACAAGGCGCGTATGGGGCAAAGCCCCAAACACCATCCCGCAAACACTCCTCTCCGAAGAGAAGGCATCCGGCGCGTGAGCGTCGTGGTGAGCGTCGTCCGCAAACACCATCCCACAAATACTCCTCTGCTGAGAGGGCAAGCGGCCCTTCTCTGTCAAGGAGAAGAGCGCGGACGCACCGAGTTCAAAGAGGTGAGGGTTTGCCAAGAGTCCCACGACGCGCTAGAAGGATCGCGCACAGCCCCAAGAACGCTTGGGGAAAATGATCGAATGCACGCAAACATGAGGATGATCCGCGATGGCCGAAGTGCTTCTAAGCTGCCAAGATATCAGCAAGTCGATGCAAGGGCGTTTTTTATTCCAAGGCTTGTCGATGGGGATCTTTGAAGGGGATCGCATCGGATTGATCGGGCCGAACGGCGCAGGCAAATCGACCCTACTCAAGATCCTCGCAGGGGTGGACACGCCCGACACAGGGAATCGCTCGTTGCGCCGCGATACGCGCCTAAGCTACGTCCCCCAAGTCTCCCGATTCTCCGAAGGAATGAGCGTCGAAGATGTCTTGCGCGATGCTGTACGCGATGCGCCTCTTGATGAACTGCAAAAGCAAGTTAACGTGCAGATCGCGCTGAGTCGGGCAGGTTTTCGCGATGCCACTCAGCCCGCAACGCTGCTTTCGGGCGGTTGGAAAAAGCGCCTTGATATCGCCCGCGCCCTCGCCACCGAACCCGACCTATTGTTGCTTGACGAACCCACCAACCACCTCGACGTCGAGGGCATCTTGTGGCTTGAAGACCTCTTGCGCCAAGGCGGATTCGCCTTCTTGGTCGTCACCCATGACCGCTTTTTTTTGGAACGCGCAACCACCGTAGTGATGGAGCTAAACGCCGTTTACGAAGGCGGGATCTTCCGAAGCAGCGGAAACTACTCGCGCTTTCTCACCCTGCGCGACGAATATCTCCAAGCCCTCGCAAGCCAAGAACAATCGCTGCAAAGCAAAGTTCGCCGTGAAACCGAATGGCTCCAACGCGGCCCCAAAGCCCGCACCACCAAAGCCAAAGCCCGCATCCAAGAAGCAGAACGTCTGATCCAAGAACTCTCCGGCCTTCGCGATCGCCAAAGCGCCAGCCAACGCAGCGCACAAATCGCCCTTGACGATACAGGCCGAAAAACCAAAGAACTCCTCGTCGCACAAGGCATCAGCAAATCTCTCGGTGGGCGGACACTTTTTTCAAATCTCAGCCTGAAACTCCGCCCCGGAATGCGCCTCGGCTTGATTGGAACCAATGGTTCGGGGAAAACCACCCTGATCAAGATCCTCGCAGATGAGATGTCCCCCGATACAGGCACGATTCAGCGCGCCGATCAACTCAAGATCTTGCGCTTTGAACAAGATCGCGCTTCACTCGATCTAAACCAAACCCTCCAAGAAGCCCTAGCTGCCGACAACGATCGCGTGATCTACCAAGGCAAGCCGATGCACATCGTAAGCTGGGCCCGCCGCTTTCTGTTTCGTGACGAACAGCTCGGCCTCAAAGTCGGCCTGCTTTCGGGGGGCGAACAAGCCCGCATCCAACTCGCACGCCTTATGCTCCAACCCGCCGATATCCTCCTGATGGACGAACCCACCAACGACCTTGATATCCCAACCCTTGAACTCCTCGAAGAAAGTCTCCTCGATTTCCAAGGCGCACTCGTCTTGATCACCCACGACCGCTACATCCTTGACAACGTGACCGACATCGTGTTGAGCCTCGAAGAAGACGGAAGCAACGGCTTTTTCGCAGGGTTCTCTCAATGGGAAAGCCTTCGCAAAGAACAAAAACGCAACGTCAAACAACTGCCCTCCTCCCCCGCTCCCATCGCCCCACCACCCGCCAAAAAACGCAAAAACACCCTCACGTACATGGAACAGAAAGAATTCGCACAAATCGAAGAAAAAATCTTTGCCGCCGAAGAGCACCTCGCCGCCTGTCAAGCCCGTCTCCAAGACCCCACCACAGCCCGCGCTCCCCGCGCCCTTCAACAAAGCTACACCGAGATGCAAACCGCCCAACAACAAGTCGATCAACTTTATGCCCGTTGGCAAGAACTCGAAGCCAAGGCCAACACCGACGCTTGATGCTCTACGCTCACCAGCGTTTGTTGGCGCTCCACCTCGCGTACATCCTTCCATAGAAGGAATCGAAGTGCGCTGTTCCAACAAAGCGACCGTTGATGATGCGCCCTTTGTAGTAGAACTTGTTTGGCTGCGTAGTACGACCGACGAAATGCTTCACCAGATAAAAGCGTTGGGAAGCGTGGTCGTATGTACCATTGAAGGTCGCGAAGCCGTCGCGATCACGCACCGTACCGTTGCAGATGCCCGAGCCGCTGTCGTAGCGCAACGACCAATTGAAGGCTTTGTTGGGTTCGCTTGCGTTGAGATAACTCAAAAAGCCGCGCAGTCGGATATTGCGGAATACAGGGCGATACACCGAGCGCGAAAACAATACTGTAGCCGTCCAGCGCGCATAAGCTCGGCCAAAGTGTGAATCAAACCGCGCAACGCCCGATACACGGCGTTTTCCAATGCGCGTGCCTGTGTAGTAAAAACGTTTGCGGCCCGAAGTACGGTGCGGATAATGCTTGACCAGACGAAATCGCCGCGTGATGGGATTGTACGAACCATCGAAGTTGGCGAGGCCATCGCGGTCTTGAACTCGACCGATACACAAGCCCGTTGCAGGGTAATAACGCAGACGCCACGCAAAGTTTTTCGAGGTACCGTTGAGATAGCGCAGATGAACTTGCATTGTAATATCACGAACATCGGCTTGAGCATCTTGCGCCCAAGCCAAGATCCCCACAGCCATCGCCACCCAGAAAGCGGCCTTTACAAACCCATTTCGTAACAACATGAGAACTCCTTTTTTTTGTGAGAAGGCTCGCGAGCTTCGGGCGGTTTGGACGCACACTCTTTGCCGTTATTCAGCACAACAGGAATAAACCCAAAAAACGCACCGTTTGTTTGGGGTCCAGACAAAGGAACAGCAGCACGTCAAAAAAGACGAGCTCGCAAGCCTTGGAGCGGAGCCCGTGTCGGATTGAAAAACATCTGTTTGTCCCGCCAATGCGCGGTCAAGGGGCGACAGTCTATGGTGTGAAGCGATGCTCCACGAAAACAAACAACCGTGTATTTCTAACCCGAACAACGGAGGAAAAAAATGACGACCCAAACGAACCCATCAAATACCCCCGTCCTCTCGTCATGTCGAGCTTTTTTGAAAGAAGCCTTGAGCTTGGGTGTTTTTTTGCTGGTGGCGTTGGCGATGCGTTCTTCGATCGCAGCAACCTACCACGTCCCCTCGGGTTCGATGGAGCCGAGCGTCTACACGGGCGACCGTTTGATGGCTTATCAACACAGCTACGGCCTGCGGATTCCTTTTACGGATCGCCTGCTTTCTTCACAATCTGCGCCTTCGTACGGGGATATCGTTGTGTTTGTGGACCCACG
>CAUJFU010000088.1 GCA_963169055.1 Myxococcota bacterium
GTGGATGGGCATTGTGGAAAGAAGTGTTTCCTTGTTGGGGCGTTTGCGGAGCAGAAGAAAGAGAAGCGGGCGCGGGATGTGAGGCTTTTGCGATGGCGGCGGGATTGCGTTGTGCGACGGGTTGTTGTGGAAAGGGAGCGCTGCGTTGGGGATCTTGGAGGGGGGCGAAGGAAGAAGAGGTGTGTTGGGGGGAAGGGTGGGGGAAGGAATCCGAGGGATCGGGGAGCGGCACAAAAGAGGAAGATCCCGAAGAAACGTGTTGAGAGAGCAAGTGAGGCGGAAGTGGCGGTGGAGGCGGGGGTGTGAGGTGATCTTGTTCGTAGGCGGTGGTGGGTGTGGTGTGTTGCTTGAGAGCGAGCGGGGTTCCGTGTGTGGGCAGATCGTCTTGGCTAGAAAGGGCGGCCAGATCGCCGCCTGTGCGATCTTCTTTGGGTTGGAAGGCGGCGGCGACGGAGATCAGATCAGCGGAGGAAGGAGAGACGTGTTCGGAAGGTTCGTCGCTGATCTCGTTGTCGCCCCAGAAATAGCTTGCGTGGAGTTGTCGTTTGGCTTGGGCGTCGTCGGTTTTTTGGAAGATCTCGTTGAGGGTGCGCATGACCACGCCATCTTCGATGGTTCCTTGTCCGAGGGCGGAACCGACGAGCGCTTCGCGGAGTGCGAACCAGAATTCGAGAGGAGTGGAGAAGCGTTGGTCGTTGGTTTTGGCGAGAGCTTTTTGGTAGATGGCTTCGAGGTTGTCATTCCATCGGATATCGGGGGCGAGTTGGCGGAGGGGAGGGGGGGGATCTTGAAGGTGCTTAAACAGAAGACTGGGCATCGGGCCGGTGAATGGGGGCTTTCCCGTGAGGGTTTCGGCGAGCAGGATGCCGCAGCTATAGATATCGGAGCGTCCATCGATGGAAGCGATATCACCGCGCACTTGTTCGGGTGGCATATAGGGGGCGCTACCGAGCATCTGCCCGGCCATGGTGAGCTCGCCTGTTCCACCGCCCGATGCAGTGGAGACGCCAAAGTCCATCAGCTTGATACGAAAGGCATTGAAGTGTTTTTGGAGAAAGATGTTGGCGGGTTTGATATCGCGGTGGACGATGCCGTAGGACTGGGCCAGTTCGAGAGCCCAACAAAGTTGTCGAAAGATGATGCGGACTTCGCGGCCTGTCAGGCGACCGCGTTTGAGGACGTCTTCGAGGGTGCAGCCGTGGAGCCATTCAAGGACAAGGAAAAGGCCGTATTGTGGGTCGCGTTGGCAGTCGACGATCTGGACGATGTTGGGATGTTCGAGCATAGCGAGCAAGCGGGCTTCGCGGAGGAAACGTTGCTCGATATTTTCGCTTTGTGCGACGGAGGCTTGGAGTTGTTTGAGGGCAAAGCGTTTGCCAAGGATCACGTGTTCGACTTGGTAGACGGTCCCGTGTGCGCCTCCTCCTTTTCGTGCGATCACCCTGTAAGAACCGAGAAGATCGCCGGGGTGGATCGCCCGAGCCTCGCTGCTGGCATCGTCTTCGTAATACGTCATGATCTTTTTATTGTGCCTTGTTGTGCCGAAGCCCATCGCGGGGTGGAGAGTCTCCAGCGGGTGTTTCTCAGGTGCTGCGGAGCCTTTCGTGTTGCCAAACAGCGCGGAGTCTCCTGTATTTGGGGGCTGGCTTGTTGTGGAAAAAGGGCAAAACAAGCGCCTCGGAGATTGCGCGTCGCCTTATTCCACCGATTTTGATGGATTTGTCAACCACGGAAGGCCATCGGCGGCGGATCGACCCGAGAGGAAGGTTCCGTGTCGTCGGCGTCTTGCGCAAGGGCATGGCGCTGCGAACCTTTTCATGGGCTGCCCGTCGCAAGGGCCGTTGGTGTCTTGCTTGCGCAAGGGCATGGGACTTCGATCATCCACACGTGCCGCCCGTCGTAAGAGCAGTCAGTGGTTTGCGGAAGAAAATCCGAAGCAGGATGCAACAAGACGTGGTAGAGTGCCACGCAGAAAGCTGGAGACCGCAACAAACGGACGAGATCAACGTGGTAGAGTGCTTCACGGAAAGCTGGAGACTGTAGCAAGCGGACGAGATCATCAAAAAAGGAGCGAGTGGATGGATATTTGGAGTTGGGTCGCGGATACGGTGCGAAGTGTGCTCAAAGAGCATCCGCGTTTGGCGTGGATGCTGTATCGTTTCGCGGGATTTGTGGTGAACAATCAGCATGAACAAGTCGAAGCCTTGTATCCCGAAGCGATGGCCTTGGCGGCGCAGGTGCGCCAGCCTTGGTTAGAAGTGTTTTTCCGCCATTGGTTGTTGCAAAGTCGGATCTTGCGGCGCTCGATGGTGCGTGAATCGCTTCCCGATGCGATCGACTTGTTGGAGCGGTCGCACCGAGAAGATACGCGAGACTGTCCGCAGACGGTGTGTGTCGCACAAGATCTTTGTGTGGCGTATGGAAGGGCGGATGGGCCGGGGTATGCGCAGGAGCGGTTAAAGGTTTGCGAAGAAACCTTGTCGCAGATCACGCCTGCTTGGCCGTGTTGGCGTTGTATTACTGGCGAATATGCCGATGCTTTGAACGATATGGGGCGGTTTGAGGAAGCGTTGCGATTTATGGATGAGCAGGTTTTGGCGATCCAGCAGGCGGGAAAGAACGAGACACGGGACAGTTTGCGTGGGGCGATCGTGCAGGCGTTGTTGGCATTAGGGCGTCTGGAAGAAGCGCTGGCCTTCAACTCGGAGGCGAAGCATCAAGGGGGAGGGGATGGGTATGTGTTGTCAAAGAACATCGATCAAGCCCGAATACTGGCGCGTATGGGGAGATTTGAGCAAGCCCTTGAGGTCTTGCCTGCGTGGGAAGAAGTCGAGGGGACATGTGCTGATTATGCGGATTGGTGCGAGGGGTTGTATCGGTTGGTGGAGGCGGATGCTTGGGAGAGCGCCGAACCTGCGGCCTCTTATTTGATCCGTGCGTACAAGCAACTTGCTTTGCAAGGGGTGGTGCGGGATGCGTTGCGGCTGGCTTTGTGGGCGGGCCGCTTGTTGTTGCGCGTTGGACATCTGCTGATCGCAAGACAAGTGGGCGAAGATGCCGAGGCGATGTTGCCCGAGTTGGCGGCGTTGTTGGGAGCGGATCACGAGGTGAGTGCTTTTCTGGCCGAAGTCCAGCAACGGCAGGCCGAAGAGCAGCCGTGTGGAGAGGCCGAACGTGCGGCTCTTTTGGCGGATGCGACACGCGGAGAGAAGATCGCCTCCGAACGTTTGGCGCGGGTCTATGCGTCTTTTCCCGAAGATTGGTCTCTTTTGGATGCGATGTGTACGATCTGGGAACGCTTTCATCTGTTTGCCCGAGCGCGAGAGGCGTTGGAAGCCTACCAACAAAAACATCCAGCAGACCCACGCGGCGTCTTGGCATTGGCGCACCGAACGTTTGAAAATGCCGATGAATCGGCGTTTCTTTCTTTGTGTCAGCGTTATTCCGAATCAAGCGAAAACGAGGTCGTTTCAGGTTTGGCATGGTATCGTGCGCGATTCGCCGAAAGAAAGGGCGAGAAGCCAGTCGCCATCCGAGCCTTACGAGAATCACTCGAAAAACATTGGCGTGCGGATTCTGCGCTGTGGTTGGTCGGGCTGTTGCGCGAGGAAGACCAATTGGAAGAAGCCTTGGCCGTCTTGGAAGCATGGCAGGCGCGGGAAGAACGAGCCGCAGGCTCAAAAGAGTCCGAGGTATCCGAATATACCGAAGGTTCCGAAAAAGCCGCTACGATAGACGGAACCGATCCATCCGAATCTACCGAAGGTTCCGAAGAAGCCGATTGGGAGCGGATGTTGGTGGGGACACGGCTTGAGCGTTGGGATGTGGTGCGCGAAGCTGCCGAGCGCTTGGGATTTGATGTGCCTGCGGAAATCGGGTTGGTCTGGGGAGAGGTGGGATTGTGTCGCGTGTTGTTCCCCGAAGAAGGCCACACGTATGTGGCGATGCGAATCGGCCCTGTCACGGCATCTATCGTGGAGATGGCGATGTTGGGAGATCCCCAACACTTCGAGGATATCGTGACCTTTGTGATGCCTCCGTTGAACCTTGGCGCTTTGCGCGAGGAAGACGAAAATCCAACAGGCGGCGTTATTCCGTTGTTTCGAGCGGATGCTGTTGTCAAACGAGCGGGCTATCAGGTCTTTGAGATCGAAGGGGTTCATCCCGGCGAGGCGGCTATCGCAGAATTGCGCGAGCGCCTCGGTACCTTGGGCGTCGCTTTCCAACAGCGCAGCGATGAACAATTTACTCTCCATCTCCAAAACCAACCGGACCACGCTGACGACCAAACAGACGACAACAGCGAAGAGGACGAAGCTACGGGCCAAACAGACGACGACAGCGAAGAAGACGAAGCTACGGGCCAAATAGACGACGACAGCGAAGAAGACGAAGCTACGGGCCAAATAGACGACGACAGCGAAGAGGACGAAGCGACGGGCCAAACAGACGACAACAACGAAGAGGACGAAGCTACGGGCCAAACAGATGACAACGAAGAGGGCGAAGCAACGGGCCAAACAGACGACGACAACGAAGAGGACGCGCAGGAAATCATGGGAATTTATGCGTATCTGGCGATCCCGCCCTCTTGTTCTCTGGATGCGGTGGATGCGTTGCTGATAGATTGGGCTGAAACGTCGCGGGCAGAGATCGGATGGCTTTCTTTGTTGCGTGCCTTGGAAGAGGGCATCATCGAAGAGGGCGTTGTGGAAGAGGGCATCGTCGAAGAGGGCGTTGTCGAACAAGGCAAGAAAAAATCTCTCTTGTCCCAACGTTTCAGCGAACAACAGATCCTTCTTGGACGCTATGGTTTGTGAGATGAGCAGAAGCTGCTTGGGTGTGTCGGATTGGCATGGCATCGATCTTCAAATGCCCGTGTTGATAAAAAACCCCGTGTTCGTGGCACTTCAAGCGACACGGTTGTTGGTTTGAACGTGTCAGACCACTTCGCCAATACAGGGGTCAAGGGGACGAAGTTCCCTTGCGGGGTTTGGGGCAGCGCCCCAGACCCAAAAGCGCCCCAGACCCAAAAGCGTCCTAGACCCAAAGCGTCCTAGACCCAAAGCGTCCCAGACCCAAAACGAAATCGGAGGGATGAAATATGACAGAACGCGAACCATCGACATCTGCGCAGATGCAACGCGCCAACGTGGATATGGACGGATTGATGGAGGTTTTGGGGAAGAATCTGTACTCGACGCCGTTTGTGGCGGTAAGAGAACTGATTCAAAATGCCCATGATTCGTGTTTTCGGCGCAAGATCGAAGATCCTGCGTGCAAAGAAGAAGTGTTACGGATCGATGTGAGCGCTTCGACCACGCGGTCTTGTTTGACGATCCAAGATCGCGGAGCGGGCCTGACCGAAGACGAGATTCATCGCTACCTTGCGACGGTGGGAGCGGGGTACACGCGCTTGCTTCGTCAAGAAAGCCAACGCGAAGAGTTGATAGGTGCGTTTGGGTTGGGCTTTTTGTCGGCGTATGTGATCGCGGAACGGGTGGATGTGTGGACGACATCGTTTCAAACGCCTGATCTGACGTGGCATTTTTCGAGCCGCAATGGGCAGCGTTATACCGTTGAATCTGCCGAGAACGAAGAGGTGGGGACGCGTGTTGTGCTGCACTTACGCCCGCGTTTTGCGATGTTGACGCGGCTCGAATCGGTGGCTGTTGTGTTGGAGCGTTATTGTTGTTTGCTGACGATCCCGATCCATGCGCCGCATCGGATCAATGGTGTGCGTCCGCCGTGGCGATTGGAAGAAGACTCGCTCTCGGCGCTTCGTGTCAAGCGTCTGGAGATGGAATTTGCCAAGCGCTTTGAGCCGCATTTTGAGCCACTTGCGACGATCTCGGTTTCCCCCCGAGAGGAGGCGGTTGCGCACGGGGTGTTGTGGGTACAAGACGGGGCCACCTACGGAAGTTCGGACAATCGGCGTGTGGTGTTGTTTGTCCGGGGGATGTTGATCACAGAAGATTCGCGTGAGCTTTTGCCGCGTTGGGCGGGGTTTGTGGGCGGGGTGATCGAGTGCAATCAGTTGACGCCGACGGCGAGCCGCGAAGATATCCAAGAAGACGAAGTCTTCGAAAAGCTTGCGGCGATGCTCCAAGAAACTTTGATCGCGGGGCTATCGCAGATCGCGACCCGTGAACCCGAGGCTTGGCGGCGGATCTTGATGCGGCACAACGAAGCGCTGCTTGGGGCGGCGCTGTGTGATGAACGCCTGTTTCTGCTGTTGCAAGACGAGCTGACCCTCCCCACCTCCGAAGGTGAGATGACCTTGCCGATGCTGCGCAAACACAGCCAAGGCAAGATCTACGTCTCTACAAGCCAACAAGCAGGTTACGAAGAAGTGCTGTTTCGGTCTTTGTCGCGGCCTATCGTTCACGGTTGGCGTTATGCGGCGCGGCCTTTTGTGCAGCGCGTTTGTGAAGTCCGTGGATTGGACTTGATCGAACTTGGCACGCGGCGCGGTGAAGAAGCGGTCTTTGCGGTCGAAGAAGTCTCGGCGACGATGCGGGCGATCTTTGCCGAAGAACTCGCACAAAATGACACCACACTCTGCTTTGCGCGCTTTTTGCCAGACTCTCTTCCCGTGTTGCTCGTCACCAACCAAGAAGTCGCGCTCAAACGCAGGATCGAAGACGACGAAGCCGACAAACGGATTGCTTCGGGGGTGCTTTCTCTCGCACGAAAGTTTACGCAAAAGGTCAAAGAAGAACATCTCCATCGTCTCTATATCAATCTCAATTCTTCTCTGATCCAATCGATCCACGCGCTACCTCTCCCGCAACGCACACACGCGCTGCGGATGCTCAAAGCCCTCGCGCAGATGATGTCCCCCCGCGCACAGCGCGATACCCAAGCCGATCTCGGCGAAACGCTGCGGTTGTTTTGTTCCACCTTAGAAGAGATGTTGCCACGAGCTTGAAATGAAGGAATCCCCCCGCGACGCGGTCGTTTCCGTTTCGGAAGAGATGTTGCCGCGAGCTTGACTCCCCGTGTTCGTGCCCCTTCAAGCGACGGAGTCGTTGGTTTGAAAAACGTCTGCTCGTTCCGCCAACACGGGGGTCAAGGGGCGACAGTCCCTTGTGGGGTATGGGGCAAAGCCCCATACGCGCCTTGTTAAGCCATGGTTGGCCCCCACCCCTAACACTCGGACACTTCGTCTGTAAAGCCCATCCAGCGGGGGGTCTCTGGCATGGGCAGATTTCGTATCACCCCACGGGCATCGGGTGAAGAAAAGAGACTGAACTGTCATACCGATACGAAAAAGGCCGTTGTTGCCT
>CAUJFU010000089.1 GCA_963169055.1 Myxococcota bacterium
CTTCTCCAAAGCACAACTCATGAACCTCCGCTAATCGCCTCCATCGCTTCTCTTTTCTCTCCCTATCGCTTCTCTTTTCTCTCCCTATCGCTTCTCTTTCCTCTCCCCCTCGCTTCTCTTTCCTCTCCCCCTTGCTTCCCGACATGATGCCGTTGATAAACAACCCGTGTTCGCAAATGTTCAAGCGGCAGGGTTGTTAGTTTGAAGGGCGACTGCTCGCGCCGCCAAACATGGGGTCAAGGGGACGAAGTTCCCTTGTGGGGCGTGGGGTGAAACCCCCACCCAAACCCAGTCACCATCAGCGGACGTAGCCCTCACACAAGGGCATGAGCGCGGGGTGAAACCCCACCCAAGCCCCTCCAACAAGTCGCCCCCATCCAAAGACAAAGCATATCACGAAAGGTAGGCTTGCATTTTGAGGGCAGATCGGGTATCAAGGGCCTGCCCTATGCACACGAATCGACCGAACGAAGGAGGCATGCCCCATGCGTTTAGAGAACGAAGATATCATCCATCAGCCCGCAGATATCGTGTACCCCTTGGTGCGCGATCAGATGGTGAAACTGTTGCCTTATCTCCCCGATATCGATCGCATCGAAGTGATCAAACACGAACGCATCTCCGAGACACGCGTGGAAGTGATCAACAACTGGTACGCCAAAGCGAACGTGCCATCGATGATCAAAAGCTTTGTCAAGCCCGAGCTTTTTTCGTGGAAAGACTTTGCGCTATGGAAAGACGACGAATTCTGCGTGGATTATCGCTTGGAATCTTTTATGGGGGGTGGGATCTACGATGCGCGTGGAACGAATTATTTTTCGCCCGTAGGCGACGGCAAAACCCGCATCCGCGTGACGTGCGATATCACGATCTACCCTGAAAAGATCCCGGGTGTTCCGAGCTTTTTGGCGAAGAAGGTGCTGCCCACTATCGAGTCAACGATCCGCAAGATCATGGAACCCAACCTGACGAGCCTCGGCAAAGGCTTGACGGCCTACTTTAACGATCCTGCAAACCGATAGGCGGCAACCATGTGGATGGGTGTATTGTGGATTCTCTTTGGTGTGGTGGTGATCCTTGCGCCGTGGCTTGGACAACGGGCGTTTTTGTTGCCTGTGGCCAATATCAGCGTGGGGTGGGTGATCTTGTTGATGGGGGTTTTTCGCGTGTATGTCGGCTGGCGTATGGAAAAGCAGCGAGAAAAAGCCGAAGAGATCCGACGATTGCGCCGAGATCATACGCATACTGCAAGCGAACGCGACGAGAAGGACGCTTAAATCGAGTCGCATGGGCGGTGGCTGATGACGTCGTTGTCCTCTAAAGACCAACTCACCGCAACAGACGCTTCGCTTGGGCAACAGCCCGTTTTGTTTTTTCAAGGGCGGATCTTGCCGCCGGGAGAACCTCCTTCGCACGCAGGCGATATCGCAGAACGCGGCTACTTGCGGTTGTTGTATTTGTTGGCGGTAGGAGAACGGACGGGGCGTTTGCGCTTGCAACGCGGCAAAGAACAAATCGATTTGTTCTTTCAAAAGGGACAGCCTGTGTATGCGGCATCCGACCACCCAGAACACCGGTTGGGGGAGGTGGTGTTTCGTTTGGGACTGTTGCCGCGCAATCGCTTGAGCCTTGCGATCCAAAGCGCACGTCATCAAGGCCAAGCACTCGGCCAGATCCTCTTGCGCGAAGGCTACCTCACAGGGCCGCAGATTCGACACGCCCTGAATCTCCAACTGAAAGAGCGGATACTCCAAGGTTTTGAATGGCGTGATGGGCGCTACTTGTTTTTCCAAGATCAGCGCCTTGCCGCAGAGATCCCCACCGAGCTGGACTTTTGGGTCGCGCTCAAAGAAGGAGCCATGCTGCGGATGCCTGTGGAACGCTGCCAATCGGCATTGTATCCGCTGCTTCACCGACGGCTTGCTCGCTCCCTTCACCCTCAACTCTCTGTTGAAGTTTTCTCTTTTTCTGAAAGGCTTCACGATTTTTATCTATCCATTACACAGACTGAATCTGTGGCCGATGGCATGGAAGTGGGTTTGCAAAAGAAGCTGTTTTCTGAAGAGAGTTATCTGCGTTTTGTGTATCTGCTGTGGCAAACAGACTTGTTGTTGATCCGCGAGCCGATGATAGGAGATGTCACACGCCAAAAGCTGGTGCAGATCGAACAAAAGATCGAGGAGATGCAGGGGCAAAGTCGTTTGGAGCGGCTCGGTTTGCGCCCGGGAGCGACTCCGTCGGAGATCCGACGCGCCTATCTCAAACAAGCGCGTCGTTTCCATCCCGATCAATGGCCTCTTCATATCCACCCGAGTATCCGAAGCAAAGCAGAGATCGTGTTCGCTTTGATTGGGGAAGCCTACCGACAATTGGCCGAAGGATCGCGAAAGCCTTGAGGTATAGGGGGAGGATGCAAGGCCCAAGAAACAGGAACGATGGGGCGCACAAAACAAACCAGCGAGGGGAAAGAGCGGTTTAGCGAGGGGAGGAGGGGAGACTATCCGCGATGATCTCGGCGATATCACGGGCTTTGACGTCTTCGGCGCCGAGGTCATTGAGTCCATCGCGGATCATGGTGAGGCAGAAGGGGCAGTTGGTGGCGACGGTGGTTGCGCCTGTTTGGACGATCTCTTTGACGCGGTTGTGGTTGATCCGCTCGCCTGTATGTTCTTCGAGCCACATCCGCCCGCCGCCTGCGCCACAGCAGAAGCTTTGTTTGCGGTTTCGTTCGAGTTCTTTGACTTGGAGTCCGGGGACGCTGTGAAGGACGTGACGCGGTTGATCGTAGACTTCGTTGTATCGGCCCATATAGCATGAATCGTGGTAGGTGACGAGTTCATGGAAGTCTTGGTTGGGGTGGATGCGCTTGTCTTTGATGAGCTCGGCGATCAGTTGGCTGTGATGGAAAGTCTCGTAGGAGACGCCAAATTGCGTGTATTCGTTTTTGATCACGTTGAAGCAGTGGGGGCAGTGCGTGAAGACTTTGCGCACCTTGTATTTTTCGAATTGCTCGATATTGGCTTTGGCAAGCATTTGAAACAGCATCTCGTTGCCAAGGCGGCGGGCTGTATCGCCGTTGCAAGTTTCTTTTTTTCCAAGGATAGCGTAGTTGACGCCCGCTGCTTCGAGGATCTTGGCGAGGGCGATCGATACTTTCTTTTGGCGATCGTCATACGCGCCCGCACATCCGACATACCAGAGGTATTCGAAGTTTGGGTTGGTATCGACGGTGGGGATCTTGATATCGGTTTCTTGGGTCCACTTGTCGCGTTCCATCGCGTTGACGCCCCAAGGATTGCCTTGGGTTTCCATGCCCTTAAAGACATTGACCGCTTCTTCGGGGAACTCTGCACGAACCAGCACGTCGTTGCGGCGCAGATCGATGATGCGGGGAACTTGCTCAATGAAAAGCGGACAAGCGGACTCACACCAACCGCAGGTCGTACAAGACCACACGGTTTCTTGAGAGATCACATCAGGTTCCATCGCAGGGAGGGTGTCGATTTTTCCTGCAAGAATGGCGTCTGCGGACTTCATCAAATGTTCGCGGATGGTCAGGTTCAGTCCTTTATGGGACAGGGGCTTGTCGGTGATATAGGTTGGACAGTGCGTCAGACAACGACCACATTCGGTACAAGAATAGGTATCGAGAGCTTGTTTCCAAGACAGCCGCGTGACGTTGCTGATGCCCACACGTTCGAGGTCTTCTTCGGTAGCTTCTTCAAAGTTGATCCCCGGGCTTGGGAGCTGCCCGTTGGGGCGGATGCGTTGGAAAAAGACGGTTGCAAGGCCGGTGATGACGTGAAAGTGCTTGCCGATCGGGAGAAAGTTGAGAAATACCAAGAGCAGGCTACAATGTGCCCAATAGCCAAAAGTCCCAGCTTGGTAGGCTGTTTGGCCTGATATCCCGAGAAGATGAAACAGGCCCACTCCGATACTCAAAGCGGGGTGAGACAGACCGACATGCGCGTCTTTGATCGCCCCCGAGATCACCATCCCCGCCTCGAACATCACTTCCGTCACCATCAGGCTCTGAATAAAAATGATGATCAAGACGCCCTCGAAGGACTCGCTCATCCGCGCAGGTTTCTTGAAAAGACGAAGATACAAGAAATAACTCGCCCCAAGAAAGGCGAGGATTACCACGACATCTTTGAGAAAAAGATACAACTTCCCGCTCAGACTATCTGGCCCAAGAAACGGAAAATGGAAGGAAAAACCACCATAAGCCATCGCAAAAATCGTCAGGGTTCGGATGCTTAGCACCAAAAAAGCGGTAAAGATTAGGATGTGTGCAAAGCCGATGGTTTCTTCGTTTTTGTCCATCATTCGGCCTTGACCGAGGCCAAAGCGCAGCAATCGTTTGGTGCGTTCGCCGATCTTTTGAAATGCCGAAGCATCGTGGCGCATCTTCAACAGGATACGCATACGCTTGTTCATGAGGTAGCCAAAAACAGCAAGCGAGACGAGCAGCATCACACTCATGATCAGAGGGTGGTTCGTTGGAGAGAGGGTGGTGGGGGCTTGCGCTGCCGCCAACCAAAAAGGCGAGAACAACGCTGTGATCGGTGTTGGCATGAGGGCGCGACTCCTTACGTTTGGGGGGTCCGAACCTTGTGAAAACTATCCTCGTACGTTTCAGGTTCGTGACAAACTGCGGTGGTTATAGGCTGTTTGTGCATCTCGGTCAAGGCTCTGTTTGTTCGGGATGAATCTCGGTTCAGAATGGAAAGGGAGCTGGGTTTGTTTGTGGTGGGGAGTTGGTGTTGTGTGGGTGTGGGGTGGTGATGGAGGCGTGTCGTGGGGGGAGGTTCGCGAGGAGGCTTGCTTTTGGTGTGGGTGTCAGTTATAACCGTCGACTGTTGTGACCCCGCAAAACCGAGAGATACGCGCCTCAAAGGACGCAGGGTTGCGTTTGATGTTGGGGCCGATAGAAAACGCTGAGGCGGAAGGGATGATGGATGCTGCGGATAATCATTCAGGAAAAGAATGGGGGGCGGCAAGAGGTAGCGTTGGACAAGGACGAGATCAGTATCGGACGTGTCCCTGCCAATGATTTGCACCTTCCAAAGAACAACGTCTCAAAAAAGCACGCCGTGATCGTCCGTCAAGGAGCGAATTGGCAGCTTGTCGATATGCGTAGCACCAACGGCACGTTTATCAACGGCCAACAGCTTCAAGGAAGTCACGTTCTCCAACCCAACGATCAGGTGATCATCGGAGATTTTTTACTCCAATTTGATCTGGCTTCGGCCAACGAAGCGATGCGCCCCCCGCCTGTCCCAGCAGGCCCGCCGTCGATGAGTTCTCCGTCGATGAGTTCTCCGTCGATGTCACCGATGGGACCGCCGCCATCGATGTCACCGATGGGACCGCCGCCCGGCCCCCCACCGTCGATGTCGCCGATGGGACCGCCACCGTCGATGTCGCCGATGTCACCGATGAGTCCGATGTCACCGCCACCATCGATGTCACCGATGGGTGCGCCGCCCGGGTTGGGTGCGCCGCCCTCTCGTCCGCCTGCTCCGCCGATGGGTCCCCCCATAGCGCCGCCGTCGATGAGTCCGATGTCACCGATGGGTCCGCCGCCGTCGATGTCGCCGATGAGCCCCCCACCCGCTCCGCCGTCGATGCCGTCGATGGGACCGCCGCCCGGGTTGGGTGCGCCGCCCTCTCGTCCGCCTGCTCCTCCGATGGGGCCACCGAACATGAGCGCACCTCCATCGATGCCCGGCGAGATGGGGATGCGACCACCACCACCTCCCGGTGGCGGGCTAGGTTCTGCACCTCCGAGCCTTCCGAACCGGCCCGCAGCGTTTGATCTCGGCGGGCGACAACGTGCGTCCACGTTGCCGATCAACGATGTTCCGCCAAGTCCCCCACCCTCCAAAGCCCCGACCTCGTCTGTGCCTCCGAGCCTCGCGCCTCTTGGACAACCGACGGCTCCATCGAAAGCTTTTGGTCAAGGACTTTCAGACGAAAAACCCCGCAGCGCTCAACAAGATATCGATCTTGTCGATCAATGGGATCGCGCCCAAGACGATATCGCCACTCCCGCGCCGCCTTCCATCGAGCCGGATATGCTGACGGCGGATCATGACGCTGTGCTTTCGGATAAATCCGATCTTCCCGGCGGGCTTCAAGAACCCACCGAACACCAACCCGAACCGCCACCCCGTTCTGTTTCTTCGTCTCCTGAATTCGGATCTCCCTACGCCAAAGGGCCGATGACTGCTCAAAAAGCGACTCCTGTCCCTCCTTCTGCAACGTCTCTTCCTCCCAAATCGGCTCCTGTGCTCAAACGCTCGGCTGCTCCGCCCACCCCCGTGCCAGTACCTCCAAAAGCAGCACCTCCAAAAGCAGCACCTCCAAAAGCTGCGCCTCCAAAAGCCGCCAAAGCGCCCAAGATGCCGCCCAAATCCGCTCCTGTGGTCTTTGAGGGTCTTTCCGAAGCGCACTTGGCTTTGTTGCAAGCTGCCCATGTCGTTTCGCAAGAAGCCATCGCACAAATGCCTTCTTTGCAAGAGGTGGTTGTGTCGTCTCCTGCGTTGCACGAAGAACTCCACGCGATCTTGCCAAGTGCTCTTGATCTCGCCCGTTCTAACGGACTTTCCGATGGAACAGACGACGAAGGGATGCTGTTTGACCTTGTTTCGCGTGAGCTGTTGGGGTTCGGTGCGCTTGAAGAGTTGTTGGATGATCTGAGCGTGACGGCTGTCATGGTGAGCGGACACCAGCAAATTTTGATCGAAAAAGATGGACAGATCAGCCCATCGCTGCGGTTTTTTTCAAGCGAACAAGCTCTTGCGAGAGCGATCTTGCGTCTTGCAACGTTGGCGGGTGAATCTGCCGAAGCGCTCGGTGTACTCGAAACACGCCTTCCCGATGGGATCTGGTTTCATGCGATCTTCCCGCCTTATGCGCGTCGAGGAATTTCGCTAACTCTGCGCAAACCTCGGACGGAGCGCCTGTCCCTTGACGAAGCGCTTGACGAAGGTTTCCTTAGCGGTGATATGGCCGAAGTGCTAAAACAAGCTGTCGAACGGCGTTGCAACATCCTTGTTTCGGGTACGGATCAAGACGGACGTACCGCTTTGTTGAACCTGCTTGCAGATGCCATCCCAAGCCATGAACGTGTCGTATCGATCGAGTCTTTCGGAGATCTACAGTTCTCTCAACCCAACTGGGTTGCGCTGACACAGCACGGCGGTGATCTTCAAGGCCAAGGTGCTGTGTCGCACAGCGCGCTTCTCGAACAAGCCCTGCGCATCCGACCCCAACGCTTGGTCTTGGCGGAGATGGCTTCCAAAGAGGCGGAGATCTTGGTTCCTGCGCTCGTCGCGGGTTTGGACGGTGTGATCTGTGCGCTGGGTGCTTCTTCTGTGGCACAAGCACAGCGTCGCTTGGTTGCCTCTCTCGAAGCTGAAGGCGTTCGCTCCGCCTCAAAACAGATCGCCGAAGCGTTCCAATTGTTCGTGCAGATCGGTACTTTTGCGGATGGTTCTCGCCGTGTTCTTTCGATTACGGAGATCTCCGCCAACGAACAAGGAGAGCCTTGGTTGCGTGAGTTGAATCGCTTTGAAAGCGACTCTCCCGCTTCTTCGGATGGTCAGTTCGTGGCGGTGGCCGAACCTTCTTTTCTATGATGATCGGCTCGGATCTGCGCGTCTGCCAAAAAGCCCCGTGTTTGCGGTATATCAAGCGATCGCGTCGTTGGTTTGAAAAACGGTGATCTGTTCGCCAAACACGGGGTCAAGGGGGCGGGGCTAAGGGCGCGGGGTGACACCCCATAAAAACCATCGAACTGCGCGGTAGTCCTCTAGTACACGTTTGGATAGACGGCCCATATCTCTTGGTTGATGCGTTGTGCGACATCGAGCAACATCTCGATCGAAGGGCCGGGGAAGCGCTCGGGGAGGGGTAGGGGGGCGGGTCCGAGGACACCGTAGGTTTCGTGAGGTTCGTAGTGACCGGGGAAGAGACCTTGGCCAAAAGGGTTGGAGGGGGCGTTGTTTGGTGTACTTGTGGCGTCTTGATGTTCGGGCGAAGAGGGCGGATTGTAGGCGGGATTTGCAGAGGTTGGAGCAGCCGAGTACATCGGGCTTGCGGTGGAGGGAGAATAGGCGAGGCTTGCCGTGGTGGGGGCGTCCGACATCAAGTGAGCGTGTTCGTTGGTGGATTCGAGGATGGCATCATCGCCGATCTCGATCACATCGTGTTGGCCCGTGGCATGGCCGGGAAGCTGTGTGCCGTCAAGTGAAAAGTCTGGAAGGCCCGATAGTTCGGCGTCAAGGGCCACAAGGGCATCATCCATTTCGGCGGCTTGTGCAATTGCAGAAGTTGCGTTGGAAGGGGATGAAGTAGCGCGTTCAGCGGTGCTTTTGAGGGCGTCTGCCCCGATGTATACGGTGATGCGGGTTTGCCCGACTTGGAGCAGGTCGCCGTTTGATAGCTTGCCACGGGCTCCGGCGCTTTTTCCGTTGATGGAGGTGGAGGCGGAGCCCATATCCACGACGTTGACATCGCTCTCTTTTCGGATATTGATGGCAGCGTGAACCCGCCCGATGCTTGGGTCTTCGAGCGGTACATCGATGCCTTTGCGAGCGCCGCGTCCGATCTTGAGGACGGCGCTGTCCTCGAAAAACATCTCGTGTACGGGTGTATTGGGTTCTTGAATCACCAGTCGGATCGGTACATTGTTTGACATCGTGTCCCTCATCTCGCCGTCGTGTCGTGTGTGGGAGAAAACGTAGACCGTTCTTAAAGCACTTTGCGGTTGGATGCAAGAGATCCACCGAAGGAGTAAATACGAGTTGACAGAGACGATGACATTTGCTATGGAATGCAACGTGAAGCTCATCGGATACGAAGATGATGGAACTGTTGTCCACGAAAAAAACTTGTGAGAGACTGGGGATACATCCAAATACGTTGAGGAAGTGGGCAGATGAAGGAAAGAGCAAACACTTCAAAACAGGCGCCGGACAGCGGCGATACGAAGTACACGATGTTCTGCCATCAAGTACCCATCGAAGAAAGAGCGTTTATGCCCGTGTCTCCAGCCCAAACCAAAAAGACGAACTCGCAAACCAAGTCCGAGAACTGCGGAAACACGACAG
>CAUJFU010000090.1 GCA_963169055.1 Myxococcota bacterium
TTGCTTGGTCGAACAACTGCTCATACAAAATGCTGTTGTTGTGTGAGCCTGTGCGTTCGCTGCTCGATGTCCCGATACACGGGCGGTTCGCGAACCGCCCCAACGCAAACATGGCCTTGCCTCGAAGACGGAGGGAACGAAAGAATCGTAGACAAAGCAAACGCAAATAGACATCAAAAGACGGAGGATACGACCTCCGTGTAGGGTGTGATGAAAGGTAGGGGCGTATGGCATACGCCGTTGCCTCATCCACGGGGATGTTCATCGCTCTGTGCGAGCAGGCAACCTGCGGATTTGGTATGAGGCAGTGGAAAAGGGAAAGCGTGAAGAATCAACCCGTTGTAGGGGCGGTTCGGGAACCGCCCGCGCCTGAGCAACGGCCTTTTTCGTATCGGTATGACAGTTCAGTCTCTTTTCTTCACCCGATGCCTGTGGGGTGATACCAAATCTGCCCATGCCAGAGACCCCCCGCTGGATGGGCTTTACAGACGAAGTGTCCGAGTGTTAGGTGGGGGGGCCAACCATGGCTTAACCTAGCGCGTATGGGGCAGCGCCCCACAAAAAACAGAGCGCCCCACAAAAACAGAACGCCCCACAAAAACAGAGCGCCCCACAAAAACAGAACGCCCTACAAAAACAGAGCGCCTCACAAAAACAGAACGCCCCACAGATACAGGAAAGGGTGGGGGCACTTGCCAAGAATCCCCCTAAGAAACACATTGTGCGCCTCTTTTGGCAAGCCCCAAAAAGGATGTGGGGGGTGCCTTTTTTTCGTATGGATGGGATAAGAAGCACGATGCAAGCATGGTTGCGTTTTGTGGCGCTGGCGTTGATCTGGGGATCTTCGTATTTGTTGATCAAGTTGGTCGTGAAGCAGATCGATCCGATTACATTGGTGTGGTTTCGGTTGACGCTGGCAGCGGCGGTATTTTGTGTGTATTTGCGCTGGACGGGACGGGTGATCTGGCCGGAGAAAGGCCGTTTGGCGTTGATTTATGTGGGTGTGATGAATACAGCGTTGCCGTTTGTGTTGGTGTCGTGGGGGCAAAAATTCATTGATAGCAGTTTGGGGACGATCTTAACGTCGACGACGCCGTTTTTTAGTTTGTTGTTGGCGCATTTTTTGGTGGAAGATGAGCGGTTGACGTGGCAAAAACTGGGTGGTTTGTTGTTGGGATTTGCGGGGGTGATGATCTTGAGTTTGCGTACGATGGGGTCGTTGCAGATGGGGGGAGATGCGTTGGCAGGTCAGTTTGCAGTGATGGGTGCAGCGGCGTGTTATGCGTCGAGCTTGATCGTGATTCGTCGATATCTCAAGCATGTGGAGCCATTGGTGATCGCGGGGACGACGTTGTTGATCGGTGCGTTGGCGATGATCCCGCCGTTGTTGTTGGGGGCGGAGCCTTGGCGGGTGCTGTCTCAGGCCGAGGGATGGGCATGGTGGGTGACGATCGCGTTGAGCTTGATTCATACGGTGGTGGCGTATTTTCTGTTTTACAGCCTTGTTGCGGTGTGGGGGCCGCGAGCTTCGTTGGTGACATACGCGATGCCCCCGGTGGGCGTGGCTTTGGGAGCGATCTTTTTGCGTGAAGTGATCGACGGGCGTTTGTTGTTGGGTGGGGCATTGATCTTGTGTGGGATTGTGTTGGTGCAAGTGCGCATGGCGCGATCATCTTTGCAACCGAAAGCAGGGCAGGTATAGTCGGGGTCTTGCGTTTTGTGCGTCGGCATAGGGTGCGTCGACATAGGTGGAGAGAGCGATGGATTTTCAAGTATCTTCGGAAGAACACGATATACAAAGACGTGCGCGGGCTTTTGCGCGTAGCGCAGTCGCTCCATACGCGGGGCGTTGGGAACAACAAGAACACTTTCCAGCGGAGACGTTGCAGGCGTATGCGCGGGAGGGACTGGTTGGGCTGACGGTCTCGAAAGCGTGCGGAGGGCCGGGGGCCACGACGGTGGCGTATGCGCTATCGATTATGGAGTTGGCGCAAGCGTGCAGTGCGACGGCGGTGACGGTGGCGGTGAGCAGTATGGTGGCCGAGGTGCTATCGCGTTTTGCGACGTCCGAACAACAAGCGCGTTATCTTTTGCCGATCTTGTCGGGGGAATGCGTGGCAGGATCCTTTGCGTTATCGGAGCCGGGGGCGGGGTCGGATGCGGCGTCGTTGCGAACGCAGATGCAGATCGACGGAGAGCGCGGGATCATCAACGGAGAAAAGACGTGGATCTCTTCGGGAACGCATGCAGGGGTGTTTGTGGTCTGGGTGCGCGATAACGGCGAAGGCAGCCGAGGAATCAGCACGGTGCTTGTACAGCCCGATGATGTAGGCTTTTCGATCGGTCGGAAAGAAGACAAGATGGGATTGCGCGCATCGTCGACCGTTTCGTTGCATTTTGGGGATTGTTCGATCCCTGTGGAATCGCGCCGTTTGAGTGAAAAAGGCGGCGGTTTTCGGATCGCCATGACTGCGCTTGATGGCGGTCGGATCGGGGTTTCTTCGCAAGCATGGGGCATCGCAAAAGGGGCGATGGAGGATTTGCGCGAAGGGCTGCGGCAACAAGGGCGTTCGTTGCTTGGTGAAGAGCGCGCACAGATCGCTCAGATGGAGTCGGAGCTTTTGGCCGCACGAGCGCTGATCTTGCGAGCGGCTTGGTTAAAGGATCAACGCAAGTCTTTTTCCGCTCAAGCCGCGATGGCAAAAGCCTTTGCGACCGAATCAGCCAACCGCATCTGCCAACAAGCCGTGGCTTTGCTTGGAGAAGAAGGCTGCACACAGCTTCATTCGCTCGAACGCCGATTGCGGGATTGCAAAGTGACGACCATCTACGAAGGAACCAGCGAAGTGCAGCGTATCGTGATCGCACGTTCTTTGATGCGTGTTTAGCCTGTGTCGTGTGGTGGAAGATGTTGAGGCGAGAGGGAGGTGAGCGTGGCGCGCAAGGCCAGCGGGCGGATATCCCGCTCTCTTCAGAAGAAACATCAAGAGCAACGTGCCTTGGAGGTCGAAAGCGAAGCGATCGATCCGTTTATGACGGGTAATCCGACGTTACGCAAACCTCCCGAAGTCGTGGTCTCTCCGAGCGCCTTGGTGCGCGTGGCAGCGCACAGCGCGCCGACGGCGTACAGCGATCCTTATGCGCGTGGGGGCATCCAAGATATCGATCTGCTCAATCCACGGGGTGATGTGCTACACAGCCTTCCGCAACGTGAGGCTCCGAACCCACAAGAGGTCATGTCCAAACTGGGCGGGCAAGTCTTGGTCGGCCAAGCCGCCGAAGGAGCGCACGAATACTGGATCGAACTCAAGCAAGAGGTCTTGGGCGGTTTGCAGATCCGCATCTCTTTTCAAAACAAAGTCCTTTCTGCGACGTTGCTTGCACCGAATGCAGGGGTGCGCCATACCCTCAAACAACGGCTTCCCGCGCTCAAAGATCACTTGCACAGCCGAGGTATCCGCGTGCAAAAGCTAGAAGTCGTCCTCGTCCGCCAAGGAAAACACGAACAAGAGGAGGACGAGGATTGAAGCCAGAGGAGCGGCACTTAGCGCGGGGTGAGTTCGAGGGTAATCTGAGTTTTGTTGGGATCGAACAAGATATCGCATTGGGTGGTTTGATAGCGGCGTTCGTTGGGGTCGGAAGGTTCGAGACGATAGCGGATGACTTTTTGTGGGCGTCCGCGAACGGACATCGGCGTTGTGCCGAGATATCGGCCACTTTCGCTGAAAACTTTGATGGGTTGTCGGTCGATCAAGCCCGAGATGAAACGGACCTCGATCTCTTGGTTGGGGCGGGTGATGCCTGCACGGGGGCTCGGCTCAGGTTTGGGTGGAGGGGAGACTTCGGGCCAAAGCAGCCAAAGGACGCTCAAGATCACCAAGACAACGCCAACCCATACCATCATCAGGAGACGGCGTTCGAGGGGATTCATGCGCCGATAGAAATCCCAAACGGGCCGAAGGACGGTGGGGAGGCGTTCGCGTTGCCAGTCGTCTGTGTCGTGCGGGTCGGGGGTGGTGTCTGCGTACACGCGGGTGGATGGAAGGGCGGTAACGCCGATGAGCGGGATCTTGGGTGGTGGGACATTGCGTGGTGGAGCGCTGCGGGCGGGAGCTTGAAGGATATCGAGTTCGGCGACGGTATCGCTGGGGGGAGAGGCGCTTAGCGGGTTGCGCGTGCGAACCGTCGAAAGTTGGGAGAAGTCGGAAGAGACGCGTGCGCTGGGCGGAGCGGGGAAATGGGCCGAAGCGGCGAAGGCCGGAGAGGGAGAAAAGCCGCCCATCGCATAATTGTTCGAGTGCATCGAGATCTCGGTCACTTGCAGGCTGTCTTCATCGGGGTTGTCGGGGGCGTGGCGGTGTGCGTGAGTGGAGATCTCGGTCAGTTGGGGAACATCGTCTGAGCTGCCGTTGGTCATCTGTGGGGCCCGCTTGATCGGGATCTCAGGTGCTACGGCGTCTTCGTGATCGTGATCTTCCCAGAGTTGATCGCCCATATCGTGGATCACAAGGTCAAGGTCTTGTGCTTCGCGCAGTGCAGCGAGATGGGGGGCGCTTGGG
>CAUJFU010000091.1 GCA_963169055.1 Myxococcota bacterium
CGCCCCGCAAGGGACTGTCGCCCCTTGACCCCGTGAGGGGCGAAACGAGCACTGTTTTTCAATTCAGCGCCCCTCTCGCTTGAAGTGTCGCGAACACGGCTTTTTTTGGCAACCGCGTAAGTCCTATGCGAATAAAAAACAACCGTTCGATCATTAAAAAAAGTGCCATGAATTACAACGGTTCCTTGCGGATTCAAGGCCAAACAGTTGTGGCTTATTTCGGCGTTGTTTTTTTGATATCGCTGTGTTTTGATGATGAGACCCCCGCTGCACGACAACAGCCTTGTCCGCCGCACCCACAACGATCCACACCTTTGGAGGAAAGACGCGTGAGCAAAGAAAAAGATATGATCGATGCGATTGCCAAAGTGTACCGCCCGCACACAGGCGCAGATATCCCGATCCTTGTGTTTCGGGCCTTTCGGCACTTTTCCGCAAACTACGTCAAAGAGATGTTGGGACGAGGGGCCAACCTTGTGTTCCAAAATAGCGGGCGCGACTTTGGCCATGCAGTCGGAGAAATGCTCAAAAAACCCACCCTCGACGAATACTTGCACGAAGTCACCCAGTTCGTCTTTAACATGCGCGTTGGTCGCCTCGAAGCGAGAGAAGTGACAAGCAGCCGCCTTGTTCTCGGATTGGACGAATGTATTACCTGCGCAGGCATGGACAGCATCGGGCAACGGATCTGTCATTTTGAAACAGGCTTCGTCGCCGGCGTCGTTGAAACATTTGTCGGCGAAAAAGTCCGCGCATTCGAATCCAAGTGCAACGCCAACGGCGAAGGCATCTGCGAAGTCACTGTCGAGATCACACCCAAGCTAATCTAACAAAGGAACCCACCGCATGAGCACACGAACTGAGCAAATTCAAGATATCCTGCGATCGATTCGCGCTGCCTCCGCTGACATCGTTGGTTCCGCTATCCTCACTTCGGACGGCTTCGTGATCGCCTCCATGCTCCCCGCCGAGATCGACGAAGAAGAGATCTCCGCGATGGCCGCCACCCTCCTCGGCGCTGGCGAACGTATCGCCTCCGAAGTCCTCGCCTCCGAACTCGAACAAGCCTTTGTTCGCGCCGCAAAAGGTTACATGATCGTCAACGCTCTCTCCGAACACGAGGTCTTGATCATCCTCACCAACCAACGCATCAAACTCGGCTTGGTCTTCTTGGAATGCCGCAAACGCGCTGACGAACTCCAACGCCTGCTCAGCAGGTAAATATCCAACTCGCTCTGCGAGCTCCTTATCCCCTACACCATCCGAAAGATCCGCACACCATGATTCGGCGTAAACAACACATCCAACTCGCTCTCTCTTGTTGCTTATTTGCCGGATGCCTCGACATCCTCGGGCTGACTTGGCTCCTCTCTGCCTACTTCGCTCCTCCTCCCGCTAACTCCGCTCCCTCCAACACACCGACCAAATCCACAAACATCGGAACATCGGCTAAATCCACAAACATCGGAACATCGGCCAAATCCACAAACATCGGAACATCGGCCAACGTCACCCCGCTTCGCCTCTCTTCGCTCGCACAAACCTCCTCTCCACCACGACCCTCAACTCCGCCTTCCACCGATCCGTCCAAACCTTCCACTCCGCTCTCTCTTCGCAATGCCCCTACCCATCGCTCTCTCGACCCTTCCACACCCCCCAACAATCCACCGCCCTCCGCGCACAACGACTCGTCGCCTTCGACTCTCTCTCTGAACTCTTCCCCACCCACAACTGCCGACCCACCCACAACCGCCGACCCACCACAAACAAACCCCACACCCCCTCGCTCTCCAACAAGCCCCAACGCCTCGCGCTCCAACACGCACCTCCGCTCGCATCTCCCCAACTCAAGCCGCACCCAAATCCAAAAACGCCCTTTCTTGCGCCTGTTTTTTCCCCTTGGCAAAGCCGCCCTCTCTGCCAAAGATCAACGTCGCCTCAAAACATGGGCGAAACGCATCCAAAAACAACAACACCGCTCGGTCTTCTTGCTCGGATACACCGACCCTTCGGGTGATCTCAAATTTAACCTCTGGCTCCGAAAAGAGCGCGTCCGCGTTGTCCGACAACAACTGCTCCAACACGGTCTTTCTCCCCAACGCATCGGCATTCACCCTGCACCTCCCCCCCTCCGCAGAGCCACCCGCACACGCTCTCGATACAAGCAACGCCGTGTCGAACTTTATTGGGCCTCCCACCGACGTTCTCCTTAGGCCCATCGCCATGTTCCACCGAACGACACCGCTTCAACCCACACAACAACCCCCTTGGAGATTCTCCTCATGACCCTTGCGTGGTTGATCTTCTTTTTCCTTCTCCTCGGCGCTTTGATCTTCTTTGCCGCAGGCTACCTCGCCGCGATCTTACGCTCCACCACAACACATTCGACCCTTCCTTCCGACGAAAGCGAGACCGCCCAAAACGCCCCCCACAACCTCGACGCCCGACCATCTCTCGACGCCCTACAATCCAAACAGTCCCAAGCCCAACTCGCTCTCGACGCCCTACAATCCAAACAAACCCAAGCCCAACTCGCTCTCGAACAATCCAAAACCAAACAAGCCCTCGAACAACAAGAACTCGATACCTTGCGCTCTAAACAAGCCCAAGCCCGACAAGAACTCGGAACCTTGCGCTCCGAACAAACCCAAGCCCAACAAACGCTCGATACCCTACAATCCAAACAAACCCAAGCCCAACAAGAACTCGAAGCCTTGCGCTCCAAGCAAGCCCAAGCCCAACAAGAACTCAATGCCCTGCAATCCAAACAAACCCAAGCCCAACAAGAACTCGAAACACGGCGTTACCAAAAAGAAGACGACCTCTCCCGCCTCCAACAACAAACCGCCTCCCTCGATAAACAACACGCCGGACTCCTCGAACAGTTAACCACCGAACAAAAAACCAACAAAGCTCTCGAAGAACAACTCTTTGGACTCCGCCAATACATCAACGGCCTCAGCGATGAAACCGTCCCGATCCGCGACTTCAAAAAACTTGAACAAATCAAAAACGCCCGTGAGATCGAAACGCTCCAACTTCAACAGCGTATCCTCGAACTCGAAGAAAAAGCCTTCCAAAAAAAATACCTCGAACAAAAACTCCAAGACTACGACAAGATCCGCAACGAATCCGAACAAATGAAAAAGAAGATCGCCGAACTCGAAGCCCATCTCTTTTTCTTCCATTTCCGCGAAGCCCAAAAAACCACGACCCCCTCCCCCAAACTCCACCTCCATGACGGCCAACCCCGCGACAAGATCGCTTCCATCCACATCGCCCGCTGGAAGGCCCAAAAACGATACGCCGCTGTCGTCGCCGATCGCCTCGGCTTCCCCCTGATCTACGAAGGCAAAGAAGATATGGAAGAACTCATGCCCATCTGCTCTGCTCTCCTTCAAGAGATCGGCGAAAAAGTCACCGAATACCTACCCCTCGGAAAGCTTACAGCCATCGAAGTCTACACCGAACAACAACATTGCCTCCACAGCCGCTTCTTCGATTGCAACGGCGAACTCCTCGCCCTCACCTTTCTTGAACAACAGTCACCCCAACCCCAAGAAGAGACCGATGCACTCCTCGATCAACTTCGATCGTTGCTCTCTTCCACCTAGCACCCCAAAACCAAACAGGCAGTCGATGAACCTTCGGCGGCACATACTTCACTCTCTCCTCTTCCACTCTCTCCTTTCCTAAACCGCCCAACCATCGGCTTTTTTCATACGCAGCACGAGTACACTGATGACCCACAACAACCCCCACGCACCAACACCCTCCCCCAAAAAATGGGCCACACCTTCCGTCGCCGAGATCGCCCTCGATCACATCCAAGAAGCCGTCTTCCTCATCGATCACCAAAAAACACTCCACCCCATCAACCACAAAGCCAAACAACACTACGACGAATTCGAGTCCGTCCGTTGCCGCGAAGCCTTCCTCTGCTCCGCAAAGCACATCAACGCCACCGACTATTGCGGCTCTTGTAGCTTCCAACACACCTTCATCAAACGCCAAGAAACCGAATACATCTACCCCTTCGACCGACACCGACACTTCCGCATCCGCCTCATCCCCCACCAACGCAACCAAGTCATCGCCTTGGTCTCCCCCGAAAACTTCGCATCCCCCACCTCTCACACCAACCTTCCTGCCTTCCACTCGCATGCTATATCCATCGATCCCATCGATCCCATCGATCCCTCTGGTTCATCCGCCTGCAAGCACCCCAACGCCTCCTCGACCGCATCCGCCTCTTCGCCACCCCCAACGTCCGCTGCATCCGCTGCATCCGCCGCATCCGCCGCATCCGCCGCATCCGCCGCATCGACCACCCATCCCCATCCCCATCCTCATCCTCATCCTCATCCTCATCCTCATCCTCATCCTCATCCCACCGCACCCACCGCACCCAAACCTTCGTCTCCTTCCCGCACCGACAAGCGTTCATCCCAAATCACACCGACGGATCGGCCTACAACGCCCGACAACTCTTCTCTCAAGACCAACACCAATCTCCCCGCCATCGATACAGCCCCAGCTTTCCTCAAAACCCACACCAACCTACCCACCCTCAATACGACGCCCGTTCTACTCAAAGAACTCCATTGCGGCGTTGTGATCGTCGATCCCCAAAGTTACGTACTCTTTGCCAACCACACGGCACAACATCTTCTGGCTCAGGAAAACTTGGCCGGCCAACCCCTGCTCTCCTTGTTTCCTCATCTTCGGCTCAAAACCACAGGCGAACAACACGTCCTGCGTATCGGAGACCCCCCGTACTCCCGTGTTCTCGGCTACCGATGCACCTCCATTACTTCGGCCCACCAACAAGAAGAGATCTTCATCAGCATCAGCGACCTCACTCAATTTGAACACCTCCAACGGGAGATGACTCGGCTCGAAAAACTCGCCGAGATGGGCCGACTTTCCTCCATGATGATCCACGAGATCCGCAACCCCCTCGCTGGCATCCAAGCCATGATCCAATCCATGCGCCCCGATGTCGCTTCTCTCGGACTTGACTATGCTTTCGATATGATCACCGACGAGATCAAACGCCTTAGCCACCTGCTCACCGAATACAGCCTCCTGCGCGGAAGCCACGAAGCTCAACGACAACAAACCGATCTCCGAAAAGTCCTTGACTTGGTCGCCTTTTCTTGCAAACATCGGCTCGAACATATCGCTTACAACTTCGAGCTTTACAAAGTCCCGCTCTTGTGGGTCGATCCAGAACAAATGCGCCAACTCTTTCTCAACCTCATCCTCAACGCTCTCGATGCTCTTGATGCGTCCGACAAACCTCAAAAGCGACTTCACCTCTCTGGTCGCGTCCATGAATCCAACTTACTCGTCGAGATCGAAGACAACGGATGCGGCATCCCCACCCAAGACCAACAAAAGATCTTTGATGCTTTCTACACCACCAAACCCCATGGCACGGGACTTGGGTTGGTCATCTGCAAAAAGATCCTCAAAGAACACAAAGGCCGCATCGAGATCCAAAGCCTCGTTGGACAAGGCACCCGCGTTCGCATCTTTCTCCCTCTCTTGGAGGCTACATGATCGCACAACATGATCACAAACCCCACCCCACCCGTGATCCTCGTGCCGTCACCCCCCACAACAAACCAAACCGCTCGCCACTCGCGCTGCACCACACACAGCACCACATCCTCCTACATCCCCGATAATCCGCACCGATGGAGGTGTTCCGATGAAACGACCTAAAGTATTGATCGTCGACGACGAACCAAGCATCGTCATGGGCCTTGTCCGCGTCCTCTACAAAGACAACAAGATCTACGACGTCTTACTCGCTTCGGACGCCGAGATCGCCCAGCAGATCATCCGCGAACAACCCGTCTCCGTCCTTGTCACCGACCTCAACCTCCCCAAAATGAGCGGCATGGAACTGCTTTGCTGGGCTTCCGCCGAATACCCCGAAACCCAACTGATCATCATCACCGCCCTCAACGTCGAACAGATCCGCAATCAGGCCCATACCCTCGGATGCTTGCAGATCTTTCAAAAGCCCTTTGACCTCGAAAAGATCCGCGAACTCATTCACTCCCTGATCCTCCGCAAAGACAACCAGCCCAGCGGACGGCTCTCTGGGCTCTCCGTCGCCGATATGCTCCAAATGCTTTGCCTCGGAAAACGCACCACCGCTCTCCAAGTCACCGCCGCCGATCACATCGGCATGATCTTTATCCGCGATGGGCAAATCTGCCACGCCATCTGGCCCGGACTCGAAGGCGAACCCGCCTTCTTCAAAGTCCTTCAAGCCCAAAATACCACCTTCCGCCTCATGGACCTCCCCAACAACCTCCCCAACACCATCTCCCAAGACTGGCAATTCTTGATCATGGAAGGCATGCGCCTCGAAGACGAAGAAAAAGCCGGACTCTCCCAAAGCACCAAGCGCGAAGAAGACGACGACCTCTGGCGCATCACTCCACAAAACGGCACCCAACGACCCACCCCAAAAAATGGCGCTGCACTCGACGACTCCCTCTTCTCTGACCTCGTCTTCCCCGATCACTTCACCCCCAATTCCTCTGAGTCCTCCATCCTCATCTCTCCCCATCCCTCCCCATCCACCGCTCCCCCCGCACCATCCATTCCTCCCAAACCCCATTCCTCCCAAACAACCGCCCCCCTCGCACCACACACCAAAAACCAACCCTCCGCACCACACACCACAACCCATCCATCCGCTTCCCACGAAACCACCACCTCCGTCATCACCGCCGACGGCTCCATCATCCTCACCTCTCGAGAACTCAACGCCATTACCTCCTTCCCTCCGCCCATTCCCACTCCCATGCCCTCCTTATCTCCCTTCTCTCCCTCCGCCCATCCTTACAAATCTTCCACTCCCCTCCCTTCCACTCCCCTCCCTTCCAACCCCCAACCCACCTACTCCTCTCAATCCACCTACTCTTCCAAAACCACCCCCACATCCAAGCCTTCCGCTTCTCATCCGACTTCCGTTTCCCCGCAGCCTTCCGCTTCTCACTCAACCGCCACATCCCACCAGCCTTCTGCTTCTCACTCAACTTCCGCTTCTCAGCAGCCTTCTGCTTCTCACCCAACCTCCGCTTCTCACCAGCCTTCTGCTTCTCATCAGACTTCTTCGCCCTCTGGCTCCGTCCAAGCCGCCAAAGAATCCCCCTTCGCCAAGATCGTCTCCGAAAAAGAGATCGCACAACTCACCGATCGCGGCTTTGAAGCCCTTCGTCGCGGACAACGCGAACTTGCTAAACAACTCTGGCAAGAAGCCCTCCAACACGACCCCGAAAACCGCGCCCTCCAAGTCAACCTCAAAAAACTTCTCTCCTGATAGGAGCCACTACGTTGCCCACCCACGCTCCGACGGAATCACCCTTCCCATCGTCCGATCCAACCTCGTCGGATACCCCCTCGCTCGCATCCTCAGACACACCCTCGCCTTGGACACTTCCACCTGCCCCTGAAGATCGCGCATGGACGCAACGCCTCCACCCCACACATCCGCGCTTTCGGATCCGCAACTTCCTCCACCATCTGTTTGCCTTCATCGGACACGAACTGCCCGAAGATTGGCCCCAGACTCCCGCCGAGATCGTCGGCCCACTCCTTGGAATCCTTCGCCAGCACCTCAGCCCCCTTTATCGGTACGTCGAATCTCAACACAAACTTCAACTCGAACAGCGCTATCTTCCCCGTTATCTGGGCGAAACCGCTTGCTATCTCTTGCGCCTTGATTGGCTCTATCCCGAATCCACACACGATCTCCCCCTTCCCATCGCCGACTTGCTCGCCGACCGACCCCAAGCCATCATCGACTTTGATCAACTGTATTGCAGCCTCGATACTTCCGCCCGCCGCGCACAGCGCCTCCGCGAATCCTTCGACTATCCCGACGCCAAAGTCCTCCTCCTCGGTGACGACGATCTCATCGGCCTCGTTCTCGCCCAAGACTTCTCTGGCGAGATCCACGTCGCCGACCTCGACGACCGACTCCACCAATACATCGAGCAAAAAGCACCCTCCATCCACCGACACAAGGCCGACTTCATCTTCGGTGGTATGCCCTCCGCCATGCACCAACAATACGACGCCGTGATGCTCGATCCCCCTTGGGACGCCTATCGGATGCAATGCTTCCTCGAAAAAGCCATCTTTTGCCTCAAAGACGACCTCCACGCCCGTATCTTCCTCTCTTATTGCCCCCTCATCCTCGAATTCCACGAACAAAAACTATCTCTCCTTCAAAACCTTACCGCAAAACTCGGCTTCACCTTCGACCGCATCGACACCGCCTTCAACCTCTACGACCTCAAACCCGAAGACCTCCCCGACTTCCAAAAACGCCTCGACCAATGGATGCCACCCCTCGATTCCCCCCTCCTTGACTTCTTGCGCCGCCTACCCTTCGCCCACTCCCACCTCTACACCCTGCGCAGGCTCCCTTTTGACCGACCCCATCTCCTCCAACGCGCCTTCTTCTCTTGGTGGAACCGTGCTTGATCGGCCTTCGCTTTTTTGTTTTTTTGTTGGTGTGGGGTTCCACCCCACGCCCCGCAAGGGACTTTCGCCCCTTGACCCCGTGTTGGCGAAACAAGCATCGTTGCTCAAAACAACGGCGCTGTCGCTTGAACCTCCACGAACACGGGGGTTTTGATACAAGGAGTCGTCCCATGTCTTCTTTGCCCACCCCACAAAGCACCTCTTCCCCTCTATTTCGTTGGTTTCAGCGCCTCTTACGACGCCTCGTGCGACGAAACGTCCAATCCATCCACCAACGTTTCTTTCAATGGTACAACGCCACCTTCTTTCCAATCACCGATCACCTCACACCTCTCGAACTCGCCTACATCCACCGCTGTTTTACGCTCTCCCAATGGTTTGCCGAACGCGCCCCCGAATCGGACTATGAGGGCTTTAGTTATTTCACCTACAGCCACCGCGTCTCGGGCGAACACGTCAACTCTTCTCGCGTCGCCTTTGGTTCGGTCGAACACCCCGACGAGATGCTCCTAGCCGCTCTCCCCATTCTCAAACAGCGACAGATCGAAACCGATCCTTATTTTCTTATCCATGAAAATGCCCGATTCTACGGCCTCGGATGGGATCTCGACGAAGGCCACTTCAAAACCTACTTCCGTATCCTTGACCTCGACGCTCTCCCCCAACCTTCGCTCCGAAACCTGCTCGCCGACACACTCCCCCGATCTCTCCGACGCCCCGAAGGACTCGTCTCCTTCACCTACGCCAACCACCAACTCTACGAAGAAAAAGTCTACGCCTACCCTCTCCCCGCCCCCTCCGATCCCGCCGAAGTCTTCCCGGGTGCCAAAAGCCGCGTCCTCATGGCCACTTCCCGCCGTGGCGTCATCACCCAATACGATGTCTCCCGCACCGAAACTTGGCGGCACAAACTCAACCCCACAGGCCAACGCCTAATCGATACCTACGCCAAACACGGCTATACCCTCGACACCATCGTCCTCTCCGACAACGATCACTTCACCCTCTACTTCCCCGGAGCCTTTATCCCCCTACTCTCCACCGTCTCTCGCCTCCGCCGACGCACCTAAACGCGCCGCTCCTCCATCACAAAACCTTTCGCCCACAAAACAACTTAACGCCGGCGATCCATGTTCGCAGCCGTCCAAGCGGCACCGCTGTTGATTTGAAACACGTCTCTCCACCTTCCACTCCGACGGCTCTCTGCGCGGTACCCTCCAACGCTCCTTCACCTTCCGCTAAGAAACGTTCGTGTCGAGAAGGTATCTCATCACTCCGCACCATCCGCACTTCTTTCCTTCTTTCTCTCTTGCCGTATCTCTTCCATGATCTGATCCCAATGCGGATCATCCTTCAGCGCACCTTCTATTCGCAACAACCCGACGCCCGCGAACTTCCGCATGTCTTTTTTTTCCCCATCTCGCCGCTGAATACTCCAATAGGCTCGATTTGCCGCTTCTTCGGAAACCACCAACACCATCCCCGAAACCAAACCCAATCGCTTCCCCAACGTCTGCGGCACCCACAAACGTCCTTGCTCGTCCACCTCGATCTCCACGCGCTCACGCATCTTTCTCGCTCCTTTGCTCGACTTCTCATAGGACTTACGCAGTTCGATACGAAAAAGGCCCATGTTCGGGCGCGGGCGGTTCGCGAACCGCCCCTACAACGGGTTGATTCTTCACGCTTTCCCTCTTCAACTGCGTCACTCCTGTTCTCAAACAGATTCCCCCCACAATATAGCACCCCAACCCATCCCCTCCAACCTTGGCGCTTATAGGGCGCAGATATCCGCACCGAGATGAATTGCACACTTTTTCCCAAAACGTTGCTATGAAAAGGACGGCTCTTTCGCCTTGTTCGGCTTTGAGATCGTGAAACAAAAAGGCGTGTTGTTCGGGATAACGATACTGAAGGGCGGCGATTGCGCGTCGAAA
>CAUJFU010000092.1 GCA_963169055.1 Myxococcota bacterium
TGATCTTTGTTCGGGTACAACGCTGTGTTTTTTGCGCGAGGCGGTGGAGCGGGGGCTTGGGCTTGCTTTGCGTCTCTTGGGTGTTTTGGATGGTGCTGCTTTGTGTTGCTTCGGTGTACGCATCGCCGCCGACATCGCGCCCCGTCTTTTCGGTGGTTCCGTCGAATCCGCCGAAGCAGCCCGCTGCATCAACGACACAAGAGACTTTGGGCGATCCGGGGGCGCAGTTGCGGGCGCGTGTGGTCGAAGTGCGCTTGCCAAATGGGATGTTGTTTTTGTTGGTGCGTCGCTCTGCAACGCCGACCTTTTCGGGGTATCTGCGTATCCGAGTGGGGGGCGTGGATGAAAAGACCGGATTGACGGGGATCGCGCATTTTTTTGAACACATGGCGTTCAAAGGAACAACGGTGGTGGGGACGCGGGATTGGGCCAAAGAACACAAGGTGCTGTTGGAGATCAATCGTACAGGCGAAGCGTTGTCGCGAGCGATGATCCAAAGTCGCGGAAAGAAGACGCTTTTGGTGCGTGCATTGGAGCGGCGTTTGCGCAAGTTGCAAAAGCAGCACGAAGCCTACGTTAAGAAAGAAGAATTTAGCCGATTGTATCAAGCTGCTGGAGGGACGGGCTTGAATGCAACGACGGGAAAAGATTTGACCAGCTACTTTATCAACTTGCCGAGCAATCGGTTGGAGTTGTGGGCGCATCAAGAGGCGAGTCGTCTTGCGGCTCCTGTGTTTCGTGAGTATTACCGCGAGCGCGATGTGGTGATCGAAGAGCGGCGGATGGCGATGTCCCGTGGGATGGGCCGCTTGTATGAGCAGTTCATCGCGACGGCCTTTTCCGCGCATCCGTATCGTTATCCGACAGTGGGCTGGCAAAGTGATCTGACGGTGCTTCCGCTGTCTGAAGTGCGCAAGTTCTTTTTGCGCTACTACGTTCCGAGCAATATGGTGGGGGCGATCGTTGGCGATATCGATATTGAGAAAACCAAAGCCTTGTTGTATCGGACGTTTGCGTTGATCCCCAAAGGGGAGATGCCACCCGAAGTTCACACCCGCGAACCCAAGCAACAAGGAGAGCGCCGTGTCCAAGTGCGCTTTGATGCTGGCCCAAGCGTGATGATCGGCTTTCATAAACCGACGGCTCCGCACAAGGACGATTATGTCTTTGACGTGATCGAAAACCTGCTGACGTCGGGGCGCACCTCGCGCCTCTATCAAGCCCTTGTGAAGGCGCGGATCGCTCAAAGCATCTCAGCCTCCAGTTATCCCGGGGCGCGCTATCCGAATCTGTTTACCTTTGCGGCACAACCCATTGCACCGCACACAACACAAGATATCGAAAAAGTCTTGTATCGAGAGCTGGAGCGCCTCAAGACCCAGCCCGTGACGGCCAAAGAACTGCAAAATGTCAAGAACGAGCTGGTGATGCAGCAGATCAAGGGCTTGCGTTCGAACGAGGGGCTTGCGTCTCAGTTGACGTATAGCCAAGCAGCGATCGGAGATTGGCGTTATTTTACATACCACTACAAGGAGATCGAAAAGATCACGCCTTACGATGTGATGCGTGTTGCCAAGGCGTACTTTGTGGAGAGCAATCGCACGGTTGGGACGTTGATCCGCGATGCTTCGGTGGCAAAGGCTCCATCGCGTCGAGGTGGGCGTTTTGCCCGTCGACGCGGGACATTGGCGCACAAATCTCCTGCGGTGGCGGCAGCACAACGCAAGCGGGCGGATCAGCAGATGCGGGCATTGTTGGCGGAAACATCGGTCCCTTCGCCGATCTTGCGCCCCCTTCCACTCGGATTGCGCCGTCACCCTGCGCAGATCCAAGCGGCTCCGCTGCGATTTACGCCCCCCAAGCCGACGATCCTTCGTTTGAAAAATGGGATGTTGTTGTACTTGATGGAGGATCGGGAGCTTCCGTTGGTGGATATCTATGCGATTACGCATACAGGCCGATTGTATGATCCGCCCGCAAAGATCGGGCTTGCGGAGATCGTTGGAACTACCTTGCGCAGCGGCGGAAGCGGAGAACTCGATCCTGACGCGCTGAATGAGGCTGTCGAAGAAAAGGCCGCACGCCTCGAAAGCTCTATCGAGCAAGAAACTGGCTTGGCGCGGCTTTCTGTGCATCGCAAGGACTTGTCGTGGGGATTGCAACGCCTTGCGGCGATGTTGCGTTCTCCGCGTTTTGCGCAAGAGCGCATCGACCTCAAGAAAGCGCAGATGTTGGAGCAGTATCGGCGACGCAACGATAATCCGTTTGCGATCGGCTTTCGTCAACTTCGCAGCGCGATCTACGGAAAAGATTCTCGATGGGCGCAGATCGCCGATCCAAGGACTCTTCAAGCGATCCAACGCGCCGATCTGATCGCCTTTCACAAGCACTATTTTGTTCCCAACAATATCCGTCTTGCGATCGTGGGGGACTTTAAGACCCAAGCCATGCAAGCGGCGATCGAGCGAGTCTTTGGCGATTGGCGGCCCCAACCCGTTCAGCCTCCCTCGCTCAAGCCCGCTCCCTCACAACATCCGCCCGCGTTGATCTATGTGCCGAAGCCTCTTCCGCAAAGCTTTGTTTTGTTCGGAAATATCGGCCCCAGACGGCATGATCCATTGGCCGCAGCGGGTGAGTTTATGAATCATATCCTCGGTGGGGGGAGCTTTTCGAGCCGCCTCACCACCGAGATCCGAAGCATGCGTGGATGGGCCTATTTTGCGGGCTCTCAGTTGTCGGATGCAAAAGATCGGGGACTTTTTATTGCCTACACGGGTTCAAAGCCGAGTACGACGGGCCGTTCGCTTGCGTTGATGAAGCAGATGGTGACCAAGATGCACGAAAAGGCCGATATCACGGCACAAGAGCTCGCATTGACGCGCAAGACGCTACTGAATCGTTATGTCTTCCGCTTCAATTCTCCCGCGCAGATCGTGTACCAACAAGCGCTGTTCGATCTGCTCGGTTATCCGTCCGATCACTTGATCCGCTACCGTGCGCAGCTAGCCGCCGTCACAACCGAACAGATCCAACAAGCCGCCAAGAAGTTTATCGATCCCAAGCGCCTTGTGATCGTCGTCGTGGGATGGGCTCCGCAGTTCGATCTGCCCTTGGAACAATTCGGCAAGCCACAGATCGTCGAATCCAAGCCCTAACCGGCCCTTTTCTTCAGCGAGATCGAGTTCAAACATGAGACAACATCGTTGCCCTGCTTGTGGTGCTGGCTTTTTTCCCGAAGAATCCGCTCCTGCGCGTTGCTCTACTTGCGGAGCGATCACAGATCCTGCGATCTGGCGGGCGTATCGCATCGTGTCGATGCGCTGGCGTTTTTTGGCTTCGTTGTGGGATCATCTGCTGTTTTTTACGGCGTGGTGGATGGTGGTGTTTTGTTCTCGTCATGTTTTCGCTTTGGAATGGTCGCTCTCGGCTCGGTGGGTGGCGGTGGTGCAGATATCGGCGTATTTCGCTTACTTTGCGATGACCACTTGGGGATGGGGCGGCAGTCCCGCCAAGCGGTTACTTGGGTTTTCGTTGGTGCGGGCGGAAGACGCTGCGCCGATATCGTTGGGGGCGGCTGTACTGCGCGAAGTCTTGGGGCGCGCATTGTGCCTGTTTCTTGCGCCGATAGGGTACGCGACGGTGATCTCGAAGCATAGCCGTTTGCAGACCTTGGCGGATATCCTTGCAAGGACTGTGGTTGTTGTAAAACGCCGCCCATAAAAAAGGCGCTTCTCAAAAATGGAAGGAAGACTGCTTTTGTTCTGGGTTGGTTTTTGATGTAATTCCATCAAAGTCACGCAAACAGCCGAGTTCTTCCGCTACTTTGCGCAGGCTTAGCTGCTTGAGGATTTGGGCTGTGATCGGGCGCTTCGCGTCCCAAAAAACAAACGCAGAGAAGAAGTCGTGAGCAACACCAGAATTTAATAAATTTGCTTTCAATACGGCTTCTTCTTCGGAGCGGCAAGGTATGAAATAAACGGTATCATCAAAAACAGCGGGCTTTCCGTTGATAGGTGGAATGACTGAAAAGTGCAGTGACTTGTACAGCCCAGATATCGCGACTTTCCAAGGAAAAAATGTGTACTCGCCCACCCCAAATATGGAAAAACTGGATTTTCCTTGATAGATGCTGCTTTTCCTTTTTTCAAAAAAACTGAGGTGTTGTATCAAATACGCCCAAGCTTTCGGAGAAGATTGAATCAATAGGTTGGTGTCTTCGTTTGGTTTTTTTTGCGTCACGATCAGAAAACGTTCTTGCTGTTGTTTTTGGTGAGCGACATCAGAACTTTTGAACAAAGGAAACAAATGCTGCTCTTCTATTTCAACCGTCTCACCCAATTGATTGAATAGGGCGCTATTCGTTCGGACTAATTCTAGCACGGGCGCGCAGTCGTGCTTGATCCCTGAGCGCCAGTCTTCCTCTGTTGTGTTTGCTCTGAACTGGGCGACTACTTTGCTTGCCGAAACATCGGCTACCAAACGACCATTTGTGTATCCAATCGTACGGATGACCTCGTTTGAATCGATATCTCTGTAAACAGGGCAGATCTTTTCGCCCATCGTGCCTGTTTGGCAAACAAAAAGGCAAGCGTCCACGGCTGCGTCGAAGTGTGACTTGGCGTCAATGTTGAAAATCGAGGTGTTGTGGATGGGGAGGTCATGCAGCCAAGCATGTTCTAGTATTTTTCTGGCCACAGTTGTTTTTAAAAGGAAAGCAAACGTAGCGTTTCTCGATGATAATGCGTTCAGCAAGCGGATGCTGATCCATTCCGAGATATCGAAATTGCTTTTTCCTGTGATCGCATCGACGCCCGTAAGTTGTTGAAAATTACTTTTTTGAGGTAGATTCGAAGAATTAAGCTGGCCTAATTCTGAATTGGTCACCCACGGAGGATTCCCGATCACGATGATGGAACCCTGTAGAGTTTGAAAAAAGGACTCCCATTCGATATCAAAAAAATTGGCTCGTTTAAAAAACAGGGGGCAAAAATGATGATTTGCTTGAACGAGATTTTTCTGTGCTTCGAATAAATAATCTTGATTTATCTCGAATCCATACAACGTGCAAGAACGAAATACCGCGAGGGCAGCAGCCAAAAAGTTTCCTTTGCCGCATGTTGGTTCAACGATACATGTGGGAGTGGGTTCGTAATGAAAAATGCGAGAGCAGACTCCTAGAGCCAAGGAGTAAGGCGTTTGAAAATCTCCAAAAGCCGCTTTTCGAGAATCTTTTTTTGCCATTGTCTATCTGACCTTTAGGATTCCGTCGATTTGACCTGCGTTGTCAAGGGCGCGCCGATATTGCAGCCTCCACTGAAGGGCGTTTGAGATCGTTAAATAACCGATGGTCGGCTTTTTCTGCAAGATCTCCTCTGCGAGTTGATCGGCTTGAATCTCGTCGATGGGAAGGTTTCGATCCACCATAAACGCGATAAGATCTTCTTTGTTTCCTTGATTCTCGATAATCTGGCAAAGGCCGCTGGTCATTTGAAAATCGGCTGTGCGGTTTTCTTCTATAAACACAACATGTTGGATGTCGAGCGTCGATGTTTTTGATGTAAGATCGTCCAACTTTTGGTAAACAAAAAGTAGAAGAGAGTAGCCGAGCCCATAGATTTTTTGCCTTGCGGAACTGAAAGGGCAAGAAGACTGCGGTTGTCGTATACTGGTGACTTTCATGTCTACAAGAAGTTGCGGGAAGTCCAAGCCTTCCGCAGAACTGCCTTTTTGGTAGTTGTATTTCTGTTCTAAAAATTTTTGAAATTTGTGCTCTAGGTATGTTCCTACAGCCTTACCGTCGGTGACGTTGTAGAGGGAAGCTTCTTTGTGGCACGACTCTATCGCCGCAAAATGGCAGGCTTCTTCTGTTAGGAAAAGGCGGTTGAGTTCCGTTTTTTTCATTCCGACTTTGTGATCCTTGTGTGCTTTACAGGAATAACGGGGCTTTCTATACCAGACAGTCTGCGCAACATTCCATCTCTTTTTGAGCAGAAAGTTTGGTGCTTCGTTGAGACGTCTAGCATAACCAAGCCATTCCATGTGGGTGGCGTTCGTCTCCGTGTCAAGCACGCGGTCTGATTTTTCCACAACAAAGGTGACGCGCTCGATGTTTTTTTGGACAACAACAGTGTTGCTTGCTGTAGTAGATGATGTAGTTGGCAAAAACCCCGTGTTCGTGGCACCCCAAGCGGCAGAGTCGTTGGTGTGAAAAACGTCTGTTCGTCCCGCCAATACGGGGTCAAGGGGCGTTAGTCCCTTGTGGGGTCTGGGGCAAAGCCCCATACCTCTACCGAATTACGTGACTCTTACTGCGATTGAATCGGAGGTCGATCCATGCGAAAATTTCTGTTTTTTGTCTTGTTTGTTTGTTTTAGTGGGTGGATGGCGGCTGTGGGCCATGCGGATGATGCGTTGATCGAGCAGATCAAGCAAACCAAAGATATCGCGATGCTGCGTTTGGGGCTACGCCACGCGGAGGCGCGTGTGCGTGCGGCTTCGGCTTCTCGTTTGGGTGATCTAGGCGAGCAAGCGATCGCGACGATCCCTTTGTTGATCGGGATGTTTGCGGATCCTGTAAGCCAAGTCCGAGCGTCTGCGGCTTTTTCTCTTTCGCAGATGGGCGGATCGGCCCTTCCTGCGCTGCGTGAAGCATTGGTTCATCCGAGCGAAAACTTCCGTATCGGCGCAGCATCGGCCTTGAGCGAGATGGGACAAGAGGCGCAAGAAGCCTTCGATGCGCTAATTAAGGCCACCCAAGATCCCCAAGCCCTTGTGCGCGGTTATGTGATCCGTACGCTCGGGAACATGGGGCCGAAAAGCCGTCTTGCACTCCCAGAGATCAGCCGTGCGCTTCACGATCCAAGCAGCATCGTCCGTCGCTACGCAGGAGAAGCTATCCAAAAGATCGGAACCCCTGCGATCCCGCTGTTGCTCAAGATGATCGAACAGGCCCATCAAAAGGCTCTTTCTACATCGCAGGTCGCTTTTCCTTCTTTGCGTACTCGTCCAAAACAGCGTCGCATCGTGGCCATTGCGCGGCCCACAAGAGCCGTCGCGGCCACCTCCCACAGAACTTCTCCGCCAAAATCGCGTGCGCTCTCCTCGGTGAGACGGGCCGTTGCGTTAGGTGACGCTAAGGGCGCATCCAAAGCACAGATCGACGCAGCGACCCGCTCAAAACAGCGAGCAAGGACGATGGCTGCGTCCAAAATACAGGTGGGGGCATCGTTAAAAAGGCCGATGGGAGCGGCAGCATCGTTGAAAAAGCTGATGGTAACAACCGTTCCGTTGAAAAAGCCGATGGGAGCGACGATATGGAAGCCGCAAGGCGTGGTCGCGTCGCCTTGGGTGGAGCCAGCGACATCGATCGCGGTCGATGGGGACTTTGCGGGATGGCACACCTTTGGCGTACAGCCGCTGGTGTACCAAGCGAAGCAAGCGAAGACGTTGGCCCCGGGGCAAGCAAGCCCCACAGCGGCGATCTTGCACTTTTTCGCAAGCCTTTTGCGCAAAGACAATGCTTATCAAGATGTCCTTGCGCCAACGATGAATCCCGCCTTGCGTGAGGCGCTCAAGGCGCAGCTTCCTGCTTTGACCAAAGATCTGCAAACCGTCTTTTTGCACGCCTATATTGCACGCTCTCACGCTGTTCACGCGAAAAAAGATGTCACCAAGCGCATCGCAGAAGGCGGAGAGCAGCTTTTTGGTTCGTACAATATTCTCTTTTTTTCTGAAGTAGACAGTAATAAAAATGACGTGTTTCTTTTTCTGAGAAAAATCGAAGAGCGTTGGTATATCCAAGGCATCATTGCGCCTTTTGTTCGCGATATCTTGCGCAAGACGCTACGTCCGTAGAAGGATAGGACTTACGCGGTTGACAGGGGGGTCTGGTGGGTGTCCTTTTTTGTGAGGGGGCAAAGGCTTTGAGAGGGATTAGGAGAGGGTCGGAGGGCGGGGAGTGAGGTGAGGAGAGGGCGGGATCTCAAGGGTGGGCATATCGTGTGACATGGAGCCGCGAGGAGAGCGGAAGTACATAAACGGCGTATAGAAGAGGAAGTTGGAGACACGGGACATATAGATATCGGCATGGCGCTCGACTTGGCGGGTGAGATGGCTTTTGTCGTTGCCAGCGCGCATCAGATAGCCCCAATAAGGGTTGACACGCTCGGAGTCTTCGGCAACGAGAGGGGAGATCTGGTTATCGAGGGCGACCAGTTCTTCACGGAGTTGTTTGGCGCGTTGACGGAGTTCGGCTTCGGGGGTTTCGGTGATGGGTCCGTAGTGGTGTTCTTTGCGCAAGATATCGAGTTTAAGTGCCGACAGTTCGGCTTCCATCGCTTCCTTGGTTTCCATCATGACGTTGATTTGTTCTTGTTGAAGGCGGGCGGATTCGACACATTCGAGTTCAGCTTCGAGTTCGCGCAAGATCAAGGCAGTGCGCCAACGCAGCGTACTTTTGGAAACCGTCACATCGCCGTAGATGTGGTCTCCGACGTACAGGATATCTTCGCCAGAGAGGGCGAGAGAAGACTCGATCAGTCCGGCATTTCCGCCAAGATAGACGCCACCGCTTTGTAGTTTGGAGATGTAGGGCTGCAAGAGGCCATTTTCTTCGTCCACGACCGAAAAGACGGGGGCGCGTAGAGAGAAGAAATCAGGCTTGCGTGCGGAAACGACGACCAATTCAAACAGATCGCGCCACGTCATCCCTTTGGGCAAAAAGCGATCAAAGGCGTAACGCATCATAAAACGTGTATAGAACCATTCGGAGTTTGTGATCAGCAAAAGTCGTTTGCCTGCGCTTTTTTGATCGAGCAGCGCAAGCGGGATATCGGGGTCGAGTTCGACATAAAGCTCGGGGTGCTGCATGATCTCGGCTTTGAGTTCGCCCTCCATGTGGGTGGTGTCGATGGCGTGGCGGACTGTTTTGTAGAGAGTTTCGTAGGTTGGGACTTGGGTGAGGATGCCATGATCCATGAGATCGACGAGTTGCGCAAACAGCCATGCTTCCGAGATCGAGAACAGGGTGTTGAGGAAGATATAGCGCCGATCCGAGAGATCGATCAGAGTGCGGGCATAGACTTCGCGCATCTGGTTGAAGTCCATCATCTGCGTGCCATGAGAGGCGCGTGTGATGTATCCGAAGCGGTTGGGTTTGATAATGTTTCCGAGTTCGAGATCCAATACCAAACCGCGCACGATGCGTTGCGGATCGAAGGTGAGTCCTTTGACGGGCCATCCTTCGCGTTCGAGCCGAAGGCGTGTGGCCTCGTAGGCTTGTTCTTCCCAACGTTCGACGTTGTAGTGGACGAGGGTGTAGTCCATATCGTAGCCGATCGCTCGGATGGTTCGTAGGTTCAGCGTACGATTGCAAAAGATCCCCCGCGTCGAATGGATAGCAGCGGCTTGGCAATCAAAGGGGTGAATACGCGCATGGGGTCGGTTCATTCGTCTGTCCTTCTATCATACTTTTTTCTTGAAACGGATCTCTCCGCAAGCGATCGCGTGTTCGAGGTATTTGGCTTCAAAGTGTGTTCTTCCGACGGTTTCTTGGATCGGGCCGACATAGTCTTCGACGAGGAAAGGAGCGACGTCTGGGTGATGGCGCAAGGCATACAACCACTCGCAGAGGTAGAAGCGTTCGTTGGCGGTTAGGAGCAGGGTGGCGTTCGGCTTGAGCAGAGACACCAGTTTGGGCAAGAGCGGATGGAAAGCCCAACGTTTTTTTCGGTGCTTGGTGGGCCACCAAGGATTCGGATAAAAGAGGGTGATCAGGTCGAAGCTTTGGTCGGGGATCTCGGCGAGTAAGGGGATGGCGTTTCCGTGAACCGCGAAGAGGTTATTTTGCTCGGAGGCTTGGGCGCGTTTGGCGAGGCCGATGCCACGGCGTGTACCTTTTTCGATGCCGAGGTAAGCGCGGGACGGATGGTGGGCGCTTTCGCGCAGGACAAACATTCCGAAGCCACAGCCCACGTCACAAGCGCGCCAATCGAAGGCCCAGATCGCATCGGGGATAGGCGGGACGTAGGCTTCTTCCCAACGGCGGAGGTAAGGGGTGAGTTGGTGGCGGGCCCAGATCTTGTGGAGGGCGCGCTGGGTATCTTCGGAGGGATCGTCGAGCGGAAAGACGACGGGGTCGGCCACTTCGAGATCTTCGGGGGTGAAGTCTTCGGCTTCGAGCAAAGTTGCGCTGGGTTGTGACATTCCGATCCTTTCGGAGGATAGGGAGATTTGGTCGATCGCCTTGAGGTTATGCGGTGTCTTTGTGGGATGAAAATTCGAGGACATCGTGATCCAAGGTTTCAATGATCATCACATCATAATCGGGATCGATCTCTTGCCAAGACAAGACACCACAGTAAGGAAAGGCGCGTTGAAGGACGCGTTGAAGGGGGCGCCGTAGGGCGTGATCGCGAACCAGTAGCAGCGGGAGGGTTGCGCTCGAAGGCAGTGCCCGAAAGCGGCGCTGCAAGGTGTTGTAGAGTGCTTGGATCGGGGCCATGCTGGTGGGGGCAGAGATTCCTTCGGGCAGGGGACGCCCAAGGAAGAGGTGTTGGAGCAGGAGTTCGAGATGGGGGGCGAGGTTGTAGGCGAGCAGTTGGGTTTCTTGAACAGCGAAGGGCTGGCACAGATAGCGCCGCATGGATCGGCGTGTTGCGTCTGCGATGGGTTCGATATCTTGGATATCGGGGGGAACTTCGAGGAGCGACTCAAGGATGCGGTGGAGGTTGCACAAGGAGAGGCGGTCTTCGGCGAGCAACAAGAGGATGCGGCGGAGAGTGCTGAGCGGGTAGCGATCGAGAGTTTGTGCGACGAGTGTGGGTTCGTGGTGGGCGATGATATCGAGCGCTGTGCGCAGGGCTTGTGTGCCAAGGAAGCGTTCGGCGTGGCGTTCCAAGATCGCGGTCAGATGGAGGATGAGGAGTTCTTCGGCGTTCCACAGCGGGATGTAGGCTTCTTTGAGTCGCGTTTTGTGGGTTTCTGAGACGAATGAGGCGTCGCGCATACTGAGAGGATGGAGGGTTTTGCGGCCTTCGATCTGAAAGATCCGAAGTTCTTGAGGGGTGGCTCCCACCAACAGCCTATCCACGGGGATCTCGCCGCTGCCTGCATGGGTTCCTTCGATCCAACAAGCAAAGTGTCCCGAGCGGATCTGCGGATTTTCTTCGACGAGACAGCTTGGGATACGAATCCCTCGTGAGAGAAACAAAGACTCTCGGAGTTTTGGAAGTAAGGTCTCTTGGAAGCGCGAGGGCAGCGAGGTTTGCGGCGGCGGATCGGTTTGCGCCTTGGTCGCGGCTTCGGTGGTGTCGGATGATGCGGCGTTTTGGGATGTCGAGGTCGCGGCTTCGGTGGTGTCGGATGATGCGGCGTTTTGGGATGTCGAGGTTGCGGCTTCGATGGTGTCGGATGATGCGGCGTTTTGGGATGCTGAGGTTGCGGCTTCGATGGTATCGGATGATGCGGCCTGTTTGGACGGAGAAGGTGGGATGCCAAGGATCTTTGCGAGATCGGAGGCGACTTCGAGGTAGAAGGTCCGAACAGCGGGGAGATAGGGACCGACGGGGGCTTCTTGTTTGGCGAGGGCTTGGTCGAGGTTTGGGTAAGGGAGAGCGGGAAGGCTTGATGAGGGGGCGGAGGCATCGGAGGCGAAGGAAGAGGCGGAGGCATCGGCTTGTTTGGAGGAGTTCGAAGTGAAAGAGGCGGTGGGTTGGGTTGGAGGGGAGGAGGTCGATGCGTTCAGTTGCGTGGGAAGAGAAGCAGAGGATTCGGCTTGGGAGGGATCAGAGGAAAGGTCTTCGAGGTGAACAAGCAGGCTGATATCGGCGGCACGTACGGAGTGTGTGAGTGCGCCAACGGAGACAAAGTCCACGCCCGTTTCTGCGATAGAACGGACGCGTTCGAGCGAGACGTTGCCCGAGGCTTCTAAAATGGCGCGTTTGTCGGTCAATTGGACGGCTTCGCGCATCATCTCGTTGGACATATTGTCGAGCAAGATCACATCGGCTTGGACAGACAGGGCTTGTAAGAGTTCGTCGAGATTGGTCACTTCGACTTCGATCTTGAGGAGGTGAGGGGCGTATTGTCGCGTGGCTTGGACGGCGCGTGCGATGGAGCCAGCAGCGCGGATGTGGTTTTCTTTGATCAATACGCCGCTTCCGAGGTTATAGCGGTGATTGAAGCATCCACCGACACGGACAGCGTAGCGTTGGAATACCCGCATCCCGGGCAAGGTTTTGCGTGTATCGACGACGCGAGTGTGTGTGCCCGCGACGGCGTCGGCGAATTGTCGTGCATGGGTCGCGATACCGCTCAGATGTTGGAGCAAGTTTAGAGCGATGCGCTCTGCGGAAAGCACCGAACGTACGGCACCTTCGACGGTAAACAAAACGGTTTGAGGCGTGACGTGTTGGCCTTCTTCGCAATGAGCGGTCCATCGGGTGTTTGGATCGAGCCAAGAAAAGACGCGTGCAGCAACGGGGAGGCCACAGACCACGAGAGGGGCTTTGGCGATTGCGCGTGCGGTGACACGTTGGCGAGGGCGGAAGATCGCCTCGGAGGTGATATCACCGCCAGTGGTGTCTTCTTCGAACGCTTTGGTGATGAGTTGATCGAGTTCGGCGTGGGTCCACGGGATGGGTGTTTGGGATGGATTTTCTAACACGACAGGCTCCGGATATCTTGGGATGGAGGGGATTAAAAGAGCCAACGTCCGAAGGTTGGGACAAAACCAGCGGCGGCAAGAGCCATCAGAGAAAGCATCACGACGATCACCGAAAGCGTGCGCCTTTGGTCGCCGAACAACAATTCTCGGAGGGTGGTGGTCGTTTCGGGGGTCATCTGCCGCAGAGATTGAAAGCGCAGGTCAAGTGCTTTGATCTGCTCTTGTTTGAGGACACCCGTGTCTTTGATCTCTTGTTGGATCTGAGAGAGCTTTTCTTCGATCGAGCGGATCTCTGAGAGGGCGTGTTGTAGATCGTGGAGTTCTTTTTCCAAGTCTTCTTGTGAATAAGCGTGTGGAAGCCGAGGGACGGGCAAAAACAACATGGACGCACCAAAGACCAACAAGCCGATCAACCACAACGGGAGTTTTGCCCCAACCAAAGCCCCGATGCCTCCGACGAAAAGACCCAATAGCACTACGATACCGCTCAGTCGTAAACGAATTAGCCATTCCATGCGATCAGCCTTCTTTTTTCCGAGAGATGTTGCGCAAAGGACAACAAGCTGTTGGTTTGCGAACGGTGAAGCTCTCTATGCCTTTTGGAGGCGGGCGGGTCAAGGAGAAAATGGAAGAGAGACGTTGTGGCGGCGATATCGGAGAGGGAAAGGAGCGGAGCGAGGGCGGAGTGCAAACGGCGGGAACGCCGGCAAGATCCGATGGGGTATTCGAGCGGTTTGTGGAGGATTTTGCGCTTGCATGGGGGTTTAGGATCGAGGCGGTTTGGAAAGTCGCAAGCTGCTCACGCGATGTACCTGTGAGGATGACTTGCATGGGGGGGTTAGGAGCGGGGCTGTTTGGAAAGGGCTTCGCGGATGATGATCTCAGCGAGTTCGGGGACGACTTCCCAAGCGATACGGGTGATGACGTCTTGTGAAAGTTGGCGGATGTACTCGGTTTGAGCGCTTTCGACCGACGAGGACGGTGCAGCGGCAGGGTGGCGGAAGCGTTTGCGCGAACCTTCGAGGGCTTTGGCGAGATAGTTTCGATCAGGTGTAAACGCAAAGTCTGGTGGTGGCGTAAAGGCCGCAGCAGAAGGGGGTGTAAAGGCTGTAGCAGGAGGGGGCGCAGGGGGCGCAAAAGCCGCAGCAGGGGGGGCTTTGGGTGGTGTAAAGGTCGCGGGTGGTGTAAAGGTCGCGGCAGGAGGGGTTTTGGGGGCGGGTGGGGGTGGTGCG